>JBMYYR010000033.1:0-23188 GCA_049609625.1 Flavobacteriales bacterium | reverse complement strand
ATTGATCGACAAAACTAAATTTAACAACTTTATAATCAGAATCTTGCAACTGTTTTAGGTCACGAGCTTGCGTTGCCGGATTGCAAGACACATAAACCATGCGTTGGGCGTCGAGTTGAATCACTTTTTTAAGTGTTTTTGGTGCAATTCCAGCTCTTGGCGGATCCATTATTACACAATCAATTCGGTTTTTATATTCGGGATGGTCGAGCAAAAATTTACCGACATCATTGGCATAAAAATCAATAGATTCAATCTGATTTCTTTTGGCGTTTGCAATCGCATCTTCAACCGCTTCTTTTACCAATTCTACACCAATTACTTTTTGATGATCAGCTTTTCGCTGCGCCAAACATTGGCTTATGGTTCCTGTTCCACAAAATAAATCGAGAATAACATTCCGATCTGATGTTTCATCAGGTTTAACATCTTCAAAAACATAATCTAAAGTTTTTGAATACAACTGTTCAGCAGATTTTGGATTTGTCTGAAAAAAGGAAGGCATTTTCATCTGAAATTCTAAACCACAAAGGCGTTCACACAAAAAGTCCTCTCCATATATTAATTCACTTTTTCCAGTTGTTGCCATCGTTCGGTCGGCAATTTCGTCATTCAAAGTAAAAAGAAATCCTGCCAAACGCTTACCTAAAAGTTTCTGTAAAAACGTCGAAAACGCCTGAACATCAAACTGATCTAAATGCGACGATGAACAAACCAACATGACTAAAAGTTGATCTTGAGCAAAAGATTTTCTAACTACCAAATGTCTGAAAAATCCAGATTTTTTTGGCGGATGCCAAGGTGGCAAACCTGTATTTTCGAGGTAGTCTCGAATAGATTTGAGTTTGTTTTCAAAATCCATATCAAACAAACCAGAATCTTGATTTAAGTTCTCAACCATCCACCAAGTGCCACGTTTTTTGAATCCCAAAGCAAATTCATCCACATCTTTTTGCAATTCCTGATCCCAACGAATGGCAGAAAAACTATACTCCATTTTGTTGCGGTAATGCCACGTTTCTGGAGAAGAAATAAAGGTGTCAAATTTCGATTCTGACGCTTCGATTTCGCCAATAGTTCTGAACAAATGCAATGCACTTGCCTGTTTATGTTGCTCTTGCAAATGGATGGGCCAATGCGCAAAAGGCGCACCTGGAATGTCTTGATAAGGCAAATCGATTTCTTCAGGACTTGGCGCAATCAGACGCTCTAGCCGTGCTTCGGCATAGCGTTTTTTACATTTCGTAATCGCCGCCTCAACCGTTTGTCCTGTCAAAGTATTTGCCACAAAAACGATAAATTCGCCTTCATCAGAAGTTATTTTTGCAATGCCTTTTCCGCCAAAAGCCATGTCAACTATTTGAAGCTCTAGGCGTTCTCCACGCTTAAAAAGTCTTTTATTTCTTTGTCTAGCCATTCGGCAAAAATACATTATATTTGTTGGAGCAAAATTCGACTTAGAAAAGATTTTTTTATTTCAAGTCGACTATTCATCAAAACTAAATCTAAATCCTTTATAAACAGTATTTTATGAAAACGACAACGCCAACAAAAAATGCAGCACATTACATTGCATTAGAAGACAAACATGGTGCGCACAATTATCATCCACTTCCAGTAGTTTTAGAACGCGGAAAAGGCGTTTATGTTTGGGATGTTGAAGGAAAAAAATATTTTGATTTTCTTTCAGCTTATTCTGCTGTAAATCAAGGACATTGCCATCCTAAAATTGTAGCTTCTATGCAAGCTCAAACTGAAAAATTGACCTTAACTTCGCGTGCTTTTTACAATAATAATTTGGGTGTGTATGAAGCCTTTGTAACCGATTATTTTGGTTTCGATCAGGTTTTGCCGATGAACACAGGTGCTGAAGCCGTTGAAACAGCGATTAAATTAGCTAGAAAATGGGCTTATGAGAAAAAAGGCATCGAAGAAAATAAAGCTAAACTCATTGTTTGTAAAAATAATTTCCACGGCAGAACCACAACCATTATTTCATTTTCGAATGATCCTGATGCCAGAAAGAATTTTGGTCCATACACCGAAGGTTTCATCAAAATCGATTATGATAATTTAGAAGCCCTCGAATCAGCCTTGAAAGAAGATAATATTGCAGGATTTATGGTTGAACCTATTCAGGGTGAAGCTGGAGTTTATGTACCATCAGAAGGTTATTTAGCGAAAGCCAAAGCACTTTGCGAGAAGCACAACGTATTGTTTATTGCAGATGAAGTTCAGACGGGAATTGCTCGAACAGGAAAACTTTTAGCTGTTGACCACGAAAATGTAAAACCAGATGTTTTGATTTTAGGAAAAGCCCTTTCTGGAGGTGCTTATCCAGTTTCTGCGGTGTTGGCCAATAAATCAATTATGGAAGTCATCAAACCTGGACAACACGGCTCTACTTTTGGAGGAAATCCTGTTGCTTGTCAGGTGGCTATCACGGCTTTAGAAGTTGTGGAAGACGAGCAGCTTGCCGAAAATGCTGAGCGTTTGGGGCAACGCTTTAGAGCTAATCTGAATGACTATATTTCCGAAAGTAATTTAGTGAATTTGGTAAGAGGAAAAGGCTTATTAAACGCCGTTGTCATCAACGATTCCGAAGACAGTAGTACCGCTTGGGATATTTGTATGAAGCTGAGAGACAATGGTTTACTAGCCAAACCAACCCACGGAAATATTATTCGTTTTGCGCCGCCTTTGGTTATTTCCGAAGAAGAACTCGATGCCTGTACGGAAATTATTATTGACACCTTGAAGAGTTTTGAATAGCCATTTAACTAATTTTCACTTTTCGATGAAGACTTTGTGTTTGCAAACCCAAACATATTAAGCTATTAATACTAACCTTTGAAAAAAATACTATTTATGAATATCAAACACCTAATGTCTACAGCAGCGCTGAGCCTATTAACGTCCATTTCGTATGGCCAATCTGCTATACAGCAACGCTGCCACACCGACGAGTATCACCAACTGCAAGTAGTCAAATATCCTGAATTGGCTCAAGCCAAACAAGATTACAAAGCCTTGATTCAGCAAAAACTTGCTGAAAATCAATACAGTAAGCAGTCTTCAGCGCAGGGCACGACCATTCCTGTCGTGTTTCATGTGGTTTATAGAACAAACGCGCAAAACATCCCTGACGCTCGGATTTTTGAGCAAATTCAAATTTTGAACGACGACTTTTCTGCCAACAACACGGACATTAATACAGTGCCTTCAGATTTTGAGGATGTGATTGGAAATTCGCAAATTCAGTTTGTTTTAGCCTCCGTAGATCCAGCGGGGAATGCAACTTCGGGGATTACCAGAACCAATACCAGCGAATTTAATTTTGACCTTTCGGAAGACAACATTAAATACGATCAAGAAGGAGGAAAAACCGCATGGGATACAGATTTGTATTTGAATATTTGGGTTGGCAACATCGAAGATGGAATTTTAGGCTACGCTACACCGCCGTCAAATGCAGGTTCTGATGACGATGGCGTTGTTATTGCCTACCGCCATGTAGGTAATTCGACCAATGGCGCACCGTATAATCTCGGGCGAACAGCCACCCACGAAGTTGGACATTATTTTGGACTTGACCATCCCTGGGGCCCTGGCTTTGGCGGTTGCTCAGAAGATGACGGCATTAGCGACACCCCACTCCAAGCTGGAGAAAATTCAGGAGATCCCAATCATCCTATAGTTTCGTGTGGCACAGCAGATATGTTTATGAACTATATGGATTATTGTAATGATGCGTCTTTGGTTATGTTTACCGAAGAGCAAAACGAAGTGATGGACGCTGTGCTGAGTACGGTAAGAAATTCCCTAACCACTTCGCCAGCTCTGGGCAGCAATGAAATAGAAGCAGGAAACTTATTTACTGTTTATCCAAACCCAGCAAAAAACGAAATAAAAATCCAAGTTTCTGATAATCAAGAAAATGCCATTCTTTCCATTGCAGATGTCAGTGGAAAAATTCAGTTGTCTACAACATTAAATTCTGGAAATCAGTCTGTTGATGTCTCTACACTTACTAAAGGGCTTTACCTTTTTGAACTCAAAACAGCAACCGAAACCAGAACTCAAAAAGTGATTCTTACAAACTAATACGGCAAGCCAAATCAGCATCATCTGATTTGGCAAAAGCTTTGTTTCAAAAGTAAAATCAGGATTATATCAGGATCATATTATGCTTCAATTAGCTATCAATTGGGATGTTTCTCCCGTTCTTTTCGACTTAGGTTTTTTTCAACTCCGATGGTATAGCCTTGGTTTTGTATGCGCCTTTATTTTTGGATTTGCTCTGCTGAAAAAACACTATCGAACAGAGCAAATTCCTGATGAAAAACTAGATAAATTGCTTATTTATGTTGTTTTAGCAACTATTTTGGGCGCCAGACTCGGGCATGTGTTTTTCTATGATTGGGAACATTTCAGTCAACGCCCTTTTTTGGAAATCTTTTTGCCAATTCAAATTGAAGGAGGCTTTAAATTTACTGGATATCAGGGGCTTGCATCGCATGGCGGAGCGATTGCTTTACTGATTGCCTTATTTATTTATTCCAAAAAAGTTCTAAAAAAACCATTTCATTGGATCTTAGACCGAATAGCTCCTTCCATCGCTTTGGCTGGCGCTTTTATCCGTTTTGGTAATTTGATGAACTCCGAAATTATCGGAAAACCTACAGGTTCCGACTTTGGTTTTAAGTTTCTGAAAGTGGATGAATTAGCTCGTCACCCAGCTCAACTTTATGAATCGATTGGATATTTGTTGCTCTTTTTTGTTTTGCAAGCTTTGTTGAAAAAAGGTATCCTTCAGAAACCTTGGCGAAGTTTTTCTATCTTTATTTTTGCCCTATTTGCCATCAGATTTATGGTCGAATATGTAAAAACATCTCAAGGTGGAAGCATCGAAAACCAGCTAGATGGTCTGCTCTCAACAGGACAATGGTTAAGTATTCCTTTTCTTATTCTTGGTCTTGTTTTGTATGTTTTTTCTGGAAAATCGAAAGCCTAATTCGACTCATTTTTTCAGAACATGAACCTAAAACACAACTTCTATTACCTGATTCGAATTCAGTATTTAGGCTTTAGATACCGTGGTTGGTTTTGGCAAAAAAACGTTACTACGGTTCAAGAAATGATTCAAAAAACATTGAATTTTATTTTCGATCACGACCGTTTTAAAACCTTGGGCGCAGGGCGAACAGATGCCATGGTGTCTTCCAACGATTTTGCCTTTGAACTCTTTGTGAGCGAAGCCATAGATACCAAAGATTTACTATCCAAACTAAACGACAATCTTCCCGCAGACATTCGTGCTTTGAGCGTTACAGAAGTCGATAAAACCTTCAATGTGATGCTCGATTCTAAACACAAAGAATACGTGTATTTGTTTAGTTACGGCGAACGCTACCACCCCTTTTCGGCGCCATTTATGGCTTTTCAAGCTTGTGAACTCAATATCGAGCTAATGAAAGCTGGTGCAACATGCTTTGAAGGCACACATGATTTTAGAAAATATTGCGCCCAACCAACCGAATTTACCCAATTTGTACGCCATATTGACTATTGCAAAATTGAACCCAATACGCTTTATACCGCCAATTTTTTTCCAAAAACATCCTATATGATGTCGGTAAAAAGCAAAGGTTTTATGCGCTATCAAATCCGATTTATGATGGGAGCTTTGTTTAAATTAGGTCGAGAAGAACTCACACTCGACGAGCTAAAAGCCTCACTTCTGCCAAGCGATGATCGTACGCATTTGGAACATCCAGCTCCAGCTTCTGGACTGATTTTAAATACCTTAACCTATGATGAGTATTAAGTCGATGCGCCAATTTATACAAAACAAGGTAACGTTTGTGTTTTCTGTTTTTTTGATTTTGAGTTTATTGTCCTGTCAATCATCCGAACCTTTTTTTACTGCTCGATATGGTATGCTAACAGATCAATATTCTACTTTTGATCACATCAAGACCATTCAAAAAGATGGTGGAACAGAGGTTATTATTGAATTAAGAAAAGGGCAACGCCTCAAAATAGAACTCGATGCGCCTTTTGAGGATTTGAGCAGAAAAGACTTCAAAACGGCCCATTATTCGGTCTGGAGACCAAATGGCGATAAAAGTTTGGAACTCGTTAGGCTTAAAAAAATAAAATTTAAGAACGGAAAACTCACCAAATGGGTTAATCTAACAGCTTGGTTTAGCCACGGAAGAAATAACCTTTTGGCAGTCGAGGGCTATTTTCCGATTCGGGTAGGGAAGTAGATGGCATGGCGAGCTTGCAGATTGGTAGAGTGATTTCTGAAATTACAGATGTGTTTAGTGCCAATATTTCTTAGAGTTTAAGCATTGATTGCAGAATAAAAAATCAGAATTTATAATCAAATATCAAAGCTAAACTTAATACTATTAGTCGCTTATTTCTAAAACTTTATTTAAAATTGATTTAAATAACAAAAATCCTTTTAGAACACAAATTGAAACCTTACTTTTGCGCTTGCAAATCAAAGCAGTTTTGGCTGAGGATTTGTTTTAGTAAAACCGATGCTCACGACATCAAAAATCAAAAAAGCATTATGTCTAAAGACATTCGTATCAAGAAAGGTTTTGATATTCAGCTGATTGGACAAGCGGAGATGAAGCTTAAAAAAGCACCTCGATCTGCCTATTATAGCGTCCGACCAACCGATTTTCATGGCCTAACTCCTAAACTACACCTCAAAGTAGGTGCAAAACTGGACGTCGGAACACCTATTTTTTATGATAAGAACCAGCCACAAATCAATGTTGTATCTCCTGTATCGGGAGAACTCGTTGAAATAAAACGTGGAGCCAAACGAAAAATTCTCGATCTTATCATCAAAGCAGATGCAACAGATGCTAGGGTAGAGCATGAAGCCTTAAACCTAGATAGCGCTTCGCGAGAAGATCTTTTAGCTTATATGTTGAAAGCGGGTGTTTGGCCATTCATCAAGCAATTACCTTATGCCGTGATTGCCGATCCGAGTATTCAACCTAAGTTTATCAATATTTCTTCATTCAACTCTGAGCCATTGGCGGCAGATGATAGTTTTATGATAGAAGGCAAGGCAGAAGCATTCCAAAAAGGAATAGATGCTTTAGCCAAATTGACTTCGGGGGCTGTTCAGCTGAATTTGAAAGGAAAAGGAAATAATTCTACCGTATTTAGTCAGGCCAAAAACTGTACGATCAACACCGTTTCAGGACCGCATCCAGCAGGAAACAACGGCGTTCAGATCCATCATTTGAATCCAGTCAACAAAAACGAATCCGTTTGGTATCTTCGTCCACAAGGCGTAGTTGCTATTGGAGAACTGTTGATGACAAAAAGCTACAATCCGACCCGATTGGTAGCCGTTTGTGGCGAAAAAGCCTCAGAAACAAGCTATGTAGAAGCCATTCAAGGCGCCAAAGCGGCTGACCTTTTGGCTGGAGCTAGTATGGACAATACCCGACTGATTTCGGGAACGGTACTAACAGGGCAACAAATTGAATCAGAGGATTCTATAAACTTTTACGCCAACGAGCTGACCTTGATTGAAGAAGGCAACGAAGCTGAATTTTTAGGTTGGGTTTTGCCAGGTCTTGGCAAATTAAGTTTATCAAGAACCTTCTTTTCGTGGCTCAATACCAAGAAAAAATACAGCGTAAACACCAATCTTCATGGCGAAGAGCGAGCCTATGTTGTAACAGGGCAATACGAACGCTATTTGCCTATGGATATACATCCGGTACACTTAGTGAAAGCCGCTATGGCAAACGACATCGAATTAATGGAACACCTTGGAATCTATGAGGTGAGTCCAGAAGATTTTGCTTTATGTGAATTTGCATGTACTTCCAAGATTGAAGTGCAACAAGTCATCAGAGAAGCTTTAGATTTAGTAAAAAAGGAACTTAGTTAAGATCAGCACATGAAATTTTTAAAAAAGACCCTTGACAAGATCAAGCCAAATTTCGAAAAAGGCGGAAAATGGGAAAAACTCCATCCAGCTTTTGAAGGCTTCGAGACTCTATTGTTTGTTCCCGAAGCTGTTACCAAAAAAGGCGCACACATCCGTGATTCTATTGACCTAAAGCGTACAATGGTTACGGTAATCCTTGCGATGATTCCGGCTTTACTGTTTGGAATTTATAATACAGGTTTTCAGCATTTTTCGGCCACCAATACCTTAGCCGCACAATCGTTTATGGACATCTTTATGTTCGGATTTGTACGTGTATTACCACTTATATTAGTGTCTTATGGTGTTGGACTTACTATCGAATTTGCTTTTGCCATTCATCGAGGACACTCGATAAACGAAGGCTATTTGGTTTCAGGAATGCTTATTCCACTTATTGTTCCCATTGATGTACCCCTTTGGATGTTGGCAGTATCCGTAGCTTTTGCGGTAATCATCGGAAAAGAAGTATTTGGAGGAACAGGAATGAACATCCTAAACCCAGCACTTACAGCCAGAGCCTTCCTATTCTTTGCGTATCCGACCAAAATGTCGGGTGACAAAATCTGGGTTGCAGGCGGTGAAAATCCAGCAGACTACGGTGTAGATGCTATTTCTGGAGAAACCCTTCTCGGAACGTTAGCAAACAAGCTACCAATACCTTCAGACACGTCTATAATGGATATGTTTTTCGGATTTATCCCAGGCTCTGTCGGAGAAACATCAGCTGTAGCTATCCTTCTCGGAGCAGCCTTGTTGCTCTACACAGGTGTTGCCTCGTGGAAAGTTATGTTTTCTGGCCTTATAGGAGGAGCGTTAATGGTCTATGTCTTCAATACATTTGGAAACGACGAATCGATGCTGCAAAGCACAGGTATTGTTGAACATATTTTAATGGGAGGATTTTTATTCGGATTAGTCTTTATGGCAACCGACCCTGTAACGGCCGCCCAAACCGAAAAAGGAAAATGGATTTACGGCTTTTTAGTTGGACTATTAGCGATGCTTATCAGAATTGTCAATCCAGCCTTCCCAGAAGGTATGATGATGGCAATTTTGTTCTTAAACATCATGGCACCAACCATCGATCATTACGTGGTGAACGCCAGTATTAAACGTCGATTAAAACGCGCAAAAGCATAATTTTAAAGCAAACGCATTATGGCAATAAACAAAAACAGCAACGGGTTTACTATAGGTTTTGCTATTGTTTTAGTAGTAGTAGTAGGTACCATTTTGGCTACTATTTCTATGGGACTAAGCGACCTTCAAAAGAAAAACCAAAACGATAAAAAACGAATCAACATACTCTCTGCTATTGGCGTAGAAGCCAACCGAGACAACGCCGCAGCCTTGTTTGAGACCTATGTGAAAACATCCGAACTTATTAGCGGAAAAGACAAAGCAACAGCCAATGCTTTTGATGTCGATATTAAAAAAGAATTTAGAGATCAATCCATTGCCTTGGAAGACAGAAACTATCCGCTCTACACGTGCGAAAAAGACGGAAAGACCTATTATGTTATTCCAATGGTTGGAAAAGGACTCTGGGGACCTGTTTGGGGCTTTGTATCTTTAGAAGATGACAAAACAACAATTTATGGAGCTATTTTCGACCATAAAGCTGAAACACCTGGGCTTGGAGCAGAAATCAAAACCCCACCGTTTCAAGATCAATACAAGGGCGAAAAAATTTCTTCAAAAATCATTGTAACTAAAAAAGGCGATGGCGCAGGAATAAATTCCAAAGTTGATGCCATTACAGGCGGAACCATTACTTCTGTTGGTGTTGAAGAGATGGTTTACCGAACATTAGAGGTTTACAAAACGTATTTTGCAACTCAAAATTAATCCAGACTATGAGCGATTATAAAAAATTATTAAAAGATCCGATGGACGACAACAACCCGATTACCGTTCAGGTATTGGGAATTTGTTCGGCCTTAGCGATTACCGTACAAATCGAACAAGCTTTTATCATGAGTTTGTCGGTATTGTTTGTGTTGGTAGCAGGAAATATGATTGTTTCCGCCATGAGAAACATCATTCCATCCAGAATCCGAATCATTGTGCAACTCGTTATTGTTGCGGCATTGGTTATTATTGTAAACGAAATTTTGAAAGCCTATTTGCCAGATGTTTCCGAGAAACTATCGGTATTTGTAGGTCTTATCATTACCAACTGTATCATTATGGGACGTTTGGAAGCTTTTGCTTTGGGCAACAAAGTGATACCTTCGTTTTGGGATGGTGTAGGTAACTCGTTGGGCTACGGCCTTATCCTTGTGGTTGTGGCTTTCTTTAGAGAATTATTAGGTTCAGGAAAACTGTACGGTTACCCAATTATGGAAAACTTAGGTTTGTATGAAATGGGCTATACCAACAACAATATGATGATTCTACCTCCGATGGCACTAATTACTGTTGGATTGATCATCTGGTTCCAAAGAGCAAGAAATAAATCATTAATCGAAGATAAATAATCATGGAAAACTTATTAAATATATTCGTAAAGGCCATTTTTGTCGAGAATATGATTTTTGCCTATTTCTTAGGTATGTGTTCATATTTGGCGGTCTCGAAATCAGTAAAAACAGCCGTAGGGCTTGGAGCAGCCGTTATTTTTGTATTAGGTGTAACGGTTCCAGTAAACTTTCTATTAGAAAATTATGTACTCAAAGAAGGTGCATTAGCCTGGACAGGTATCGAAAGCTTAGCTACGGTAGATTTATCTTTCCTTTCCTTCATTATGTTCATTGCGGTTATCGCCTCGATGGTACAATTGGTTGAAATGATTGTTGAAAAAATGTCGCCAGCACTTTATGCTTCTTTAGGTATCTTTTTGCCATTGATTGCTGTAAACTGTGCCATTTTAGGTGGAGCATTATTTATGCAAGATCGTCAGTATGCTAACATTGCCGAAGCCAGTGCTTTTGCCATTGGTTCTGGTCTGGGTTGGTTTTTGGCCATTGTGTCTATTGCCGCCATTAGAGAAAAAATTCGATACTCAAACGTGCCAGCGCCTTTACGTGGCTTAGGTATTACCTTCATCATTACTGGTTTGATGGGGATTGCCTTTATGAGTTTTATGGGAATTGATTTAAGCTAAAGCACTGTAAATAAAAAACTATGGGAACTACCGTTATTACAACAGTTATCGTCTTTCTTATCGTCGTTTTGACTTTAGTAAGTTTACTGTTATTCGCAAAATCTAAACTTTCTCCATCCGGACCAGTCAAATTGGTTATCAACGGCGGAGAAGCGATCGAAGTTGAATCTGGAGGTACAATTTTAGGTACTTTAGGAGACAATAAAATCTTTTTACCTTCAGCTTGTGGAGGTGGAGGAACATGTATCCAATGTGTCTGTCAGGTTATGGAAGGCGGAGGCGAATTGCTTCCAACCGAAAAACCACACTTTTCTCGAAAAGAAGCAGCAAACCATTGGAGATTAGGCTGTCAGGTCAAAATCAAAAACGACATGGTGATTCAAGTACCAGAAGAAGTTTTTGGTGTTAAGAAATGGGAAGCTACCGTAGTTAGAAACTACAATGTTGCCTCGTTTATTAAAGAATTTGTAGTCGAAATCCCAGAAGATATGGGCTATAGAGCAGGTGGATATATCCAAATCGAAATCCCGAAATGTGAGATTAAGTTTGAGGATATGGACATTACGGCTCATCCAACCGATCATCCTGGAGACCCAATGAAGTTTAAGACGGAATGGGATAAATTTGGCTTATGGCCAATGGTAATGAAAAACGACGAGAGCGTTGAAAGAGCCTATTCTATGGCTTCTTACCCTGCCGAAGGAAGAGAAATTATGCTGAACGTGCGTATTGCTACGCCACCTTGGGATAGAGCTAAAAATGCTTGGATGGATGTAAATCCGGGTGTTGCCTCATCTTATATTTTCGCTCAAAAACCAGGAGACAAAGTAACTATTTCTGGGCCTTATGGTGAGTTCTTTATTAATGAAGATTCAGATGCCGAAATGATTTACGTTGGAGGTGGAGCTGGTATGGCACCAATGCGATCACACCTTTACGAACTGTTCCATACCATGAAAACTGGTAGAAAAGTAACGTATTGGTATGGTGGACGTTCAAAAAGAGAATTATTCTACATTCACTATTTTGAGGCTCTAGAAAAAGAATTCCCGAATTTCAAACTTCAACTTGTATTGTCGGAACCTCAAGAAGAAGACAATTGGAAAGTGAAAACTCACATCGACGATGAAGGTGATGGATTTGTAGGTTTTGTACACCAAGCTCTTATCGATAATTACCTTGATAAACATGATGCACCAGAGGATCTTGAATTCTATTTCTGTGGACCGCCAATGATGAATCAGGCCGTTATAAAAATGTGTGATGATTTTGGCGTACCAGAAGAAAATGTAAGATTTGATGACTTTGGAGGTTAATACTTCTCAAGTTCAGAATCTGATTTAGATTAAAAAGTCCCTCAATGTGTTTGAGGGACTTTTTTTGTCAATATTGTTCAGAAAAAAAGTCGCTCATACTTAAATTTTCAATATCATAAAAAAGAACCTGTAACGATTAGTTTATTTTTTAATGACCTGATAGTGAGGTTGTTAAAAATCTTCTCTTGTTAAGTTTAGGTTTGTTATTTTTTATATTGAGGATGTTGAAGAAAGAGTTTTTCCTGCAAACTATCGGCCTCTAATCTTTGAATAGAGACATTATACATCAAACTCTTTAATAAAGATTTGATTTGACTACTAGCTGGTTTGTATTGCTCAAAAAAGATATTTTTGATGCCATAATGCAAAAGTGCCCCTTTGCACATTTCACAAGGCTCGAAGGTAGAATAGAGCGTCAAATGAGCTCTATTCAGGCCCGAAAATGTATTTCCATTTTTCTTGAAAACTTGATTTAATGCTCTAATTTCTGCATGACTACTTAGGTTTGAATCTCTGTAAACGGTATTGAATCCTTCGCCAATAATAGAATCATTATAGAATACCAAAGCCGCAACAGGAACATCGTTAGATTCGAGTGCTTCCGCCGCCAAGGCACTTAACTTTTGCTCAACCGAGGGTAGAATTGTAAGCTTTGGTTTCAATCTATAGAACTGGTTTTGGACTAAAAGCACGATGAGACAAAGCAAAAATAGACCAGAAACGGTCCATAAAAGAGCTAAGACTGTTTTAGGTTTTTTTAGATTGTTTTTGAAACTCATAAGGCAATCAGTTTTGGATTGTATTTTGAAGACGTAAATGTGTAATGAGTTGGTTTACTTCCCCACACAAAACTTTCCGAAAATAGTTCCTAAAATATCCGAATCAATATCAACAGCCCCAGTAATGCTCCCTAAGTGGCTGATGGCTTGACGAATATCGGTGGCTAATAAATCACTTGGAACGCCATCGGCTAAGCCCATTTTGGTTTGGCGAATGAAATACAAACTGTTGTTCAAGGCTTCGAAATGGCGAGAGTTGGTTACGATGGTTTTGTTGTTGCTCAAAGCGCCAGATTGCACTACCGAAGTTAAAATATCGACCAAATCGGATAAACCTTGTTTTTCTTTGGCAGAAATGGAAGTTAAATAGATTAACTCATTGATAATCTTTGGAATATCATCAACAAGTTGATCAGATTTATTTAGAATTGGGATGCAAAGCTTGTCTGTATGTTGGTCAGAAATAGACTTAAATTCGTTGACGTAATCGGCTTGTTTGGTTTCCAATTTTTGAGCGTCCATCATATAGAGTACAACTCTCGATTGCTCTATTTTTTCGAATGTTTTTTTGATGCCAATTTGTTCTATCGAATCTTCCGTTTTTCTGATTCCTGCCGTGTCTATAAATCGATAATTTATCCCATCGAGAATTAATTCATCTTCGATAGAATCTCTTGTAGTTCCCTCAATATCAGACACTATAGCACGTTCTTCATTAAGTAGAGCATTCAATAAAGTTGATTTCCCTACATTAGGTTCGCCCACAATAGCGACAGGAATTCCTTCTTTGATCACTTGCCCAAGTGCAAAGGAATCTGATAAATATTTTAGTGCGTTTTCGAGTGTATTTAGCAAGGTTTTTAATTCATCTCTATTCGCAAATTCGACGTCTTCCTGAGAAAAATCAAGTTCTAATTCGAGCATGGCAGCAAAATGAATCAATTGAGCTCTGAGGTCTTTTAAATCGGATGAAAATCCGCCTCGCATTTGTTGAATTGCCGTTTGGTGAGAAGCCGAAGAATTAGATGAAATTAAATCGGCAACAGACTCAGCCTGAGCTAAATCCATTTTTCCATTGAGGTAAGCACGCATGGTGAATTCTCCCGGATTTGCCAATCTGGCACCTTGTTTTATTAGTAATTGAATGACTTGCTGCTGAATAAAAACGGAGCCATGACAAGAAAATTCAACCACATCTTCGCCTGTATATGATTGTGGGTTTTTGAAGATGGAACACAAAACTTGATCCAATACCACCTCATCATTTTTCAACTCACCCAAAGTAATGCTATGCGTAGATTTTTGTGATACTTTCTTCTTTCCTTTTAAAGGTTTAAAAACAGCATCAGCAATTGCAAGTGACTGATTTCCAGATAAACGAATAACAGCAATAGCACCTAAACCATTGGCTGTAGCCAAAGCCACAATAGTATCTTGAATGGAATGCGTCATGTTGTTTTAGAGTTCAATTTGTTCAAAAAGACCATGTTTTTTAAAAATTTTATTGAGTTTTTTCTCCAATTTATCCTTTTTCTCACTGAAAAAATAATCCATCTCCGAGCTCATCAAAAGCACTAAACCTTCATTGTTCGTTAAATCCAGATAGGCATAAGAACGAAAGCCGTCTCGGCGCGAACAGAGTCTGAAAACCTCTGATTTGAATTCATTTTTTTCAAACACCGCACAGGAACTGTATTTGGTGTTTTTGATGTGCATCACAGGTGTAAAAAGTAAATCATAATAAGATGATTTCAGATCAAATTCTTTTATAAAAAATTGTTTATCAATTAGTTTGATAAGAAGTTTTGCGTAATCTGAACTGGAAATCCACGCACCATAACCCGAATAATTTGGATAAAACAAGCTAGATTGAACAGCTGATTTTGAATTTCGATAACCTTGAACAGCACGAGCTGGCGAAGCGCCTAAAATCAGTTCATTGTCCAAAACTGTATTGAGCCCGTTCGCCCAATATTGACTCAAATCTGATCCTGAACATTGCTCAATTAATGCTCTTGCCAAAACAAAAGCACCCTCGGAATAGAGATAGCTTTTTCTTGGCGTTTGAAAGTGATGAATTTTTTTGCTTTCCAAACGCTCCGAACCTTGTAAAAGTTCGAGTGTTGAAGGCGAAAATTCGGTGTTTAATACTTTAAAATTTGGTCGGTTGATGCCCGACGAATGCGTCAATAAATCTAAAGGAAAGGTCTCTGTTCCTTCGTTCACAGAAGACTGTCTGAGTTGGTAATGTTTAAGTTGTTCTGAGATTGATTTTTTGTTACTTAATGTGTTGTCAGACAATTCTTTAAGTAGACTTAGAGCAGTGTAAAGTTGATTGATTTTTCCGCCCTGAAACAGGCTTTGATGACTTACTTTTGTTTGTCCTTTGAAGGTCGTATTTCCGAAAGCGAAACTGGCTTTTATTTCTCCAGATTTTATGATACTACATTGCGCGCCCGGAATGTGATACCACTTCATCCAAAACTTCATTTTTTTCTCAATTTTTTTATAATTCTGAGCTTCGGCAGAACCACTAAAAAAGAGGTTCAGACAAGTAAAAAAAAGGATAAAAATAAGCTTGAAACAGCGCATAAAATAGATTTTGGGAAAACACAAAGATACTAATCTTGACGGATGCAATCAAAATAGATCATCTTTTGATTTTGGTTTTTTCCAGCCAATACAAAAGCTTCGTCCGAACCAAAGCGCAAAGCCGTTTTCTTTTTCAGTTCTTCGGGTGTCAAAACGGCATGTTTACAGATAACTTCTCGCCGTTTGCCTTTCACTTTTTTCTTTAAATCTTTCAAATTATCAAACACAGATTCGACTTTAAAACAACGCCCCGGATAGGTTTTGTGATAGTCATCTGAAAGGTAAAAATGACAAGACGTGGCAAATTTTGAAAGCTTAAAATCGACAGCTATTTGCTCACTCATTTGTGCTTTTAGCAAAGCCACATTTGGAATGTAAATATACGTTTTTGGTTCAGAATTTATGGCGCAAGTTGGATGTGTTGTCTTTTTGTAGGTTTGTGTTAAATCATTATTAATCAAATTAATAGCTTCTGTTTCAAAATCAACTTGTGTTGATTTTGATTGAAAAGTCAAGATTTCTTTACATTCATTATGCAGCGCCAAAACTTCTATTTTGATTAGATGTTTTAAGGTTGATTTTAAGTAATCTAAATCCACCAAAGGCGAGTGTTTTGCCATCAGCAATTTCGTTTTACTCAACAACACATCTTGATGTTCAATCAGATTGGGTTCGCAATCTTCTAATCGGAATACTTTTTTGTCTTGCTTTCGCCGAGCTGGATCAAGGTAAATAAGGTCGAATGTTGAATTTGTTTTAGTCAGCACATCGATGCCATTTCCCTCAACAACTTGAATGTTAGCATCCAAAACATTGAAATTATGTTTAGCGAGTTCCACTAAATCGCTTTGCTGTTCCACATAAATCGAAGATTCAAATCGAGAAGAAAACGCCCAAGCATCCAAACCAAAACCGCCCGTAAGGTCAATAAAAGCAGTGCCTTTTTCAATTTTTGAGGCTTTATAATTTGCTAAAGCTTCCGAACTGCATTGCTCTAAAGCTAATTGATGTGGAAAAAAAACATCTAAATTGGCTGTCCAAGTTGGTAGTTTTTTTCTCAGTTTTTGACGTTTTTCGATCTGAGCTGCCACTTTTTTGAAACTTAACTGAGGTTGATTGGCTTTGAAATAGAGGTCTTTCGGATTTTGATTTCCAAATTCCTCAATACATTGTTTTTCTTCTTCGGTAAGTGGCGAGAATGTATTGTTCATAACTGATTATCAGCTTATTGAAAAATATATTCAATGATATTTGCACCCATTTGCAAAGCCTTTTTTCGGATTTCATCACTATCTTTGTGCACTGCTTGATCTTCCCAGCCATCGCCCAAATCACATTCGTAGGTATACAAACAAACCAAACGTCCATTGTGTTCTAAACCAAAGGCTTGCGGTGGTTTATTGTCGTGTTCGTGAATTTTTGGAAGTCCATTTTCAAAATTAAACTGTTGATGAAAAATAGGATGACTAAAAGGTAATTCTTTCCAATCTAATTCAGGAAATACCTTTTTCATTTCGGGTCTGATGAATGGATCCATGCCATAATTATCATCAATATGGAGAAACCCACCCGACAATAAATACGTCCTCAGATTTTCAACTTCTTTGGAAGAAAAAACCACATTTCCATGCCCTGTCATGTGAATAAATGGATAATGATGAAGCTCAACAGAAGCCACTTCGACGTAATCATAGGTTTGGTTGATATTCATTCCTAACTCACTGTTGCAGAAGGCAATAAGGTTTTTAACCGAACTCGGATTGGCATACCAATCGCCACCACCTTGATACTTCAAAACGCCAAATTTGATTTTACTCGGTGCATCTGCCGACATACAAATCAAAGCAAAAAAGAGAAGTGAAAATAATCTAGTCATAATGTAAACTTTGAATCAATTGGCAGGCAACAATGCCAGCAGTTTCTGTTCGTAATCTATTGTCTCCCAGTCTCAAACCTCGAAATTTAGCTTGATAAGCTTGCTCGATTTCTTGTGGAGAAAAATCGCCTTCGGGCCCAATGAGTATGCAAATATTCTGTTTCGGATCTTCATTTTTGATGATTTGTCTTTCAAAATTACCATCGCAATGGCTAATCCAATTCTGGCTTTCCGAAAAATCAAGGTTCATAAATTCACTAAATGACTGTAAATCATTTAGTTTTGGTAATCGATATTGTTTAGATTGTTTCATGGCAGAAACTAAAATACGTTCTAGTCTGTCCATCCGAACACGCTTTCTTTCGCTGTTTTGGGTTTGAATTAAACTGATTTCATCGATGCCTATTTCGGTCGCTTTTTCCAAAAACCACTCCAATCGTTCAATCTGTTTTGTTGGTGAAATCGCAAGATGAAGGTAATAATTTCGGGTATTGTCAACGACCTGTTCTTCATCAACTTCAAGAAAAACAGCTTTAGATAAAATCGAAATTGAACCTGAAAATACCTTCCCTTTACCATCGGTAACTTGAATACGTTCTCCTGATTTCATTCTCAAAACTCGCAAACAATGCTGACTTTCGCTTTCGGAAAGTTGATTGTTTTGAGCTGAAAAATTTGGGGTGTAGAATAATCGCATTTAATTATTAATCAGATTAGAATCACTAAAATCAGTTTCTGATTTTATTTCTACTTCAGAATCGAACCGAAAGTTGGCTGTTGGTTGCAAGATAAGTTGAACATGCTCTTTTTTGAATCTAACTTTTAGATATTCAACAATGTTTGCTTTTTGTAGTTCAACAATTCTGAAGTGTTTTGGATCTAAAACAAATACTACAATAACTTGATTGTCAATATTTTGAGTTTCGCTTTCGATGTGTTTGCCTAGATAGATTTGGCTCACTTCGGGGTGGAGTTTTTTGAGTTCACTCAAAACGTCTTTGAGTACCGTTTCGGACTGTTGTTTTTTGGACAAAGAGGTTTTTACTTGCTCCAGTTCGGCTTGTTTTAGTTTCAGTTCGTCTAAGGTGTTTTGATACACATCTTGCATCATTTCTTCTTTCATCATCTCAAAATCACCCGAAACATCGTCATTTTGAATGATTTTTAGCGTCGTTTGGTCCAAATAATCTGTTTTCTTTAGTTTGTCTTCCCACAATTTTATGACCGATTTTGGTACGTGGTTTCCGAAAAGAACGAGTGAAATTTCTGAAACAGAATCGCCGTAAGCTAGGTTTGTATTTGCAATTTTAGTGTCTTCAAACACAATATGTTCAGCAATAAATGTTTTGGCTGAGGTTTCAAAACGCAATTTACGCGTAATGTTGATAAAAATGAATGTGCTTGGAATGAGCAGAAGTAGAGTGAAGAAGGCAATAGACCGCTTGACGGTCGTTTCGCGCTTTGGGTCCAAAAACTCTTTAACGGGGATATTGAGCAATCGAACTATAAAAAAAGTGGCTATACAGATAAAGAAAGAGTTGAGGAAATAGAGATAGAACGCGCCAAGAAAAATATCTAAATTGCCACTAGCTAGACCGTAGCCTGCTGTGCAAAGTGGTGGCATTAAGGCAGTTGCGATAGCAACACCGGGTATAACATTGGTTTTTTCTTTTCGGCTCAGTGCAATAATACCAGCCAATCCGCCAAAAATCCCAATCAGTGCGTCAAATAAATGGGGCTCGGTTCGGGCACTCAGTTCGGGCGTTATTTCTTTAATTGGTGAAACCAAAAAGAAAATAAAAGCCGTCAGGATAGAGAAAAAAGTGGCTACGCCGAGCGACCTCAAACTCAGCTTGAGTGTTTCCCAGTCATAAGTTCCTAAAGCCAGTCCGATTCCTAAAATTGGCCCCATGAGTGGCGAAATAAGCATGGCTCCAATAATAACGGCGGTCGAATTGACATTTAGACCGATGGAGGCTATAAAAATCGAACAGACTAATACCCAGACTGTTGCGCCTTTGAAGCCAATGTCAGCTTTTATTCGAGTTATGGTAGCTTGTTTGTCGGCCCCGATTTGAAGATTTAGTAATTCTCTAAAATAGACAAATCCGTTGGAGAGGCTGTCAAAAAAACTAGCTTTGGCTTTTTGGGCAGATGTTTCTTGAATTTTTTTAGACTGATTTTCAGTCGATTGCCCCTTTTCTGTAGCCAAACTACTCGGTTCTTGTTTTTGATGGTTCGTGGGTAATTCTTCCATATCAAGGGTCTTTTTTTGACCTAAACTAGCTTGTGTTTTTGAGCTGTAGCTTTCAGTTCAGAAAGTTTAGTTTTTGAACAAATAACCAATTTACCATTTGCTCTCAATACCGCAATGTCATCAACGCCATAGAGCAAAACGTCTTCGGTGGTTTCATTAAAAACGAACGAATTTGTTGATTCTATTTCGGTAACTTGACTTTTTCCGATAACAATATTGTCCTGAGCCGTTTTTTCAGCTCTTTCGCTAATAGATTGAAACGAACCTAAGTCATCCCAATCCATATCAACGGGAATCACGTGGATAGAATCGGCTTTTTCGAGCAGAGCAAAATCGATGGAAATTTTAGGAAACGTAGCGTAATATTTGTCTAAAAACTCAGTTTCTTTTTCGGTATTTAAAGCCTCTAAATTATCATCAAAAATCTGAGCCATTTCGGGCATAAATTTCCTAATCAGACTAACAAAATAACTGGCTTTCCAAACAAAAATTCCTGCATTCCAAAGGTAATCTCCCGAATTCAAAAAACGATTAGCTGTCTCTAAATCAGGCTTTTCTGTAAATCTCTTAACGGATTTCACATCGCTTTTTTGTTCATCAAACTGAATGTAGCCATAGCCAGTATTTGGATGGTTTGGCTGTACACCAAAGGTTACTAAAGCATCATTATTTTCTACAAAATCAAAGGCTGTTCGGCAGGCTTTTTCAAAAACTTCAGGTTTGTTAATGAGCTGATCGGACGGGCAGACCAACAGATTAGCATCCGGATTTTGTTTATATAATTTATAGGAAGCCAAGGCTAGGGCAGGGGCTGTATTGCGCATGCAGGGCTCTTCAAAAATTAGAGCTTTATTGCTGATATTGAGCTGATTAGCCAATTGAGATGTATAGTCAGAATTGGTTAGATAACAAATTTGTTGTTCTGGTATGAATTTGCTTAATCTGCTGTGCGTTAGCTGAATAAGAGATTTTCCGCAGCCCAGTACATCAACAAATTGTTTAGGTTTTGCTTTGGTGCTCAGGGGCCAAAGGCGCGAACCGATACCTCCGGCTAATACTAATCCGAATAATTCCATTAGGCTATAGGAGTCTGATGTTGGTTTTGCTGGAGTTCGCTGGTGCCTGGACAGCCACAATCTTTTATTTTACAAGAAGATAAAAGAGCGCTTAGGCAGACAAAAACAAAAATATAGGCTAGTATTGATTTTTTGTTCATAAATTTGGATTTTTTAAGAAAACAAAGATAAGCTTTTTAATTGATTTTTTCTCAATCAATTTCTTGTGCTTTATTCAACTAAAACTATGAAATTAATTACTCCTGTTGGAGAATATACTCAATTGATACTCAGGTCTTTTCAGCGTGCTGAGAAACGACGTGTGTATTATGAGCAAATTATTAACGAAATGTACGAGCTTGGTATTCGTTCGATTGGTTTTGTAGCGTTTGTTTCGGTTTTTGTTGGCGCCGTGCTTACTATCCAAACGGCGAGCAATATCGAAAGCCCGTTTATTCCCAGATACCTCATAGGTTTTGCCACTCGAGAATCCATTCTTTTGGAGTTTTCGCCCACAATCATTAGTCTGCTTTTGGCAGGAAAAGTGGGTTCATATATTGCCTCGGGTATCGGAACGATGCGCGTAACCGAACAGATTGACGCTCTCGAAATTATGGGTATTAATTCGTCGGGCTATCTTATTTTTCCTAAAATTGTAGCCCTCGTTATCATCAATCCATTTATCGTTACACTGAGTATTTTGATAGGTATTGCTGGCGGTTGGATGGCTTCTATTTTTGCTGGCGTAACCACTTCGTCGGAATTTATTATGGGACTACAAACCGATTTTGAATTGGGAAAATACCTTTATGCTATGTCCAAAACCGTTATTTTTTCTTTTCTAATTGTTACTATTCCAGCCTATTACGGTTACTACACGACAGGAGGTGCTTTGGGTATCGGAAAATCAAGTACGAAGGCTGTAGTGAATACATCGATTTTTATTATTTTCTTTAACTTGCTTCTCACCAATATTTTTTTAAGCTAATGATTGAAGTAAAACAGCTCCGTAAATCGTTTGAGGGCAAGGAAATTCTTAAAGGAATTTCTACCCGTTTTGATCAGGGTCAATGCAATTTGATTATCGGATCGAGTGGTTCGGGAAAAACCGTTTTTATTAAATGTCTCTTAGGCTTGTTTGAGCCCAGTTCGGGCGAAATTATGTACGACAATCGTTCGTTTGTTGGGCTTTCGCGGAAAGCGAAAAAGACTATTCGCCAAGAAATAGGCATGGTGTTTCAGGGTGGAGCTTTGTTTGATTCGATGACAATCGAGGAGAATATTATGTTCCCACTTCGGATGTTTTCGGGCTTGTCCTACCGGGATCAAAAACAGCGCGTAAACGAATGCTTGGATCGAGTTAATTTGTCGGGAGCAAATTCTAAATTTCCTTCCGAGACGTCTGGCGGCATGCAAAAGCGGGTGGCTATTGCTCGAGCTATTGCTCTGAAACCTAAATACTTATTTTGTGATGAGCCCAATTCTGGATTAGATCCTCAAACGGCTATTGTAATCGACAATCTATTGAAAGACATCACCAAAGAGAATAATATGACCACGCTGATAAACACCCACGATATGAACTCGGTGATGGAAATTGGAGAGCAAATTATTTATATTAAGGACGGCGAATTGCGTTGGCAAGGCATGAAAGATGATTTGTTTTCAACCAAACTCAACCCAGACATCGAATCCTTTGTCTTTTCTTCGGAGTTGTTTAAGCGTGTTCGTAAGGCTGCGAAGTAATTCAATGTATTGATTTCTAACGCTTTTAGATGCGAATTGCTTTCGGCTTAAGGCTTCAGAGCAGCTTAATTCAAAATAAACTTCTCTGTTTTTTGCTCACCATTACTTAAGGCAATATGCAAGAAATACAGACCAGAAGCATAGGCACTCAACTCTATCTGAGTTTGATTTGGGTTTAAGTTTCCTGAACGCAATACTTGTCCGTTGATATTAGAAATACGATATGAATTTAGTTCTGAAGATTTATCTGAAGTCTTGATTTCTAATATCTTATCTGTATTTACCCAAAACAAAATTGGCGACTGATGATCGACCTCCATGACACTAAGAGGTTCTCCCATAACCACTACGCCACCAGAATCTATGACGGATTTTAATTCATAAAATATTTCAAAAAAACCTGTAGAGGCACTGGCGATACCTTGTGCGCCACCTAAGCCTTCATAATATTCAAAAAACATCTCATTAATTGGTTCATGGCACATA
>JBMYYR010000032.1:0-23384 GCA_049609625.1 Flavobacteriales bacterium | reverse complement strand
GTTGTTGATGTCGTTTGCATCAACTGTTACTGATGAATCAGCACCTAAGTAAACTTCAATGGTGTCATGAGCAATTGCAATTGGATCTAAAGTATCCAAAACATTAATTATAGTAACACAGCTACTATCGTTTCCTGCTGAATCTACAATGGTCAATAGAATATTTCTTACTCCTGTTGAAGCACAGTTCATTACAGTATCCGACAAGGTGTAGGTTTCAATACCCCATCCTTTTGTTGGTGAACCTGGAAGTCCTGGATTCAAAAACTCATCGTAGCTAAAGCTATCTACATCAGAAACCTGTACAAAATATGCTCCTAATGTATCTAAGTATACATCTACTGTGTCTGTAAAACAAACTGGAATTGGTTTTGCCGCATCTACATATTTTAATGTAAATGTGATGGTTTCATCATTTCCTGAAGTTGATACCGATTGTGGTGTTGTTGCACCAAAAGATCCACCCCAAGACGAGTTCCCTACTATTGGTCTCAATGCTGACTCAACGTTCGCATTACATCCAAAACTAATTGCTGGATTGATTTCAATTCCAATTTTTGGATTTATACCAGCTCCACATCCCGCTACAACTGGACCACCTACAGAACATCCCGAAGTAATGTACCATAAATCTGAACCTATTGTGTACGAAACAGACGAGTCTCCGCCCGCAGCAGCAGTATCTAAACTATACAAATCCACTACGAAGGCATCCATCATCGCATCAGAACCTGTTAAAACATGTTCTTTGGAAGAGGAACCATCTGCTGTAGCATATTTTGCTTCAATAAACTGATAAGCTCCGGTAGTATCCAACGTATGGATACTGTCTAAGAAGTTTACCCAGTCTGTAACTTGCGCATCGGCGTTACAGTAGGTTGAGCCACGCTCAAATGTTGCCTGATACTGCACCGTTATGGTGTCTTGCGCAGCGGCATCGAGTCCTAAGAAGGACAAGAAGACTATGGCGATCATCTGTCGCAGTCTTCCTTTAAGTAGTACACTTTTCATCATAATTAATAATTTACATAAACAATAAAACCCAGCTTGTTTGTTTTTTTGTTAATACTGGATTCAACAACAAATGTGTTTAGCATCAGCAAAAAGACAGCAAAACAGACCTAAAATCTCATTTTCCGAAGAATTACGACATTAAGTTTGTTGCTCTCAAAACTATAAAAAACTCTACATCCCTTGTTATCACTAGCAATTGACGCTTTGTTTCTCTAGCTTAGCTAACATTCCAAGCACCCTACAAAACAAAAACAATTATTGCGTTTAGCAAAACTTTTCATGGAAAAGTTTTTGTTAAAAGTGTATTTTTTTTTGAAAAGCTGAATCTTAGTCTATTTTAAGACCAAGGTCATCGTCTTCAGTTTCGGAACTAAAACAGTGTGTTACAGCGAAATAAGAGTGGTCTTTTAGAGCTCTTTCTCCTTCCAGTCTCCGTGAGATTTTATCAGTTCAATCAATTGATTTACAGCTAAGTCTGATGGGATGTTTCGTTTTTGAACCTCTTGACCTTTGTATAGGGTAATTTTCCCTGGACCTGTACCAACGTAGCCATAGTCGGCATCTGCCATTTCGCCTGGCCCGTTCACAATACAACCCATAATGCCGATTTTCAAACCTTTAAGATGTTCGGTGGCTGACCGGACTTTTGCTGTGGTTTCCTGAAGATCAAAAAGTGTTCGCCCGCAAGAGGGACAAGAAATATATTCTGTTTTGGATGAACGCGCGCGTGAGGCTTGCAAAATACCAAAAGCGAGGGCGTTTAGCTCATTTAACTTTGATTCTTCTGTGGCTCTCATCCAGATTCCATCTACTCTTCCATCAACAAACAAAGCACCCATATAGGCTGAAGCTATCATTTGTTCTTGTAATTTACCTGAAGTAGATTGTTGATAATCAATCAAAACGCTGTGTTTTAATTGATTTTTTTGGTCGAGTTCAATAAGCCATCTACGAGTTTCAATAAGCGGATTGGTTTCATCAGAAGACAGCAACCAAACGACTGTAGGATCGTCTTGAAAAAGCACACAACATTCTAATTGTGAGGCTTTTACTTTTACAAAATTAATAACTTTAGCTTTTAATTCGGCCTGCTGATAAGCTTCTGCCGATGCCCAAACTTTTAGATTTTGATTTGTATTATTATCTATTTTTGGCGAAAGCCCAGCTGGAGAAAATGTCCAGTCTTTTTCATCAAAAATATAATCTGGAGCTTGGTCGCCAATATGCCATTTGTCGTCGTCGGCTTTATATCTAAAATCTAAGGCTTCTAGGGTTTTGACCGTCGTTTTTTTCATCAAACTCAAATCTGAAATCACAACAGGCACGCCTGCCGAGCCAATCTTAGCGCGTTGCAAACTTTTTCGTCTTGAAAAGGCATAAGGCGAATAGGGTAATTCATTTTGAAACTCTGGAACAGAATTAGTTAATTTCTTGTTTTCCAAAGTGTTCAACATTTCTTGAGCAACAGGTATTTCGAATACTGGTGCTTCGGTAAGCGAAACGCGAATGGTATCGCCAATGCCATCCAAAAGCAAAGTACCCATACCAACAGCAGATTTTACTCTTCCATCATCGCCATCGCCAGCTTCGGTAACACCAAGATGCAGCGGGTAATTCATGCCTTCTTTTTCCATTTCTACAATAAGTAAGCGATAGGCCTGAACCATAATAATGGTATTGCTCGCCTTCATGGAAAGCACAACATCATGATAGTCAAGCTCTTTGCAGATTCTCAAAAACTCCATCGCACTTTCTACCATACCTTTTGGTGTATCGCCATATTGACTCAAAATACGATCGGACAGCGAACCGTGGTTAGTCCCAATGCGCATCGCCGTGTTGTGCTTTTTACAGATTTCGATGAGTGGAGAAAATCGCTTTTTGATCTTATCAATCTCTTTTTGATACGATTCCTCGGTAAAGGTCAGGCTTTTAAATTTTTTATTGTCGACGTAATTCCCTGGATTAACCCTAACTTTCTCGACAATAGTTGCTGCAATTTCTGCCGCTATGGGCGTAAAATGAATATCGGCAACTAGAGGCGTGTCGTAACCTTTGCTGCGCAAGGCGGCTTTAATGTTCTGTAAATTTTCGGCTTCCCGCTTTCCTGGTGCCGTAATCCGAACTATTTCACAACCTGCCTCTATCAACTCAATACATTCCTTAACGGTCGCCTCGGTGTCCATGGTGTCGGTGGTGGTCATGGATTGAATGCGAATGGGATTAGCTCCTCCAATAGCCACGTTTCCGATGTGCACCTCTCGGCTTTTATAACGATTGAGGGATGAAAATGAGGGAATGTAATAATTTTCCATAAGGTGTTAAGATTCGAGTTGGGAAGAATAGGTGTGTTCTATTTCATCTAAAATTGCAAAAAGCTCATCTTTAGTTCCAGCCGTTACCAAACGACTGCGAAAGGCCTTGATGCCGCGTAAAGATTTGAAGTAATTAGTGTAATGGCGTCTTGTTTCTACGATGCCCAAAACAGGCCCTTTCCATTCTAAAGACGTTTCGAGGTGTTTTTTAGCCACATCTATTCGCTCAGCTATTGTAGGCTTAGCTAAATGCTCGCCTGTTTTTAAGTAATGTTTTATTTCTCTAAAAATCCACGGATAACCAATAGACGCGCGCCCAATCATGATACCATCAACAGGATAATTTTCCATCATCCATTTGGCTTTTTCTGGCGAATCGATATCTCCATTACCGAAAATAGGAATGGTGATGTTTGGGTTTTTAGCTATTTTGGTAATTTTAGTCCAATCGGCAGAACCTTTATACATCTGTTTTCGGGTTCTGCCATGAATGGTTAAGGCTTTTATGCCAGCTTCTTGAAGTCGCTCGGCAACTTCTTCAATAAAAATAGTTTCGTCATTCCAACCCAAACGCGTCTTCACGGTTACAGGTAAATGGGTAGCTTCAACAACCGCTTTGGTCATTTCTACCATTTTTGGAATATCTTGAAGGATTCCTGCTCCGGCACCTTTGCCAACCACTTTTTTGACAGGGCAACCAAAGTTGATGTCAATCAATTCTGGTTCTGCTGCGCTGGCTATTTCGGTGGCTTTTATCATAGACTCGATATTTCCACCAAAAATCTGAATCCCAATCGGGCGTTCTTGATCGTAAATATCAAGTTTCATGGTGCTTTTTTCGGCATCACGTATCAGTCCTTCGCTAGAAATAAATTCAGTAAACATCAAATCGGCACCATTTTCTTTGCACAAAGCACGAAAAGGCGGATCGCTAACATCCTCCATCGGAGCAAGAAGTAGCGGATTGTTTGGCAGTTTTAAGCTTCCTATTTCTATCACGAGGCTGTGTTTTTATAAAAACTTATAGGTAAGGCCAATGCCTACAAACTCTTTAAACTGAACGGCTTTACCTTGTTTGCCATTATCTTTTTCAAACACAATATCGTCATCATATCTGAGTTCAGTTATAATGTTCACAGAAATGTATTTATTGACATTCATTTTGATCACATTCTCCCAATTGACATCAATATTTAATGGATTGTTCAGGTAGTTTGAGAAAAGCCCCAAACGGGTTTCGTAAGATACATTTTCCATCAATTTTGTTTTGTATTCAGCATTCAGACTAGCTCCAATTTCATAACGTGAAGTTTCGTTTGAGTCTAAACCCCAACGTGTTTCGTCAATTTGTTCGGCCAATACGTAGGTTGCTTTCATGGAAAGAGGCGACATTAATACCGAAAAATTATCAGAGGGTTTATAATCCATACCCAAAGCCAAATTGACGTAGGCTGGCGCAAAAAACTGAGAAGCTAGATTGGTTCGTTCCAAAGGTTTTTCATAACCCAAATCGAATTGTGTTTTGAAGTTCAACAAAGCTGAATAATACCAAATTTTTTTGGCCTGATGACCATATTTGGATTGAAAATCAATGATGTCGTCTGACTTGACAAAATCTGTTTCGCCCTGCTTCAAAAGTCCATAACCCAAACGCAAACTGTTGTCCCAAGTGGTTTTGTCCTTTTTATAATTTGCTTTTGCGTTAATAAAACCAATTAAAGACAAATTATTCTCTCCTCCTTCGGCCCAATTACTCAGCCCTAGCTGAGAAAAAGTTAAAGATCCCGAAGCTTCGTATGTCCAGTTTGAATCAGCAACTTGCTCTAATGCATGGCCTGCATCTGCAACTTGCTGAGCCATCAAAAAAGTAGTCGAAGATGATGCTATTACAGCTAGAGTCAATATTGTTTTTTTCATTTTAGTATGTTTTTTGATTGAGTTTGCAAATTAAATCCAAAACTTTGAAATGTAACAGTTTAGATTCGTTTTTTAACGATAATAAGCTAAACCTCTCTTCCCAAACGAGTCTGGAGTTCCTGACTTATAGCCAAATACGCCATGTATTCTCCAAAAAGTTCGTCGGTATTTTCGTCGGTAGCGGCTATTTTGGTTTTGATGTCAAGCATAAATGTTTTGGCATTTTCGAGCTGATAACGCCAAATAAGTTGATTGATAAGTTGATTGAGTATCGATTTTTCTTCGGCAACATAAATTTCTTTCCGCTCCCAATCGGCCAATTGATGTTCGTCATACAACAAATCGCTGATCAGCTTAATTTGCTCTGGTTTATCGGTTCGCAACAGCGTCTCCACAAGCTTGTCTTTAGATTCTGATGTCCACAATTCTAAACATTCGACATAAATTTGTTGATGTACTTCGGACTGAAATTGAAACTCTTCTTCCTGAAATTCATGATGTAGAAACTCGAAAACCGTTAGTTTAACAAACTGATTATCTTCTGTTTCCGATTCAGACTCCACTTCTATTTCTAAGGTTTCATTGGCGTATTTCAACAAAATTCTCAGAAGTTGATTTTCGATTCTTAGTTTTAAATGTTGTTCTGAAGGTCGAGTTGGCTCTGTGCTTTCAGGTACAGGGACCTGAGCGTCAATAGGTAGAAATCCTTCTTCTCTGGCTTTTCGTTTTGCTATCCGTTCTTGCTCTTTTTTTTCTTCAAGATGATGATTGCGGAGCTGCAAATCGAGCTCCGTAAACAACACTTTTTCTTCCAAGCCTAGTTGCGGTGCTGCCGTCTGAATCAAAATTGTACGTTTTAACGGATCGGGCACTTTTGCAATGCTTTGAACAATACTTCGAAGCCATTTGGTTTTTTCCGCTAAGTTCTGATTTCCAGAAGATTGAAACAAATCAATTTTAAAATTTATAAAATCGGTTGATTTAGTTTCGATGTAGGCCTTGAGTTCTTGCGAACTGTGTTTTTTGGCAAACGAATCTGGATCTTCGCCTTCTGGAAGTGCCAAAACCTGAACATTTAATCCATTTTCGAGAATGATGTCAATCCCACGCAAAGCCGCTTTTATTCCTGCGCTATCGCCATCAAAAATAACCGTTAAATTATTGGTAAAACGTTTAATCAAACGCACTTGCTCTTTCGTTAATGCCGTCCCCGAAGACGACACAACATGCTCAATACCAGATTGATGAAAAGAAATAACATCAGTATAACCTTCAACTAAAATACAAGAATCTTGTTTGGCAATCGCACGTTTTGCCTGAAAAATACCATAAAGCACTTTCGATTTATGATAGACCTCGCTTTCGGGCGAATTGACG
Organism: Flavobacteriales bacterium; assembly: GCA_049609625.1. Taxonomy (GTDB): domain Bacteria; phylum Bacteroidota; class Bacteroidia; order Flavobacteriales; family CAJXXR01; genus JBMYYR01. The sequence goes on along the minus strand of JBMYYR010000032.1, from coordinate 16,761 downwards.
TATTTGGCTATTTTTTTATCTGTTTTTAGAATCCGACCTCCAAAACCTAACACCCGACCTGAAAGCGAATGAATTGGGAAAATAATGCGGTCCCGAAAGCGATCATACACATTAGAATCCTTAAAAATAGACAAGCCCGTTTCCTGAAGAAGCTCTTTGCTATAACCCTGTTTTAGAGCATGTTTCGCAAAACCATCCTTAACATCTGGCAAAAAACCAACATGAAACTTCTCTACACTTTCTTTAGAAATTTTTCGGTCTCGGGTATAGGCTTGTGCCACCAATTCGCCAAGCTGACTTTTATATTGATCTTCGAAATAGGTTTGAGCAAATTCATTAAGTAAATAAAGGCTTTCGCGTTTGTTTAGCGCCGCTTTTTGCTCAGGATTCAATTCCTGTTCTTCAATTTCGATGCTGTATTTTTTCGCCAATTGTTTTAGCGCTTCTGGATACGAAACCTGCTCCAAATCCATCACAAAACTTACTGCATTTCCACCCGCACTACAACCAAAACATTTGTAAATCCCTTTTGTTGGCGACACTGTAAAAGAAGGGGTCTTCTCGCCATGAAACGGACACAAGCCCAACAAGTTAGCACCTCGTTTTTTTAACGAAACATAATCGCCAACAACTTCTTCTATGCGCGTAGCGTCGTAAATTTCATCAATTTTATGTTTAGGAATCATTCCCATGGTCTTGGCTCAATTTAGTTGTAAGTCCATTTATCTTTTAGGTAATTTCCGAGGCTCATGAAAGCCAAAACTAAAAGTAAAATACAAAAACCTGGCAACAAAGCTAAGTAAGCTTTGTCTAAAATAATGTCATGATAGTGATTTTTAATCATTTTTCCCCAAGTTGGAATCGGTGATTCGGCGCCTATTCCTAAAAAGCTTAGGCCAGCTTCCAGCAAAATGGCTGTCGAAAAATTAGCCGCACAGATGACAATAATCGGCTGAAATACATTGGGCAAGACATAGAAAAATAATATTTTAAAATCATGAATACCAAGTGTTTGCAAAGCTAAAACATAATCTTTCTGTCGCTCTTCCATCACTTTCCCTCGAAGGACTCGAGCTACTTCTACCCACATCGAAAGACCAATGGCCAAAAACACTTGCCACATCCCTTTGCCCAAAGAAAGTGTGATGGCAATAGCGAGTAACAAACTGGGAACAGACCACATAATATTAACAATCCACATGATTATTCGGTCTAAAAAACCTCCAAAATAGCCAGCCAACAAACCTAACAGTCCACCTATTAACAAAGAGATTAGTATAGAAATAAAACCAGCCATCAAAGAGACTCTTGCTCCTAATACTAAACGACTTAAATAATCGCGACCATATCGATCTGAGCCCAAAAGAACTAATTTTTCTTCTGTTTTAGGTTTATTATTTTCGAGTAAAACTTGATTCAAATCAAGTTCAATAGTTTGATTTTGAAACCTATAAACTAACTGGTCTTTTTTTTGAGAAATAAGCTCATCAAAAGGTAAAACCTCACCATTCTTTAGCTTAATGAGTTTTAGGCTAGAAAACGGCTCTAAAGACGCCAAATTAAGATGCATCTCGTTGGCATGCTTTGACTTATCTGGAATCCAAAATGAAGCAAAAAGTGTTGAAAAACCCATTCCAAGACTAATAAACAAGGCAAAAACTAATCGAAAATCTATGGACTTCATTATAGGTTTGATGTTCTATCTTTCCAAACAAAAGGCCTGAAAAGGGCTAATACCGAAATACTCAAGTATATAAAACGGATAAATGAGGCTTAAAATTACAACATCTTGACTACAAAATGGACGTTTGTAAGCTTTAAAAAACCATTGAACCAAAGTATAATCAAAATAAAATTTAAGAACTAGAGGCAAAATTTGATTTGTCCACAAAAAATAAAGACTTAAAACCGACCAAATAGAGAATAACACACTTGGCAAAAGCATCTGCCAAGAGGTATAAAGTTTGACTTTAGAAGACCATCTAATCCGTTGATTTACAAAGTCTTTTATATTTTTTTCAGGAAATGTAAGCACAAAAGCTTGCTCGTGATTGGCATAAGCAATGGTTTTATTTTCTTTTAAAGCCGTGTGCAATAAAAAAACATCATCGCCACTTTGGGCTGATTTTCCAATGTCTGAATCTATAAATTGTTGATACAAACTCCTACTTACCATCAAATTGGCGCCATTACACATAAAAGGAAATTTATTTTCTGTTGAAAAAGCTGTAACAGACTGCAAAACAACCAACTCCAATTGCTGGAAGCGTTCAAATCTGGACGCATTGGCATGATACCACACTGAGCCAATCAATAGATCGGCTTGTTTAGATTTGAATTGAGCAAGCATAGAATACATCCACAAACTTGGTAGTCTAACATCAGCATCTGTGAAGCCTAAAATCTTAGATTTTGAATTTCTAAAAGCTAGTCGCAAAGCTGCTTTTTTTCCTTTTCCGATTCCATTATTTAATAACTTGACCTTGTAATTCGAGGTTTTCATCCAATCCATTACAATGGTTTTACCTCCATCCGTGGAATAATCATCTACAAAAATAAGTTCAATCTGTTCCTGATTTACAAGCTCCTGATTATCAAAATTTTTTAAAAGATAAGGCAAATGTTGTTCTTCATTTCGAAATGCAATAATAATGGTGCAAGCCTCCTCAGAAGGTGAACCAACAGCTGATTCCCATTTGGGTTTCCTCAAATAAAAATAAAGCATTAAAGCTAAAATTAAAGAGCTAATCATTTGATTTTAAAGGAATAAAAAGTGAACAAAAGGCAGGAACACAAATATTAATAAGCCAAAGTAAAAACACCGAAAAGCCAAATTGAGCAAAGGAAATCGAAAATGAAAGCATTGGAAACATTAAGGTTTTGAGTACTAAATTTGAGGCAAACCAAGAAGGAATTAAAGCTGTAAAACTATGAATAAAACTAATATTCATCAGATTTTGGAATTCAAATACTTGGATTGAAAAACAAACATAAATCAGAATGAGATGTTGGAAGGAATAGATCAGGGTTTTAATGACATTCAAGGATGTGAACAGTAAAATTTTGCTTTTTTTGAAATAAAAACTGAGTAAAACGATCGAAATTATCATCAAAACAAAAGCCAATAGACCCAAAAAATAATAAGTCAAAAGGAGTAAACAAAGTAAGGCGTAAGCCACACTTTTGAGTACATAATGTAAGCCTGAAGCCTTATACACTTTGGTCTTATTTTCCTGATCTAGATACAAACGTCTGGCTACAATTTCTCCTAAATTAGCCGGAGTAGAAACTGAATAAAATATTGATTTCCAGTTTATTGAAAGCGATTTTAACAAACTAATATAAATCTGATTTGAACTCAAAATAGATTTCCAAACCAAAGCATCTAATAGATGATTGAGCAAAAATGTTATGACTAAAAAACCAATAGCAATTGCTGTAAAATTCCAATCAAAATTAAGACTTAAACGCTCGTTTTGGCTTTCCGAAATCAATTTATAGGCCAAAAGCACTATCGCCAGCACAGCAACAAAAATTCCAATAGGTTTTTTGTATCTCAGTGCGAATTGATCAAAAGAATTCAGATATTTGTGAAGCTTATGCATGCAAAAAACGAACAGATTATCTTAGGTGTCGATCCTGGAACGACCATTATGGGCTTTGCCCTTATCAAAGTTGTGGGTAAAGATATAGAGGTTTTGGAACTTAATACCTTGATGCTTCATAAATTAAGCAATCATTACCTGAAATTGAAGCGTATTTTTGAAAAAACCATCCAAATTATCGAGGAATACCATCCTGATCATTTGGCTATCGAAGCGCCTTTTTTTGGTAAAAATGTACAGTCAATGCTCAAACTTGGGCGTGCTCAAGGCACCGTTATGGCTGCCGCACTGTCGCGTGATATTCCTTTGACTGAATATGCTCCAAAAAAGATAAAACAATCGATTACTGGGCGTGGAGCGGCGAGTAAAGAGCAGGTTTCTTATATGCTTCAGCAAATGCTCAAACTAAAATCTGTACCCAAAGATTTTGATGCTACTGATGGTTTGGCAGCAGCAGTTTGTTATGTTTTACAATCGAAAAATCCAAATGCTGGAACTAAATCGCATTCCAATTGGTCTTCTTATGTAAAGGCAAATCCAAATAAATTAAAGAAGTAATGTGTTGAATTACAGATTACTAATGATTCTCTGTTGAATACTTTTCATTTTATCTTCAGAAAATTGAAGCTTTGGCTTAGAGAAATTCATATCAGCAACAGCATCAATCGGAATGAGGTGAATGTGCGCGTGAGGTACTTCTAAACCAACAACCGAAACACCCACTTTTTTACAATCGAATGATTTTTCAATGGCTTTGGCTATCTGTTTTGAGAACAGATGTAAATCCGCAAAATCTTGATCTGATAAATCAAAAATATTATCTACTTCTTGCTTTGGAATAAGCAAACAATGGCCTTCCACTAAAGGAAAAGCGTCTAAAAAGGCTAAAAAACGATCGTTTTCGGCAATTTTGAAGCTAGGTATCGAACCTTCAATGATTTTAGAAAAAACAGTACTCATATTGGATTAATTTCTTGAGATTTCTAAAATTTCAAACTGAATCACACCTGCGGGTACGTTTATTTCGGCAATATCGCCAACAGATTTACCGAGTAAACCTTTTCCGATCGGAGAGGTTACCGAAATTTTTCCTTCTTTGATGTTGGCTTCTGTGTCTGCCACTAAAGTATATAGTAGTTCTTTGTTCATCTTTAGGTTTTTTATTTTCACCTTGGATAAAATAAAAACTTTGGAATTGTCGAGCTGAGATTCATCGAGCAATCTAGCATTAGCATATTTTCCTTCGAGTTGTGCAATTTTCATCTCGAGCATCCCCTGAGCTTCTTTTGCTGCATCATACTCTGCATTTTCCGACAAGTCTCCCTTGTCTCTCGCTTCGCCGATTTGTTTAGAAATAGCTGGGCGTTGCACAAACTTCAGATTGTCGAGTTCGTCTTTTAGGCGTTTAAGGCCTTCTTCTGTGTAATAGGATAAATTTGACATGATTTTAGGCTGTTTTTTGAAAACAAGAAAGAAGATTTCGTTTTAAAAAAATCTTCTTTCTTGGTTTGAAATACATGAGACAGTGTGTGTTTTCAAACACGCCATCTAACTGTTTTTTAGCGTATTATTAGAGTTTCAGGTTGAGTCCAAACGCGTGAGGCGATTTGAATGGATCTGCTGATCGATAAGCATAAGAGACCGAAAGTTGCTGGTCTTTTAATGCTCCTACTGGAAGTGAGAACACAAAACCTGCCGAAAGCCCAGTAAGCGCTGTGGTTCTTCCGTTCTCATAGTCATCAAAAACACCTGCTTCATGATCGTAACCAACGTGTACTTTCAGATTTTCTTTATAGGCATATTCCGCGCCGATAGAAAGTCGGTCTTTGATAAACGAGTTTGATGTAAAGGCCGCAGCTGGCGTGATTTTATTAATCGAATCTAATTGAAAATCATACGATCCAGAAATAACCATTTGTACGGGGAGCTCAAATTGAGATTCTCTGTACTCATAGGTTTGATTAAAGTCTCCACTTCCAGAAAGTAAACTCTGGTCATCCCCATCTCCCGTAAAACTCATTTTTGCGCCAATGTTCTTTAGCGCAACTCCAAATTTCATTTTCTCATTATCTCCAGCAAAGTACTGAACACCAACGTCGATAGCTACTCCAGTTGCAGAAATATCTGCCGTTCCTTCGTTTACAATCTTCATGTTGATACCACCCGAAATAGCTGGGGTAAAATTCTTGGCGTATTGAATACCAATAATGGTGTTCCCAAAAGAGAATGTTCCTTCCGTGTTGCCACTTGGAGCTTCTACGGTTGTTCGATCAATGTCTCCAGAATTTAGAGTCATTAAGGTAATTCCAAACACGCTTTCTTCGCTCACTCGCGCATTAAAACCAGCTGCGGAAATACCTATGCCAGCCCAATAATTGGTGTGATTGAAACCGAGTTCAAATTTGGATGTGTTTCGGGCAATTCCAGCAACATTAAGAAATGTGGCGTCAATTCCCGTTGCTCCAGCCATAGAAGCCATTCCCCAGCCTGCCGAAGCAGCCCAAGGATTGATCAATAGTTCTGGTGCTCCAGCCTGACCCGCACGGTCTTCATTCCCTGCCCGAACCGAAGTGCTGGCAAGTATGGATAGTGCAAGTAGAGCGGCTGTCTTTGTTATATAGCTTGGTATATTCATCTTTTTCTAGTCTTTTTTTTCAACAATTAAAACGAATCTAAGTCAATCGGACGTAGCGTTCCTACCCATTTAATTACACGTTCAGCACTTGGCGTTTTAAGGTGAATTAAATACATTCCTGAGGCAATTGAAATTCCTTTTGAGTTTTTCAAATTCCAGTCATAATCTCCTTTAGAGTCTACCTTGATTTGCTGAATAAACGCTCCATCTACGGTGTAGATCGTAACAATTGTGTTTGACGGAATGTTGGTAATCCGAACTCTATGATCAATCTGATTTTGCTCATAAGAACTTCCTCCATAATATGGATTTGGTACTACACTAACTAAATCTACTGGATTGCTAGCGTTGTTGTCCGTCAAATAGCTTGTTGATTCTAAACTACCTGTATTGAACGTATAGACTGGCAATCTATTGTTGGTGTCAGAGCCTGAACAATCTATGAGTTCTTGGTCGTTCTCCCATCCTTTTAATGGTTGAGAAACATCGATATCTACGATGACGTCAGCGGCATTAACTTCTTGTCCAATAGCAAGCAAAGGCATAGATACCCACGACATATCCGCAAATAAATCTATCATACCGATTTTTTTGTCAGCCACATTTGAGAAATTAATTACACGATCAGCGTGTGCATAGGATGGATGATCTTGTTCGTCATCCCCTTGATATTGGGTTGACATCACGTAGATATAGTGCATTCCTCCAATGGTGTAATCAGTATACTCTACCACAGGCAAAGAGGCTTGGTTTAAATTAAACGTTCCAAAGGTCGACGTAGGATCAAACATCATATTGTCTCCATTGTTTTTAGGATCCGAAGCGTTTTCACCAAATGAAATGTTTAAACGTTTTCCTGATGTTTTATCAATAGCATAACCCGGAAACCATGACCAACCTTTTGTGCCTGATCCATCTGGGTTTCCGTTTTTATCTACCGAAGCATCTGTTCTGATCAGCTTAGTGATTTTGTTTTCAGTATCGGCAATACTCGGATCTGTATTAATAACTAAAGCTCTAGTCCACAAATCTTTATTAGGTGTAAACACCACTTTGATAGAGGGCAAGTCTAATAGTTGCTTACCTGGTTCTTCAATGCTTCTAAGTTGTACATTTGGGAAACCATTCACTGATGAGACAAAATCAATAGGCGCCCATGTTCCAGAGACTATGTTTTCATAAATACCGTTGGGATCCATGAAAAGTGGTGCATCATTTGTTGCATTTCCATAAGCAACATCTAATACGTCATAATGAGTAGAGCTAGTCCCCGTAGGCGAAGGATCATCATCTTTTTTTGATGATTGCTGTCCTGCAAGAATCCAGTTATAGGGTTCAGGTGAGTCGCGATCGGGCATAAAGCCTAACCATTCTTTGCTCGCATCTTCATAAGTAATAGACGAGTTTATGTATCCATTATTTGCTTCTTTAGAAACAAAAGGTGCTTCCATGTTTGTGTTGACGCTTACGGCCAAGCCCCAATCTGGTAAAAGCTGTTCGCTGTTTACCGAAACGGCTTGATCTGAATACATTGTATCCGCTTCGGCAGTCCCTGGGTTTTGTATCAGTATCCACCCTGTAGTTTCTTTGACACCTTCTGTATTGTCTGAGTTTATCAACATAAAGGTATAATCCGCCGCTATAACGTGTTCAGGATCGATGACATAAATGTCAACTGGCCCAAAATCTTCTTGGTATTCCACATCACTTGCACAGTAGTTTGTTACAATATCGGCCTCGCTAGCTGGTGTCAGTTTCAGTTCAAAACCACTAGAACCCTTACCTTGAACTCTTGTCATTGCAGGTCGTGTTCCATAGGCTCCATATAGCGTTTCTGTATTTGGATATGGACTTGCAGAATAAGATGTCAGGTCTCTACTTGGTAGAAACGTTCGTTTTTGACCGTGGAGATTAGGATGAAGAGAGACGTCATTATACGTTGTTATAGTGTCTGTACTTGTTGTGTCTCCTGAGCTATTGGTATGATAAATATAGTTTATCTCAATCGGCTCTATTTGCTCTTGATCTTGCTTATAAGGTGTATATTCATTAAAAGCATAAGCTACTGGCATATAATGATAAACCTTATTGTTCACTAAACGCTTGTCTCCTTCGGCAAAGGCATCTTGAGTAATTTCAAATGAATGCTTTATCCCTTGGTTTGCTGCGCTTATTGTCATATCTTGAGGTACAAACACTTCCAAATCCTCATTGTAGACATAGTTAATCAATCTTCCGATGGGCTTTTCTTCTATCGTTCCATCATTGTTAAGTACTTGCTTAAAGTTTTTGATATCGGTTTGAAAAACCAAACGCGCTTTATCTGGATTGTATAGCTCAGATCCTGAAACCGTTTCATCTTTTAATTGAAAGACTTGGTAGCCTTCAAATCGATAAAATTTATCATTAATCGGTATGGCATCGGTACTTACTAAATTATTATCCTCTTCTTCAAACGTTTCGGCTTGCTGATAATTTTCAAACGTTACAACTAAAGTTCGGTCGTATTCTTGAAACGCCAAACTAGGCGCCTGTGGTCCTTCTAACACTTCAAAACAGCCATCAAACAAGGCTTGCGCTTTATCATCAGCAAGAATCATTTTCTGAACTGAAGCAAAAGGTCCACCTTGGTCTGCTCTTGCCCAAACCAAACCTGTCGTAATGTTGTACTGCCCCCCTGGCTCTAGTGTAAACGGTCCTGCTGAAATAAGGAATCGTCTGTCTGCTGGTTTGTTTTTTGCAGACTCTTCCGTCCATGGTTCAGTAAATTTAGGGTCGGTATCGTCTGGGAACATATAGTCGCAGGGTGGATTAGAGGACGTTAGACCCGAACCTCCGTAGGTAATCGGGTTTCCGTTTTTCCATTTACCCGTTAGTAAATTATAGTAATCTGATCCGCCTTCAGGGTTACCTGATATAGGATCGAAATCATTATTAAAATAAACAAACTTCGACATGATGATTTCTTCTCTTAGTTTGTCGTCAGGTATTATAGAATCAATCTCTCCATTTTCATCATAAGAGTATGTACAATCAATACAACCGTCTTTGTCGTTGTCTATTCCATCAGCAACGTCGGCAATAGGCCCTTGGAAAAAATCCATACCCAAGGCTGGTGGATTTATACCATAACCTGTAGCGCCTTCATCGTTGGCGTCTCCGTTGTAGGTATAGCCCAATCCTCTGTTTACATCACAACCTACAAAATCATCTTCATAGTTTCCGACATCAGAATCAACCCAAGTACCAAAAAAAGTGTTTTTCAACACATTACTTGTTTTGTTCTGAATTTTATAGTTGTAGAAAGTCATGTCGTTAATCTCGTCATTGGTTCTAAAAGCAAAAGCTTGCGAACGAAATTCAAGACCAATAGATTCGGTGAGAGTTGCGGTATGAGTGTTTCCTCTGTCGTTGTAAACCCAAAAAATGGTTTCGTCTCCAAACAAGAGGTTGTTGTCTTTACAGTCTACGTCAGGGTTGTCAGGATCTGCATTGGCGTAGTAAGGATAGTCCCCTTGGTTTGGCTCATAAACACCATCTTGGTCCTGGTCATAGAAAGGTGCTAAAATGGTGTTCAGTTCACCATTTACACCATTACCTGGCCAGTTGGCGATAGCGGGCGTCATCGTTCCATTGGCAACAAAATCGGCAACTTCTTCTAAGCTTACTTTAAAATGCTTATCGTAGTCGCTACATATATCGATGTTGGTTTGTCCAAAGTTTGGATTTGGCTCGTCTTCTCCAGATACGGGATTAAAAATGGTTTCGTTTCCGTCTAAGGGGCCAGGCCAAAAGTCGATTTCATTACCTTGTCTATAGGTTTGCGCAGCGGCCTTTAGGTTTCCGTTTTCGGTTAGACCACCAATCCAGATAGACCCTGCAAACACGGAATTTTTACCCGAACCTGCTGGCACTTCGTATCTGGCGTTGTCCAAATCCCACCAAAAGTCTCCCCCACCAAGCATGTAGGTCCTTACGTTGTTAATTTCCATCACTATACCACTAGTTGATGGCGTACAGTTGAATGCCAAAACGTTGGAACTTGTTTGGTTTTTTTGTACGTAATTTGCGATTTCTCTGGCTTCAGCTAAGCCTACCGCACTTAGGCAGGCTAAAAATAAAGCTGTTTTTTGTATTGTTTTTATCATAATTTTCTGAATAAATTGATGATTCTAATTAAAATCCTAAGGTTACACCTAAACGAATGGTTCTTGGCCTTGATAAGCTGAACGGGTCATTAACTTGATAACCGTATAGCAACTGATAAGTATCCGCGTCTAATTTGTTGGTAAGAGCTGATATACCTTCGGCAGAGTTTAGATAACCATCGTCGTTAGAATTTCCTGTATAACCATATACCTCTAAGGTATTTGTGGTATTCAACAAGTTATTAACTTGTAAGTAAATACTCATCGGATTTTTCTTAGCTGGTTTTCCTTCTTCCTTAGATTTCTTGAATGCAATTTCAAAGTTTTTGGTTAGTTTAAGGTCAAATCTATAGTTGAACGGTAGACGCGAGCCATAGACTGATCCATTTACAGAGTTGGCAGAGTTCAAACCTGAAATAACTTGCGATTCGGCATAACGTTGTTTCGTGTAGGGCGTACCTGAATTGGCGTTTCCTTGAAGTGAAATGCTAAAGCCATCAAAGAACTTTTTTAAGTTTTCTGGTCCTCTGTATCCCTTGCCTTTTCCAAATCCGTAAACGGCGGAAGCTCCAAATTGATGTCTAGAGTCAAAGCTAAGCGGAAGAGTTGTTCGTAAATCTGGTTGACCAAAGTTCACTAAGTTAAGTGCTGATCGGTCTCCGGATCCCGTTCCTTCGGCATATTGGAGTGTGTAGTTTACATTGAACGTCAGGTTTTTGTCTCCTCTCATCTCGTAATTAAGCGTAAGCCCTTTTACTGTTCCAAAATCTTTATTGTCGAAGTGAGTATAGTCTTGTGGATAAGCGTAGCTCACTTTCGCCACCTGAATCATGTCTTTCATTTCTCGATAGAATAAAGAAAGTTCAAGCGCAGACGATTCTGAAAGTGCTTGTTTGAATCCAAGCTCGTAATCAGTTGTTTGCTGTGGTTTCAGGTTTGGATTATTAATAAACTGAGCGGCTCGTCTACCCAAAGCCATGTCTAAGTAGCTGGATGGGTCAAGACTGGTTCGACCTTCTGTAGGTCGTTGAGTCAAGATGTTGTAGTAAGCGTAGAACATCACTTCATCCGACACGGGGAAGTTAAACGAAATTCTAGGCATAACGTTAATCTGCGGGTCGTAGTCGGCAAATCCATTTGCTGTAAAGTTGTTGTTTTTAGACAAACCATTGTTTGCATTTTCATGCAGGTAAGGTTCTGGTTTTCCACTGCTTCCTCCAATACTTTGCGGGTCTGATATTTGGATTCCTTCTGCGTTGTACCAAATGTCGCCATCACGGAAACCAGCGATAGTTGTTGGATCATCTAAGTTGTCCACATACACAGCGTAGTCGCTACCAATTTGAGATGGCAATTCGTAATCTCCAAAAGCACTAAAATCAACTTCGCCAGCAGATCTCATGTTGTAAATGCTGTATTTGTCTTTTAGTACCTCTTGGTTGGCGTCATAGCGGTCTACACGAACTCCGATATTGAATACTAAATCATTAACAATAAATTTATCTTGGATATATCCCGCCATATAAATAGGCTTAAAGGCGCCAATTTCTCTTTTTAGCAAGCCATTGTCTAAAGAATCCGTCAGGAAGTCGTTTACATCTGGCTGTACTCCTGTCAGTGGATTTCCGTGTGCATCGTATCCATAGTAGGTTGCAAAGACGTTGTTGAGCATCTCTTCGTTAGAGAATAAATCTACAGATAAGGCATCTGGCTGGTAGGAATCGGTAGCAATAGGATCGTATAAACTAGCTCCTACTTGCTCTCTGATGTTGGCAGCGTAACCCAATACACGTGATTCGTCAAATTCTGGAATAGCGGTTAATACTAATGAGTTGTTTGCATTTACAATGCCGTCAAACTCATATCGGTATGATGATGCTCTTTCTAAATGTTGGTTTTCTAAGCTTCGGGCGGCCGACCAAAGGTTTCCGGCATTGATTCCCCAAAATCTAACGGTTCGTTGTTGGAACTCGAAACCAACTTTAATATTATGGTTTTTTATCTCTCCACCTGCAGCTCCTGTAATTCTGAACTGTTGTCTGTTGTATTTTGAGCCACTCATATAAGCTGTAGCTGGCGCATCCCAAAGCGAATAAATATAGCCCGGGTTTCCGCCGTTAATCAAACCTCCACTCGATGCAATGTCGCTCAGATTTCTTTCTTCTCCATCAGTAGCGTAGTCATAATAACTATTGGTATATATTGCTCTTTCTGGATTGAACTTACTGGCATCAAAATCATAATGTCCTACGTTATAGTTAAAGTTATACGTGTAGTTCGGCCCTGAATTTTGGCTAGCCCCAGTTGTTGTAACTGTTTCTTCTTCGCCCGTTAAATTATTATAAAAAGTTATGCGTTCGCCTGCACCAAAGTTTTCATTACCGTCGGTTCTATAAGTTGGCGTAAATGTACCAACATGGCCATTTTTCCAGTAGTCTCCTCCATGACCATCAGAACCTCTTCTTCTGTTTTGGTTACTGTAGTCTACATGAAGTTGGTAGTAAGCGCGTTGTATTCCTTCGCCTTCTTCATCGCCTGCAAAGAATTGTTTATAATCTGCATACAAACGCGTTACATTGTCATGGCGAGTTCTACCTTGCTTTGAGTTGAATAATCTTGCCGTGCTATTTGCGTCTTCCCCAATTCCAATTTTTCTGTATGAATTAGAGAATGTTCCACCCACCTTTAGGTTAGATGTTTCGCTTGTTTTGACGTTAAATTTACCTTGAAGCGAAAACGTTCGACTGTTGTTATTGTCATAATAGTCAATTTCTTCAAAATCATCTTTTGTGTAGTAGTTCAAGTTGTTTTCTCCTACAATGGTTACAGCATCTTCATCAATCGTACGTGTAAAACTGATTGGGTTATCCAAGAATTTTTGTCTTGACGATTCTTTAAGTACCGTATTAAACGGTGCGTAGTTGGCATCTTTTAGCAACGAACCACGACCCGAGACAAATAAACCAACTATTGGGTTAGCCTTTTTCTCTTTGTCTTTCCATAGTAATGGAGTCGAAAAATAGAACTCACCTAAAGAATAGTCATAAGCGTCTAAAAAATTAGAGGTTTGGAGGTCTAAACCACCAAACGTGTTTGAAGAAGGCCCTTTGGTTGTAATGGTAATCAGACCAGAGGTTAAATCTCCAAATTCGGCAGGTACACCACCTGTAATAACCTGAATTTGGTCGGTACCTGAAAGTGGCACATTGGTGCTACCAATCATTCGTACTCCATCTACAATATAAGCAGTCTGGTCATCCCGACCACCTCTTACGGTTTGGCTTCGACTTGGATCCGTTGAAGCAATACCTGGTGCTGTTGCAATAAGACCTGTTAGTGTAGTTACCGGCGCCGACTTAATGGCTTCTGAGGTAATGTTGGCTCCTACTTTTTCTTTATCAATAATTGGTGGCTTTTCTACGAGCTCCACGGCTTGTAATTGATTGCTCCCCTCAGATAGTTCAACATCGATGAATGTTGCTTTAGACGGACTGATCACTACTTCTCTTCGGATTTGCTTGGTGTAACCAACAAAGGATACTTCTACCGTATAAGTCCCCGGATCGAGCGGACTAACGACATACTCTCCGTCAAAATTTGCCGTTGTTCCTCGAACAATACTTTCTCCGCTCTTCACTACGACGTTTGCCATAGGTAGAGTTTCGCCGGTATTGTCGGTTACGGTTCCCCGTAACGACTGGGCCATTCCACTGAACGTGAATCCCATACATACTATTAATGTGAGTAAATTTCTCAGCATAGGTTTAGTTTAAATTAGACTTGTCTATTTTTCAATCGGGTAAATTTATGCAAACTGTTGAAGTATACAAAGATTTTTTTAACAAATTTTTAACGTATTTTTACCCAGCCGAACACAATATCCACTTTGTTTCGGCGTTAATCAGCAAGAATATCAAACACTTATGTATCTAAAACACTACTTCTTAAGTCTAATCATTTTTTTAAGCTTTTTTTCTTGCGACAATCAGCAAACCAATCCCGATTTTCCTCAAGTTAATGTCAATTTGAGTATTTATCCTGGAACTGGCACCTTTTACGACTTAGGTGCGGTTGGTGGCTGGATGTATTTAGGAGATGGCGTCAATGGTTTATTAGTTTATCGAGCTACTCAGAATGGGTTTATGGTCTACGACCGCGCTTGCCCTTATGACCCTACTAATCCTTGTGAGCAAATTGAAGTCCAGAATGGTGGTGGCTTTATTTTGGAAGACCAATGCTGTGGCAGTACTTACTTTATAAGTAGTGGAGAAGTGAATTCTGGCCCGAGTACTTATAACCTGAAACAATATTATAGTTATTATAATGGGAGCGAGTTGCAGATTGGGAATTGATTCAACATGGGAAACATTATACTGTAGTTGGATTCCCGCGTTCGCGAGGACGACTATTACACCTACCTCTTATTTTCAATAATTTGCATAGCGCTAATTTTCCCTTTGTGTAAATTAAAACTCAGGAATGTCCTTACTTTATGGAAACCATGCTTTCCGCAAGCTCCGGGATTGAGGTGTAAGCATTCTCTGGATTTGTCGTACATTACTTTTAGGATGTGCGAGTGCCCACAGATAAAAATTTGCGGTTGGATGTCTTTCCACTTTTTTGTTATGGATGAGTTATAGTTTGGAGGATAGCCGCCGATATGCGTCATCCAAACCCGAAACTGCTCTAGTTCAAATACTTGATGTTCGGGAAAGGTATTGCGCATTTCAGCGTCGTCGATATTGCCATAAACGGCTCGCAGAGGCGCAAAGGTTTGTAGATATTCTGCCACAGCATAGCTACCGATGTCGCCAGCATGCCAAATTTCATCTGCTTTTTTGAGGTGTTTTTCCCAAGCTTTATCGATCGTGGAATGCGTATCGGACAATAAAACAATGTGTTTCATTATAAAAAACTAGGGCTGAATATAATAGGATTTCAGAGTCAAGCTATAGTTTGAGTCTGCCTCGACGTACTGATAAGAAATCATTCCGATACCTTCCTGATAACCAGTAGTTTCGGTAATATCACTTGTGCCCGGAATAGGCAAACCTGTGTCGGCATCGATGTCATAGAAATTGGCAGTAGAAACGGTTTTTGTGTAAGCACCTGAACCAATATCTTCATTTAGAATAAAAAAATCGTTATCGTAGAAGTAATCATCAAAATTTAGATTTGAGAAAAAATCGCCGTAACGCCACGTGTATTTAAAACTATCTCGCTTGCCTCCATCTAAATATAATAAATCAACCAGCGAATCTGTCGACCTGCGATAAAACACTTGCTCTTTTTGCGAATCCCAATAGGTTTCTATGCGATATTCCGAAAGTCCATCGCCTTCATTGGCGTCTTTTATCCCTTCTTCAACATCTTGGAGTGTTAGGGTTAGAAATTCGCCGTCGTTGTCTTCATAAATCCAGAAACTACCTGGATTGAAGATCATAAAGTTTTGAGAATCTAAATCAAATTCTTTGACTTTTTTGGTCTCTTTTTTACAAGAACTGAAACAGAGAAGAATGGTTAAAATTGATAAAAAAGGGCGCATATTTCGATTTTTTAATGGCTAATTTAAACAAACTTAGAGAAAAGCGTTGTAAAATTGCTGAAAACTAAACACAACTGCATGAAATTCTTTTTACCAATTCTGATTTTTTCCTTAATTTTCGGTCTCGTTCAATGGATGCTCTACCGCTCTTTGACCCGGCTAGAGTTAAGTAAATTATTGAAAATCAGTATTTTAATATTTATAATTTTAACCTACGCTTTCGCTGTTGTTCAGATGATGAGAGTTGGCCCCACGAGCCATGCTTTTACCTATTATTCTGCTTTTTTTCTTTTAATGTTTGTTCCACAACTTGTTCATCTCCTTTTTGGGATTTTGAGTGAATTTTGGATTGGTGGCGAACGTTTGATCTTTAAAGACGTAAATCCGAGTCGGAGAAAGTTTTTAGCTCAGCTAAGTTTAGGTCTTTCTGCCCTTCCATTTTTGGGACTTTTACATGGAATTTTTATCGGAAAATATGCTTTTAAACGCCATCGACATGAGCTCCATTTCAATAATTTACCTTTGGCTTTCGACAATTATAAAATTGTACATATCTCTGATATTCATTGCGGTAGCTTGGATGATAAATCGGCCATAGCCAATGCTGTAGAACTTATAAATGCCGAAGAAGCCGACCTTGTTTTGTTTACTGGCGATTTGGTGAATCACGAAGCCAAAGAAGTAGATGAATGGGAATCTATTTTGAGAAATATTCAATCGAAAACAGGAAAATATGCGGTCTTAGGCAATCACGATTATTCTCCTTATTCGAAAACTTCTGCGGCAGAAAAACGCCTTGAACTCGAAAGAGTAAAAGCCAAATACAAA
>JBMYYR010000031.1:0-23522 GCA_049609625.1 Flavobacteriales bacterium | reverse complement strand
ATCATTTGCAGATATAGCGTCTTCAGTACCATCAAATATTAATTCGTTACTGACCGATTTGGGTTTAGAGTCTTGTATTCTTTTCCAGCTTGAACCTGCCCAAAAGTAAAACCCTGGAGTTACATCGCTTATCGTTGCGGTATTGAATACCATTAAACTTACCACATTACCCTCTGTTATCGTGGAGACATCGGTAATACTTGTTAGGGCTACTCTAGGAATAAGCATCCCTTTGTCTGATGCAGTTACATCTAAGACAGCAGATTTATTTGGCGATGTTGTCCCAATGCCTACTTGAGCAGTAAGATTAAAACTAATGACTGTTAACGCACTTAATAATAATTTTTTCATATCTGTTTTTAAAAACGACTTATAGCTTAGCCACTAAAAAGTTCAATTTAAACTAATGGCAAAGATATAAAAAGATACAATCAAAAGGCTTAATAATATCAAATATACAGGGCAAAGTCATACTTTAAAAAACAAAGTAAATACGATCAAAATGTAATCGAAATGATGGTACCACCAAAAATAAAAGTGTGAGTTTGCCCAACTTGATTCATCAACTGACTCGCATTTTCTGAGCGCATTCCACTCGCACAATACACCAAAACTGGTTTATTTTTTGCCTTAATATCTTCTAAATAATTTGGAAGCTTGTTTAAAGGAATGTTTTCAGAGCCTTTGATGTGTCCCATCAAAAATTCTAACGGACTTCTGACATCAATAAGCAAAGCATCTTGCTCTAAAAAGCATGAATTTTTGGATTCATCGGTTTAGCTTTGATGTTGAGTTCTATAGGCTTTCATGGTGTTTTTTAGCAGCGAAACAATAGTCATCGGGCCCACCCCACCTGGGACTGGGCTTATGGCAGAGCAAATTTCAGAAACATGTTCGAAATCGACATCGCCTTGCAATCTAAAGCCTTTTGGTCTTGTTGCATCTTCAATTCTATGGATGCCTACATCAATAACTACGGCGCCTTTTTTTACCATATCGGCAGTTACAAAATTTGGTCTTCCTATGGCCGCAATGATTATATCGGCGCGAAGGCAATGGGTTTTAATGTCTTTTGAACGGCTGTGCAACATGGTTACGGTTGCATTGGCAAAATCAGTTTTTCTACTCATCAACAAGTTCATCGGCGTACCAACAATATGGCTTCTTCCGAGAATAACGCAATGTTTTCCTTCAGCAGAAATGCCGTTTCTTTTCAGAAGTTCAAAAATACCATAGGGCGTTGCGGGCAAGTAGGTATCGAGTCCCAAAACCATTTTCCCGATGTTTTCAGGATGGAAACCATCAACGTCTTTTATGGGGTCAATGGCCATGGTTACACGGTCGTTGTTGATATGCTCTGGCAAGGGAAGTTGAATGATAAAACCTGTAACTTCTGGATTTGCATTTAATTTCTCAACTTCTTCAATGAGCTGATTTTCAGTAACATTCTCATCAATTCGTAAAATCTCAGACTCATAACCGACAAAAGCACAAGCTTTAATTTTGGCATTTACATAGGTCTGGCTGGCGCCGTCATCTCCAACCAAAACAGCAACTAACTTTGGCTTCGGCAATTGCGCTTTGCTAAGTTCGTCGCATTCTATTTTGAGCTCTTCTTTTAGTCCGTTTGCACAAGCTGTACCACTTAAAATCTTCATTTTGGTTTTATTTTTATGATTACATGTTTGGCATTTTCGGCATGCCCGACATTTTCTTCATCAGGTTTTTCATACCGCCACCTTGCATCATCTTCATCATCTTAACCATGTCGCCAAATTGTTTCATCAACTTATTGACGTCTTGAACCGAAGTTCCTGATCCTTTGGCTATTCGACGTCGGCGAGAGCCATTTATCAAGTTCGGGTTTTCACGTTCTTTTTTCGTCATCGAGCCAATAATGGCTTCAATACCCTTGAAGGCATCGTCGCCAACTTCAACATCTTTTACCGCTTTGCTCATGCCGGGAATCATGCCCACCAAATCTTTCACATTACCCATTTTTTTGATTTGCTCAATTTGGGATTTGAAATCATTGAAATCGAATTGATTTTTGGCAATTTTCTTTTGGATTTTTCGAGCTTCAGCTTCGTCATATTGTTCCTGAGCACGCTCAACAAGCGAAACCACATCTCCCATTCCCAAAATACGATCTGCCATTCGGTTGGGATGAAAGACGTCCAGAGCGTCCATTTTCTCTCCAGTACCAACAAATTTAATAGGTTTGTTGACTACCGTCTTAATCGTCAAGGCTGCTCCACCGCGAGTATCTCCATCGAGTTTGGTTAGGATAACACCCTCAAAATCAAGCTTGTCATTAAAGGCTTTTGCGGTATTTACAGCATCTTGACCAGTCATCGAATCGACAACAAATAAGGTCTCGTCAGGCTGAACAGCTGTTTTGATGGATGAAATTTCGTTCATCATCTGTTCGTCAATCGCCAATCGACCTGCCGTATCAACAATCACCACGTTTTGTCCGTTCGATTTGGCGAACTCAACAGCGTCTTTGGCGATAGCAATCGGATCTTTCGATTCAGGATTTTTATAAATATCAACCCCAATTTGCTCAGCCAAAATGGTTAGCTGGTCAATAGCCGCCGGGCGATAGACATCACAGGCAACCAAAAGTGGTTTTTTATTCTTTTTGGTTTTAAGAAAATGAGCTAATTTCCCCGAAAAAGTCGTCTTACCAGAACCTTGAAGTCCTGCCATCAACACAACGGTAAGTCCAGCATTGAGCTTGATTTCTGAGGTCTCCCCTCCCATCAAACGCGCCAATTCGTCGTGCACAATTTTCACCATCACTTGCCCTGGCTGTAGGCTGGTCAATACATTTTGACCTAGTGCTTTTTCTTTTACGGTTTTGGTAAACGCTTTTGCTGTTTTGAAACTCACATCGGCATCAAGTAAGGCGCGGCGCACTTCTTTTAGTGTTTCGGCAATGTTGATTTCGGTGATTTTCCCGTGGCCTTTTAGAACTTTAAAAGCGCCTTCAAGTTTTTCTGAAAGATTTTCGAACATAAGTTTAGCTCCTCGAATGGTTTATAATTTCGAACGGCAAAAGTACAAAAAAATATAGTCGATTATTTGATGATTTGACTTTCCTTCTATCAGTTGATCATAAAGGTATAACTTTCAGGTCATCTGCGTATTGATTTATCAAGTCTAAACCTGCGTTTATCGTCTGCCAATCAAACCTAAATGGTGTTGAAAAAGTTGAACTTTTCAGCAGTAAAATCATCAGCAAAAATGTATTGATTAAGCTATGCTTTTTGACTATTTCTTGGATGTTTTTCTAAAAACTCTTTTTTCACAAAAGACTGATTTAGATGCGTATACAGTTCGGTTGTCTGAATACTTTCATGTCCCAAAAGATCTTGAACAATACGTAGATCTGCACCATTTTCTATCATGTGGCTTGCAAAGGAATGCCGAAAAGAGTGCGGACTGATTCGTGGGGATAATCCGGCAAGTTGAGCGTATTTTTTTACGATATTAAATACCATAATACGACTCAGACCACAGCCTCGATTGTTGAGAAAAACATGAGGTGAACAACTTTTTTTTGAGCTTAGACCTTCTCGTTCTATCGAAAAATAGACTTCTAATCTGTTTTTTAATGCCCTACTCAATGGCACCAACCGCTCTTTATTTCCTTTCCCTATAATTTGAATAAAATCTTCTTCCATAAATACCCGATTTAATGCCAACTGACAGAGTTCCGAAACTCGAAGACCACAAGAATAGAGCAGTTCTATAATTGCCTGATTTCTATACAGATGCTTGTCATTTGGAGGTACAGCGCCAATGATGCCATCGACCTCTTCTATGCTTAAAAAAACTGGTGGTTTTGAGCTAAATTTAGGGTTTTGAAGATGCTGACTTGGATTTTTTTCTATAGATAAATTGAAATGCAAAAAGCTATAAAAACTTTTAATACTACTGATAAGTCGGGAAAGTGAACGTGGACTTAAAAATTCGCCATGAGCGTATAAAAACTGACTTAAATCTGAGCGTTCTAGCTCTGAAAGTTTTGATACATTGAGCTGATTTTTAGAATATTGATCCAGTTTATTTAGGTCCGAAACATAGGCTTGAATGCTGTTTTCGGAAAGTGCTCTTTCGTGTTTTAGGTAGTAAGCAAAAGCCTCAACTTCGGTCATCAATCCGCAGGTTTAATGATAAAAACATCTTCATTTGGTCTTTTCATCAAATACTTCTCTCTAGCAATGCGCTCGTAGGTGTTTTTTGAATCTAACTTTTGGATAATCTTCTTATCTTTCTCTATTTCAGAGTTATAAAACTCAATATCTTCTTCTATTTTTTCTATCTCATCAGACAATTCGGCATGATTCAACATCGAATTTTGATCAAAAAAAGTGAGCCAAACCACAAAAAAAATTCCAACCAACACATATTTATTACGCATCCATTTTGGAATATATTGCAAAAGATTTTCGAGACGTTCCACGTGTTTTTATTTTTTTGTAAACTTAAAAAATCAGTTTTGAATATCAAAACATACATCCTGAAAATAATCAACCGCTTTGACCTGTCGCGAACCATACCATGAAAACATTTCGCCATCAACCAATACAATAGTCGATTTGGGAAAAAATGCTTGAAATTCTGAGCGGTGTTTTTCCTTGAATGCATAAGGTTCTGAGGAAAGAAATACCACATCTGGAGCTAAGGTAGTCAGGGTTTCTTCACTAATCTCGGGATAATTGGTGTCTGAAGCTAAAGGTAAATGCCGAAAACCAATCTTTTCGATCAGATGCGCAATAAACGTCGATGAACCAACAGACATATAAGGTTTTCTCCAAATAAAATAAAGGCAGGTTTTAGGTGTTTTTAGAGCTTCAAAAGCCTGCCATTTTGATTTAATATCAAATATCATCTGATTTGCAATAGATTGAATATCAAAATGTTGACCTATTTTCTCAATAAGTTGATAAACATCATCTAAGGTTTTGATATCGGTTAGCCAAAGCGAATGTTTTTTGGTTAATTCAATAATTTGCTTTTTCTGATTTTCTTCTTTATTCGCAATAATCAAAGTTGGTTCTAAAGCTTCTATTTTGGGAATATCAAGTGTTTTTGTGCCACCAATGATGGCTTTTTCCTTCAGCAAATGTTGCGGATGAACGCAAAACTTGGTTACACCAATAAGAAATTCATCCAAACCTAAATCAACCAAAAGCTCTGAAAGTGAAGGAACTAAACATATAACTCGATGGGTCTTCATTAATGTGTTCGTCGTTTGGCGACTAAAAACGCATCTGGAAATTCGGACTTCACTTGTTTGAGAACATTTCGGGCATCTTTTTTATTAAAATAACCATATTGAAGTCGATAGACAAGCGTATTCGACGCGCTGTTGACATCGCTATTATTGCTGATAAAAAGCTTCGTTTCGTCTAATATACCGAGGGCAAACGCTCTAAATTTTGATTTATTAGCATTCGATTTGTCGGCAAATGCACCCAGCTGAACAACATAAGGCGTTTGGCTCGAAAACTTCTGAGTTGGTATTTTAGTTGCTATCAATTCGGCATGGCGCTGTTCTCTCATTGCCTGATAATCCTCAGAAGACATTCTAATTTTTTTTATCGATTTTGCCGGTTTTGATTTCGTCTGCGGGGTTTTGCTAGACGCTTTTATCGCCCGTAAGTTAGCTTTGGACCTACTGATAGCCGACTGCCCTTCAAGTCGATTTGGGAGTTGAATGAGCCTAAGTTGACCATTGGTGTTTTGATCTTGTTTTAAACCCAATTGTTGCGCCGCAGCTTTAGATACTTTAAGGATGCTCTCTGAGTTTTGCGACAAACGGTCGTTTATTTTCACAAAAATACTCTTTCTATTTTCTGTATTGAGTACCTCTACCAAACTTTGCATAGGCAAGGTTTTATGAGCAGCGCTAAGCTTAGTTTTGCTATACAATTCGCCGCTAGAAGTTGTTGTGTTCTGTGCCTCAATGCTATAAACGGTAAGCATGCCCTTCTCGACCGATCCGATGTTTTGAGCTTGAGCCGAACATAGACCAAGACCTAAACCAAGTAGTGTAACTAATGTTTTCATGTCGTAAAATGTTGTTTTTGTGTTGTTTTTTAAATTTTTTCCGAAGGTCATTAACCAATAATTAAACCAAAATTTTAGAGTAGCTCGATATATTAAAAAACAAAACTCTACAATAAAGCGCAAAAAGGTCGGGCATATCAAAATTAATTTTAGATTTTTGCTTTGTATAAAAAGAATCTAAATAATGGCTTTTCAAGACGAATTTAAAACTTATGATTGGGATGTTCTAGAGCAAGACATCATGACCAAAACCCCCGCTGATGTACGCCAGGCTTTATCGACCAAAAAAGCTGATATTGAGGACTTTAAAGCTTTAATTTCTCCAGCTGCTCAAGATTTTTTGGAAGAAATGGCTCAAAAAAGTAGAAGCTTGACTTTGGAACGTTTTGGCAAAAACATCCAACTCTATGCGCCGATGTATTTGTCGAATGTTTGTGAAAATATTTGCACCTATTGTGGATTTTCGATGAATAATCGGATTAAACGCCGTATCTTGTCCGAGAAAGAAATTGTTGACGAAGCTTTGGCTATCCGAAAATTAGGCTTTCAGCACATTTTGTTGGTTACCGGAGAAGCCAATCGAAAGGTGGGCATAGACTATCTGAAAAAAGCTATTGTATTACTCAAACCAATTTTTCAAAATATCAGTATCGAAGTTCAACCTTTGGAAGAAGAAGAATATAAATCACTGGTTGACTTAGGTTTATACGCCGTTTTGGTCTATCAAGAAACCTACCACAAAGCCACTTATGGCAAATACCACACCCGAGGAAAGAAAGCCGATTTTGATTATCGATTGGCAACGCCAGATCGAGTTGGAAAAGCTGGTGTCCATAAAATCGGATTAGGTGCGCTTTTGGGCTTAGAACATTGGCGAGTCGATAGTTTATACACAGCTTTACACCTTCAATACCTCGAAAAAACCTATTGGAAAAGTCATTTTTCGATTTCTTTTCCACGGATCCGACCACATGAAGGCGATTTTAAGCCAGAAAACACGATGACTGATAGAGATTTGGTTCAACTTATTTTGGCTTATCGTATTTATAATCAGGAACTTGAACTTTCGCTATCAACAAGAGAATCGGAACATTTTCGAGACCATGTCATCAAACTGGGTATCACCAGTATGAGTGCCGAATCGAAAACAAACCCTGGAGGTTATGCGGTTGATCCTCAGAGTTTAGAACAATTTGAAATTTCGGACGAACGACCTGTCGCTGTGATTTCAGAACTGATTCAAAAGGCTGGCTATGAACCTGTTTGGAAAGCCTGGGATCAGTCCTTGCAATTAAATTAACACATTAAAAAAACACATTAACATGGAAAAAAAAACAAATCAAAAACGATGGAACGACATCAAAACCAAAGACTCATGGCAAATATTCAAAATTATGGGCGAATTTGTCAACGGTTTTGAAAAAATGCAATCTATTGGCCCTTGTGTCTCTATTTTTGGCTCTGCCCGAACCCCCAAAGACAATCCATATTATAAACTCACTACCGATGTCGCCCAACGGATTGCCGAACAAGGTTATGGGATAATAACAGGCGGAGGACCAGGCGTTATGGAAGCTGCAAACAAAGGAGCACTACAAGGCGAAGCCGCTTCGGTTGGACTAAATATCGACCTGCCTTTTGAGCAAAGCAGCAACCCTTATATCGATCCCGACAAAGATATTGTCTTCGATTATTTCTTTGTCCGAAAAGTGGTTTTCATGAAATATGCTCAGGCTTTCGTTGTGATGCCAGGCGGTTTCGGTACTTTGGATGAACTTTTTGAAGCTTTGACTTTAATTCAGACCGAAAAAATTAGAATTTACCCTATTATTTTAGTTGGAAAATCGTTCTGGGAAGGCATGTTCGATTGGATCAAAGGCACCATGCTATCCGAAGGAAATATTTCGCCCGAAGATCTCGATTTTATGCACCTGACTGACGATCCCGAGGAGGTTGTTCACATTATAAACGAGCACTATTCTAAACACGAAATCACACCAAATTTCTAATCTAAATCCTTCCTAATCAATTTTTTAATAAGTTTTTTAAAGTCTAAATATTATAATGAGTAAACAAAGTGAAAAATGGCTTTACCTCTTGGTTTTAGGTTGTATTTGGGGAAGCTCATTTATTTTGATAAAAAAAGGATTACTGACACTGAATCCGTTGCAATTAGGTTCGCTTCGGATTCTTTTTTCTACTTGTTTTTTACTGCTCATTGGCTTTAGGTCTATTTCAAAAATACAGAAAAAAGATTGGATTTGGATTGCACTTTCGGCTTTGCTCGGCACCTTCATTCCCGTGTTTCTTTTTGCTTACGCCGAAACCGAAATCGATAGTTCAGTCGCTGCCATTCTCAATTCTTTAGTGCCTTTGATGACCATTGCTTTAGGCGCATTAATTTTTAGAATTAAAAATAGAATTGGGCAAATTCTTGGTGTACTCATTGGCTTTATTGGTACACTTATTTTGATTCTGAAAGGTGCTGATATAAACGCCGACCAAGATTACCGATATAGTCTTTTGGTGGTTTTAGCGTCTGTTTGTTATGCTCTGAATATCAATGTGATAAAATCGAAATTACAAAACATTCCAGCTTTAGCTATCGCTGTTGGGAATTTTGTTTTGATGCTCATTCCGAGTCTATTTGTTCTTTGGTTTAGCGATTTTTTTGCTCAAGAAACCTTAGCTCAACCCGAACTAAAAACATCTATTATTTATGTTCTTATTTTAGCTATTTTCGGAACAGGAATTGCCAAAATTATGTTCAATAAATTGGTTCAACTTTCCAGTCCAGTTTTTGCCTCTTCTGTTACTTACGTGATTCCTATTGTGGCTATTGGTTTCGGATTTGCCGATGGCGAACGCTTTCATTGGATTCAACTTTTGGGCGGCGGATTTATCTTTTTAGGTATCTTTTTGGCGAATAAAAAAACAGCAAAATGAATTTTCTAGCTCATATTTACCTTTCACAACAATTGGACGACGTGGCTATCGGAAATTTTATTGCCGACCAATTGCCAAACAACAAATTCGATTACTTTAGACCCGATATTCAGATCGGTATTCGACTTCATCGAGCCATTGACACGTACACCGACAAACATCCGATTGTCAAAGCAAGTAAGCGCCGATTACATGCTAAGTTTTCGCATTATTCTGGAGTTATTGTCGATATTTTATATGATCACTTTTTAGCTAAAAATTGGTCTAAGTATCACGACATTCCATTAGATCGTTTTGTTCAAGATTTTTACAATTTACTTCTTGATAATCAAGAGATTATACCAGAAGAAACACAACGGTTATTACCTTATATGATTCGTCATAATTGGTTGTTGAGCTACGCCAAAATTGAAGGTATTTCGGATATTTTAGCGCAGATGAACCGGCGAACAAAAGGACGTTCGAAAATGCATTTGGCAAGCTTAGAGCTTGAGGCCTATTATGATGAATTTGAATCTGAATTCACTTTGTTTTTTAAAGATTTAGAAGGGTTTAGTTCAGAAACTTTAGAAACGCTTAAAACTCAAGTTCATGATTGATTTGTCATCTGCATTTCACAAAAACGGACTTTGTTTTTTGACTGAAGAGAAAGACGAGCATTCAGCATTGTATCTGAAAGTAAGACAAGCCGAACACAGAGTATTGTCTGACGAGCAAGTCTCAAAACTACCAAAAACAGAAAAGAATCACAGCTTAGCGAAAGATTGGAAGCTGAGAACGAACACCTTACATCGATTTACAACTTATCTAAATAAGTCTAAAAAACCACTCACTATTTTAGAAATTGGTTGTGGAAATGGCTGGTTTAGTCATCAACTTTCACTTTTACCAAATGCAAAGCAAGTGCTTGGTTTAGATGTCAATACCGAAGAATTGACACAGGCAAATCGCGTATTTAAACACCCGAATCTACAGTTTGTTTATGCTGATATTTTTGAACTTGACAATCCATTCGAAAACCAATTTGACCTTGTGGTTCTCAATGCCAGCATCCAATATTTTCCAGATTTGGAAATCCTTTTTTCTAAACTTAAAACCTTTCTAAAACCAAAAGGAGAAGTCCATTGCATTGATTCTCCATTTTACGATTCTTCTGAACTAGAATCAGCTAAAGAACGTTCTGCACAGTATTACAAAACCTTAGGCTTTCCTGAAATGAAAGCACATTATTTTCATCATTTAAAAACAGATTTAAAAGCTTTTGAATGTCTTTATACTCCGCCAAAACGATCAATTTTAGCCTATTTTGATAGCAAAAAATCAATTTTTCCTTGGTATCGGTTTGTTTCCGATTAGCTAGTTATTAAGGCTCATCATACTCGAAGAAGGAAGAAAAACAAGTCAGACCCATCATTTTTGATCTTCAAAAAGATGCTCCAATCAATAAATATGACTAACTTGGTAAATTAATAGTCTGCAAAATATATTCGTATGAAGAACATGATTATAATACTAATTCTCCTCAGTTTTACGCAATGTAAAAAAGATCAGGATTCAGAAGAAAGAAGAACAGGTGATAAAACAGTTTCCTTTTACTTAAATGGTAAATTGTGGCAAAACAGTTTAGAATTAGCCTATGGAGGCTCTATTAATGGAACAGGAATGTATAGTGCAAAATTTCTATCAGGTTATAATTATCAAACGCCTTTTGTTTCTGTGGAAGGTAATATTTGGAATCATTCTAAACTTTTTATTATGTTGCCTTTAATGGATACTATTCAAACTAATATACCTGACAATTATAATATGGATGATAGTCATGGGCATATCAAAACTTTTTGGCAATATAGAGATAGAAACCACATGGTGTATAAGTTTAACAATATTAAATACTTATCTAAAAAGGACAATGGTTGGGCTGAAGTAACTCGATGGGAAATTCAAGAAAACAGTGATGGAACGTCTACACTTCATTACGAAGGGAAATTTGAAGCCATTCTTTATAACGAAAATGATCCCTTAGACTCTTTGATCATTACGGATGGATTATGGAATAATTAGCACATTACAGATAATCCTACAAACTGTTTAGAGACCCTCTAAGACTTCTTCTTAGTAGGTCTCGTCATCAAATCTTGTATCCTTTTTATCTTATTTAAGTCTCTGTCTAACAGCTTCATATAAAATCAATCCCGCAGCAACAGAAACATTTAGCGAAGCCGTTTTTCCTTCCATCGGAATTTTCACACTGCTATTAGCTTGTTCCAAAAAAGCATCCGAAATACCATCTTCTTCCGAACCTAAAATAAGAGCCGTTGGCAAATCATAGTTTTCTTCATAAATCAACTTATCGGTCTTTTCGGTACAGGCAATAACTTGCAAGCCACTATTTTGAAGGAAATGAATAAGGTTTTTTAAACTCGTTTCTTTACAAACTGAAATTCGGTGAAGCGCACCAGCAGAGGTTTTCAAAGCATCGGAATTTATCCGCGCCGAACCTTTGTCTGCAATGATTAAAGCTTGAGCACCAGCACATTCAGCTGTTCTGGCAATAGCTCCGAAATTTCTGACATCTGTTACGCGATCGAGCACAACAAAAAGTGGCGTTTCGCCAGATTCAAACACGCGCATCAAGACATCAGCCGTCGTTTCATACTCAACAGGTGAAATAAAGGCAAAAACACCTTGATGATTTTTCTTTGTCAGTCGATTGAGCTTTTGGATCGGGACGAGCTGATAATTAATGTTTCGTTCTTTGATTTTATCCCAAAGTGTTTTAAATAAATCGCCCTGTAATCCTCTCTGAATCAATATTCTGTCAATTGTTTTTCCAGCGTCAATAGCTTCCAAAATCGGATGCATACCGAAAATTTCGAAATCATTTTTTTCTTTTCTTCGCGCACCTTGGCGATACTTTCCTTTAATCTGATCTGATTTTTCTTCTGATGAATCGTAATGCATTGCTTTTCGGATTTTAGCTATTTTTTTGTGTTGAGACCTAGGCTTTTCATTTTCTCTGATTTAGAGATAAGTCCTTGTCTACCTTGTAGTTTGACCTGAATTTGCTCTTGAGTTTTCTTAACCGTTTCAATTTGTGAACCGATTTTATCAACCAAAGTAACAAAACCATCTAATTGATTCAGAATACCTTCAGCCTGATTGGTAATTTCTTGAATATTTTTCTTTTGATCTTCCTGTCGCCAAATATGAGAAATGGTTCGCAAGGTAGCCAAAAGTGTGGTGTGACTAACCAAAACAATATTGTTCTTCAAAGCAAAATCAAACAAGTTTCCGTCGTGATCTACTGCCAAAAACAAAGCTGGCTCAACCGCCACAAACATCAATACATAATCCACCGTTTGAAGCGTGGGTAACTGATCGTAATTTTTGCTACTCAGGTCTTTAATGTGATTTTTTATACTCGTCAAATGTGCTTTTAGAGCAAGTTCTTTTTCCGTTTCATTTGTTGCCGAAAAGTAACGTTCATAAGCCGAAAGCGACACTTTTGAATCTATGATAAGGTGCTTGTTATCAGGAAGATTGATGATAAAATCAGGTGATTTTTTTCGACCTTCGTCATCATTATAATAGTCTTGTTTGTTGTAATGAACCTCTTCTTTTAGGCCCGCAAATTCCAACAAACGCTCCAGTCGATATTCGCCCCAATTCCCTTGGGTTTTGTTTTCACCTTTTAGTGCCGTTGCCAAAGCTTGAGCTTCTTTACTCAGGTTTTTATTCAACTGATTCAGCTGATTGAGTTCACCTTTGAGTTCGCCGCTAAGCTTATTGTTTTCAGCACGTTGGGTTTGAACAGATTTTTCAAATTCGTTTAGTTTTTCTTTAAATGGATTTAAAATATCATGAAGATTCTTCTGATTCTGATCTCGCCATTCTTTATCCCGCTCTTTAAAAATCTTTTGCGACAATTGCTCAAAATACTGCGTCAATTGGCTTTGCATTTCTTGTTTTTGAGCCTGTAAATCTTCTTGTTTTAGTTTGAGTTCTTGAGCCTTTAGTTTAAGCTCTTCATTTTGAAGATTTAATTGCTTGAGCTTTTCAGTATCTTGAGAAAATAATGTTTTTAAAGTATTGAATTCCTGAGATTTGAGTTGTATTTCCGTATCTAAGCTTCTATTTTTTTCTTCAACATGCTTAAGCTTTTCTAAACTTGATTTCAATTGATTTTGAAGATCATCAGAAACCAGTTGTAAGGCCGTCTTATCTTTTTGATTCTGATTTAATTTTAAAACTAAAATCACAGAAACAAAAAGCAAAACAACAGCCAAAACGATACAGAAAATCAGTAAGTTAGACATACGTTTAGTTTTTATTGAAGTATCAAAAATAGAACCTAAAGACTCTAATAGTCAGCTACTTACCCAATCTTATCAAAGCCAGTGTAGCTTCTTAAGACCTCTGGAATTTGGATGCCATCAGCCGTTTGATTATTTTCTAACAAGGCAGCAAAAATTCGTGGAAGTGCCAAAGAACTTCCGTTCAAAGTATGACAAAATTCCGTCTTTTTGGTCGCTTTATTTTTGTATCGACATTTAAGTCTATTGGTTTGATAAGCCTCAAAATTGGAAATAGAAGACACTTCTAGCCAACGGTTTTGAGCCGCAGAAAAGACCTCAAAATCATAAGTTAAAGCCGAAGTAAAACCTAAATCTCCACCGCACAAACGAAGTAAACGGTAAGGTAAACCTAAACTTTCAATAAGCTCACCAACATGCTTAACCATCTGATCTAAAGTGTCATACGAATCCTCAGGTTTAGTAACCTGAACAATTTCTACTTTTTCAAACTGGTGTAATCGGTTCAATCCACGGACGTCTTTTCCATACGAGCCAGCCTCGCGACGGAAACAAGGTGAATAGGCCGTCATTTTGATCGGCAAATCCTCTTCTTTCAAAATAACATCACGATAAATGTTGGTAATCGGCACTTCCGAAGTCGGAATAAGATACAAATCATCTTCCGTACAATGGTACATTTGCCCTTCTTTATCAGGCAATTGTCCCGTTCCTCTACCCGAAGCCGCATTAACAACGAAAGGCGGGATGTATTCTTTGTAACCCGCTTTTCTATTAAAGTCTAAAAAATAATTGATAAACGCACGCTGCAATCGAGCACCTTGACCAAGGTAAACAGGAAATCCTGCACCAGTAATTTTCGAACCTAAATCGAAATCAATTAAATCGTAGGTTTTGCAAAGTTCCCAATGTGGTTGAGCATCAGAACCAAGTTCCGGAATGGTTCCAAAACGCTCTAATTCCATATTGTCTTCATCCGTTTTTCCTAAAGGAACTAATGGATTTGGCATATTTGGAATATGACGAAGTTGCTCGTCTAAAGTTACCGAAACCGCTTTAAACTCATGCTTAAGTTGTTCTGATTTTACTTTTAAATCACCAGTTTCCGTCTTTTTTTGTTCAGCTTCGTCTCGCTTACCTTGTTGAAATAATTGTCCAATTTCTTTGGAAATCAAATTCGACTTCGCATTGATGTCGTCAAGTTCTTTTTGAATGCTTTTACGTTTATCATCCAATTCTAAAACTTCATCAATAACTTGAAAATCAGAGAAATATCTTTTTTTCAATCCTTCTATTAAATCCAATTTATGTTCTCGGATATAGGCTACTTGCAACATGTTTTTTTAGGTTTTATCTAGATTTTCGAGAGTGCGAAATTACGCATTATAATGCGTTCTGATGTTGTTTTGCTTTAGTAAATTTGATTTACAAAAGACGATAGAACGATTTAATGACTTAGCCCATAAAGTGGGTATTTTTTATCGTTTTGAAATAGGCGAGTAAGGTTTTCTTGCTGGCACTAAATATGAATAGCACGTTTGGCGGTAGCATCCAAAGCGGCTTCTTTCAAGGCTTCCGAAAATGTTGGGTGTGCGTGGCAAATGCGCGCAATATCTTCTGCGGATGCCCGATATTCCATAGCCACAACGGCCTCGGCAATCAAATCTGCAGCTCTTGGCCCAATGATATGCACACCTAAAACTTCGTCGGTTTTGGCATCAGCTAATACTTTTACGAAACCATCTAAATCCATCGAAGCACGTGCTCTTCCGCTGGCTTTGAATGGGAAATTTCCGCTTTTGTAATCTATCTGGTCGGCTTTCAGTTCTGCTTCTGTTTTGCCAACAGCTGCTACTTCTGGCCAAGTATAAACTACTCCTGGAATTAAATCGTGGTTGATATGCGGTTTTTGTCCAGCAATAAATTCGGCAACAAAAACGCCTTCTTCTTCGGCTTTGTGAGCCAACATAGCGCCTTTTACAACATCGCCAATAGCGAAAATATTAGAGTGCGAAGTCTGGAAGTTTTCGTTAATCTCAACGCGTCCCTGTTGATCTGTTTCGATGTTAAGCTTCTCTAAACCAAGCTTATCCGTATACGCTTTCCGACCAATAGCCAAAAGGCAATAATCGCCTTCTAGTTCAATCATTTGGTCTTTTTTGTTATTCTTTACTTGGAGTTTAACGGCGTCTCCTGTGTTTTCTACGGCAGTAACGGCATGGTTGAGATAAAACTTAAACTTCAGGTCTTTGGTCAATACTTTTTTGAGTTCTTTTCCTAAAGCGGCATCCATTGTCGGGATAATCGACGGCGCGTATTCGACAACCGATACTTTTGTCCCCAAACGGGCATAAACCGAACCTAACTCTAGCCCGATAACGCCACCTCCAACAACAATAAGATGTTTCGGAATTTCTTTGAGTTTCAAGGCTTCGGTAGAGCTAATGATACGTGTTTTGTCGAGCTCAGCAAAAGGCAAAGTAGCAGGTTTTGAGCCTGTTGCAATAATTGTTTTTTCAGATTTGATGATTTGCTCCTCTTGTTCTGTTTTGATGATGAGGTGCTGATTGTCTTTAAACGAACCAAAACCGTGAAAAACATCAACTTTATTTTTCTTCATCAAAAAATCGATACCAGAACAGGTTTGATCAATAACGCTTTTTTTGCGAGCAATCATTTTGCCAAAATCAACTTTTGGCGTACCAATCTCAATACCATGAGCTTCAAACTGGTGCGTTGCCTGATGAACGTGTTCAGAAGAATCTAATAAAGCTTTAGAGGGAATGCAACCTACGTTTAGACAAGTGCCACCTAGGGTGTCATATTTTTCGATAAGTGCGGTTTTGAATCCAAGTTGCGCACAACGAATGGCTGCCACATAGCCTCCAGGGCCCGATCCAATGATTGTAACATCGTAAGTCTTCATAATAAATTTAGATTAGCTTCTTTTTTTGTTAGAGATAGACTGATTTTTTTACACGACATCAAGTCAAAACACAGTCCAACATCTTGACTTGAACAAGTGCAAATGTATAAATATTGCCCTAAAAGGCTTTCGTTTGCTTAGATTTTTTTAAGTTTGTTCATTCATCTAAACCCCAAACACCTATTTTTATGTTCAAAACCATATTAAGTTCTATTGCTTTGGCTTTTGTTTTGTCGGCAAATGCCCAAACTACAGGCGACACTCTAAAGGTCTCCTCGCATCAAAGCACACACATGAATTGGTACGGCAATTTCAATGAAGAAACTACATTTCCGACCACTGGCGAGTTCAAAAAAATTATTATGGAGTATCGTCTATCCTGTCCTTCTGGCGGTTGTAGCGACTGGGATTATACGACACAAATTAATCTTCTGAATCCAACAGGACTAATCGATTCTACTTTAGTTTCTAACCCTACTTTTACCGTAGATGGTAGCGAAGTTGATAGCCTTTCATACCATATAGATACAACCTATACTACGGTATACAACAATCAGACCTTGTCTGTAGATACCATCCAAAATCCTTCATTGGAGTTGATTTTGTTTGCCGATGCGGCGAATCCAACCACCGCTACTGACACCCTCTATGTGTTTGCTGGCGATTATTATAATTATGATTACGACGCAGCGGGCAATCCAAGCGATTCCACTTATGTTGACGCTACGTCTACCTTATATTTGGACCACCACGAGCATTATAATGTGTTTGATGTTACGCAAACCATCGAGTTGGGCCGTGCCATTACGCCTTATGCTAATGGATTCTCACAATCTTGGGAGCGCATATTTTATTATGATATTACTGAGTTTTCTTCTTTGTTGCAAGGCACAAAAACGGTTCAGGCACACTATTCTGGTTGGTCTGATGGCTTTTCGGCAGACATCGATTTCCATTTTATCTACGGAACACCTCCGCGAGACTTAGTGGACTATATTCCGCTTTGGCACGGTAGTTTTGATTATGGAAAGCATGAAAATGGCGTGCATACCATCGAAAATAAAGTTGATCAAAAAACCTATTCTGGCTCAGGAGTTTCGTTTAGCGAATTAGTTTTTACGCCAACAGGCCATGGTGCCGACAATCAGGGATGTTCAGAGTTTTGCGAACGCTCGTTTTCGGTAGAATCAAATGGACAGGCGATGGGTTCGCAATCGATTTGGAAAGACGATTGTGGCTCCAATGCACTTTTTCCTCAACCCGGAACATGGTTGTATAACCGAGCAAATTGGTGCCCAGGTGAGCAAACTCCAAAATTCAGATTCGATTTGAGTTCGACGCTAACGAATGGCACCAACACAGTTGATGTAGATTTTGATTATCACACCACATCTGGAGGCGCAAGCTATACCGTAGATGGCTATGTGGCAACGTATGGAGAGTTTAATTTTACGAACAACATAGCGATTACTGATATTTTGGCCCCAACCTCAAAATTTGATCATTCAAGGTTTAATCCACATTGTGGCAAACCGCAAATCGAAGTTCAGAATTTGGGAGGAGAAAATCTAACGAGTTTCAATGTTACCTATTCGGTAGATGGTTTGGGAATACAATACTATAATTGGGAAGGAAATTTAGCTCCAATGGGCAAACTTGTTATCGAGCTTCCAGAAATGAATCCCTTTGATTTGGCTAATCCAAACTATAATACATTTTTGGTTAAGCTAAGTTCTCCAAATGGTGAAACTGATGAAGATTTGACCGACAATAGAATGTCTTCAAAATTTGAACACCTCAAAGATTTTCCAACCGAATTTATTGTCAGATTTAAAGCCAACTCGCAACCTCAGCAAAATTCATGGCATATAAAAAACACATCTGGAGATGTGATTTATAGCGAATCTGGATTTGAGGCTGGTCAAACCGAAAGCACAACCGTAACCTTAGAACCTGGTTGTTACATCTTTACCCTAAACGATAGTGGCGATAACGGCTTGGGCTTTTGGGCAAACAACGAAGGAAATGGGTCTATTCAATTCAGAAAATCTGCAGGAGGAATACACAAAACCTTTAATAGAGACTTTGGTTCTCAAATCGTTTATCCCTTTACTGTTGGCGTACCTCTAGGTCTTGAAGATGTAGATCAAGGCATTGATTTTAGCTTGACTCCAAATCCGAGCTCTGGTCTTGTAAACCTTCAATGCTCTGAGCAAACTAAAATTGAATACATCCAAGTTGTGAATACACTCGGACAGAAGGTTTTACAATTGAATGCATTAGGATTTATTGACGAAAAAAATCTAGATTTAAGTCATCTATCCGATGGTATTTATCATGTAACCATTCAAACCGAAACTCAAACCTATTCCGAAAAGGTAATTTTACAGAACTAGCACTTCCTTCGGTAACATAAAAAAAAGGCAAATCAAATTGATTTGCCTTTTTTTTATGCCTTAAGTTCAAGCTATTAATTTGACTCAGTTATGATTACACACTTGACTCTATGGCGAATCCGAATAGTTTAAACTTTTGTTTGTCCTGTAATGTATATCATAAAAATACATTTTTTTTCTTATCTTTAATCTACAAAATTCTCAAAAAATGATAAAAAGTCAAAACGATTAGTTTTGACTTTTTTTATTACAATTCTTTTTGATTAGTATTCCAGAACTCAACGAGTGTTTCATTGATTTTAATTTACGTAAGGAAATAACAAAGGTAATATTACTGGCTTAGTCTCATCATCGTCGCAAAATTTTTAGAACTAAAGTACTGATAATCAATCCGCATTTAATTGATTAAGATAATCCTCAACATGGGTTTTAATGTCTTTAGAACTTTCGGGGAAATCCAAAGGTAGGTCTTCTAATAATTCAAGTGTAATTTCCGAAACCAGATAACGTGCATAAGGCTTGCTGTCTGCAGGAATACTAAACCAAGGTGCTGTTTTAGGTTGAGATGTATGGTCTAACATTTCTTTATAAGCATGTTGATATTCAGACCAATACGAACGTTCTTTTAAATCGCCAGCATCAAATTTCCAATGCTTTTCAGGATTTTCTAATCGATCGATTAAGCGTTGTTTTTGGGTGTCTTTAGAAATATTGAGAAAAAACTTGAGCACCAACATCCCATTTTCAGCCCAAACATCTTCAACTTGATTGATGTGTTGAAAACGGCGTTTCCAAAAGTCATCATCAACATCCTCAACGGTATTGATTTCGGGTAAATCTCGACTTAAAATATATTCAGGGTGAACCCGTGTTACCAACACGTTTTCGTAATGCGTTCGATTAAAGACCGTGATTTCACCTTGTGCAGGTAGCTTTTTGTAATGCCGCCAAAGGTAATCGTGGTTAAGTTCTTCTTTGGTCGGACTTTTAAACGCATGGACTTTTACTCCAGCTGGATTCAATGGACCAAACACTTTTCTAATCAAACTGTCCTTTCCTGCCGTGTCCATGCCTTGCAAAGCAATCAACACCGAAAATTTAGATTGAGCGTAAAGTTTTTCTTGTAGTTTTTTTATTTTTTTGATGTTTTTCTTCATCAATTTCTCCCAAAACTCATCGCTTTCTTCGCGCGGTGCTTTGGTGTTTTTGGAATCTAACTTATGTTTTTTAATCAGTGCTTCAACCTTCTTTTTCATGCTGGTTTAGATTTATTTGATGTCAAATGTAGTTTGCCCTTGCTTCATCATCAACTTAAAAATAGGCGATGGACGATAACGGTCCTCACGATAAAGTTCATACAAATCCATCAAACCTTGATACACCCGCTCGATACCCCATTCATTTGCCCAAGCCAATAAACCTTTCGGGTAATTAACGCCTTTGGTCATCGCTAAATCTAAATCTTTTGCTGTCGCAATGTTCAGAAATAAGGCATCGGCAGCTTCGTTGATCAACATCAATACCACTCGATTGGTGATTTGTTCAGCTAAAATGTTATCCTCAACCACTTCTGGATTTTTGGCATTTTCGGCATAATTATAGAATCCATGACCTGTTTTTCTTCCCAATCTGCCTGCTTCCACCAATCGTTTTTGAGAAAATGAAGGCTTATATCGAGGATCATAGAAAAAGGATTTAAACACCGTTTCGGTTACCACATAATTGACGTCATGTCCAATAAAGTCAGTCAAGGTAAACGGGCCCATTCGGAAACCTCCAACTTCTGTCAATGCCCAATCGATTGTCGCAATATTGGCTTTTCCTTCCTCTAAAATACGAATGGCTTCGCCATAAAACGGACGTGCCAATCGATTAACAATAAAGCCTGGTGTGTCTTTTGCCAAAACGGTTACTTTTCCCCAAGAATCAACCATAGATCGAGTTTGTTTCACAAGTTCAGGGTCGCTTTGGAGTGCCGGAATAATCTCAACCAAAGGCATAAGCGGTGCAGGATTGAAAAAATGTACACCTAAAATACGTTCAGGTTTTTCGCAAGCGCCAGCTATAGAAGTTATTGATAATGAAGACGTATTACTCGCCAAAACACAATCTTCAGAAACAATAGCTTCAATGTTTTTGAATACGTTTTGTTTGATGTCAAGGTTTTCGACAATGGCTTCAATAACAAATTCACAAGATTTAAAATACTCTAAATCAACTGAATATAAAATATTATCAGCGGTCGATTTTGCTTTTTCTTCACTAAATTTTCCCTTCTCGACCAAACGAGCTAAGATTTTTTTGAGCTTAGTTTCTGAACGTTCCAAAGCCGCTTTTTGCGTATCAAAAAGTACAACTTTATGTCCTGCTTGAGCAGCAACTTGAGCAATTCCAGATCCCATGGCTCCTGCTCCAATTATTCCAACTTGTATCATTAGTTTCCTTTAAAAACGGGTTTTCTTTTCTCTAAAAAGGCAGCTACACCTTCTTTAAAATCATGACTTTCGCCAGCCATCACTTGCAAATCAAGCTCAACTTGAAGTTGATCAACCAAATTGTGAGTCAAACTTTGATTCATGGCACGTTTACACAAACCTAAAGCGTAGGTTGGCATTTGAGACAATTTCTGAGCCATTTTTTCAACTTCATCAGCGAACTGTTCAGCTTCAAACACCTTGTAAATCATCCCCATACGCTCCGCCTCTTCGGCAGAAACTTTATCGCCAGTCATCATCAAAGCTAAAGCTTTTTGCATACCAATTAATCTTGGTAAAAAATAGGTTCCAGCCGAATCTGGAATCAAGCCAATTTTGCTAAACGCCTGAATGAAAGACGCTTGACTAGAAGCCAAAACAATATCACAAGCCAAAGCTAAATTAGCTCCAGCACCAGCTGCCACGCCATTCACCGCGGCAATTATTGGTTTTTCAATAGAACGCAAACGGGTAATAATCGGGTTGTAATGTTCGCTCAAAATGGTTTCAAGCGATGGGCCATCATCAGCAATAGCTTCGCCCAAATCTTGTCCGGCACAAAAGGCTTTTCCTTCCGCTGATAGCACAATACAACGTACCGAATCGTCGTCATCGGCAGCGTCTAGCGCCTCTTGCAAAGCCAAAGCCATCGTTCTGTTGAAGCTATTAAAAACCTCTGGTCGGTTGAGTGTGAGTTGGAGGACGTAACCTCGTTGTTCTTTTTTTATCATACTATTTTTTAACGATTTGGATGCTAAAGCATCTGATTTTTTCTTCTCAAAAACCACTCTAAAAGCATCAAAACTAAAAGCGAAACAAGTATCCAAGGATAATCGAAAAGTGATTTTGTTTCTTGCGTTTCAAAGGTTTGAAAGTCTACTGGTTTTTGAGCTAATTTAGTTAATAATTCTGAACGCTTATCAAATGTAAAAAATTGAGCATCAGTCTTTTGACTTATCGTTCTTAAGACATCAAATTGAGCGACTTTGGCTTTATTTTCGATGGTATTTGCTTTAACCTGAAAGCTTCCCTCCTGCTCTATTTTTCCATTTTTAGATAAATTGACAACTTTAAATGTATAGGTTCCAAGTTCATCAAAACGGAGTTCGCTAAAATAGGTTCCCGAGGTATTTACCAAAGCAAAGGTTTGTTTGTTTTCTCCCGCTTCGCGTTCAATTTGCAAGTCTAAAGCATCGCCACTAACTTGCTCATAAGCTTCATTATAAAGCTTAACTTGCATCTCGTAGTTCTGATTTTGATTCAGAATTTTGGGGAAATCAACATAACATGTTTGTTTGTTTTTGGGCAAGTTCACAAAGCGAAGTATCGACTTAAACAAGCCGTCAAATTCATCAAATCGTTTGTGTTCACGAAAATTGTACATCCGCCATTTCCAAAAGCCTTCAGCTTGCAAAAGGGCAAAGCGGCTAGACTTATGTTCGCCGAAACTCAACACCGACTTTCCGTTCGTTTGCCCAAGCTGCTGTTGACTTAAAAACAGTTGTTGTTTGGTTTTGATTTTCAGATCAAAAAATGGCACGTTGAGTGGCGGAACTTCGTTCAAAAAGGTTTTGGTTTGTTCATTTAAAGTAAACGAAGAAAACACAGGCGAAGGCAAGGCTTTGGCTTCTTCCCAATCTAATTTTTGAGCTGATTGTTTTTGAAAAACGTGAGAAAAATTTAAAGCAAGATGTTCTAAATCAGAAGTTTGATGCAATACTAAAACAAAAGCTTGTTCAACCTCTAAGCTTTGTTTTAGAAAAGCTTGGGTTTGATTTTGATAACCGAGAAACAGAATTGCATTATATGATTTGAGTTCGTTTTGGCTTACTTCTTTGATGGATTTCGATACCAGTTCGGTACTTTGATCTTCTTTTAAAGCTTGAGCAAAAGCCGCAAAATCGGGATGAATTTCAGAATGTAAAAGCAATACGTTTGTTCGGGATTCTAAGACTTCAATCTGAAACGTTTTCCGATTATTTTCTGTGTTTTTTTCTTCAACATCCGTCAATAATTCTAAAGTATAGTCCTGAATACCAATAGATTTGGCTTCCAATTTGGTTTCAAAACTTAGTTGCTCGCCTTGTTTTGGGTTTGTAAAAGTTTTAGATTTTAAAATCTTAGACTTTTTGTCTTTTAGCACCAGTTCTATCGACTGATTTTCCCAAGCTTTGGTTTCTATCAGAACCTCAACAGGAAACTCATTTCCAAGATAAGAAAAGGCATTATGACGGAGTTTTCCAACAGCCACATCGGGGTATTGGATGCTGTCGCCAAGAGCTAAGGTATGGACATTAAAATTTGGCCATTTAGAAAGCCATTTAGGGTGATAAGATTGATTGAAAATGCCATCAGAAACTAAAACAACATCCTGAATTTCAGAAGC
>JBMYYR010000030.1:0-23530 GCA_049609625.1 Flavobacteriales bacterium | reverse complement strand
AGCAAAACTCAACGCTGCCTTAGAAGGAACAGCTTTGGCAAACGAAAGCATCGAAACTATTTTGGCGGGCGAACTAAGTCCTGCTTTAAGAAACAACGGTGGCGGATTTTATAATCACCGTATGTTTTGGGAAATCTTATCACCAAATGGTGGAGGTGCTCCGAGTGGAGATTTAGCCTCAGCAATCGACAGAGACTTCGGTTCTTTAGATGCACTCAAAACCGCATTCAACCAAGCTGCCGCAACGCGTTTTGGTTCAGGATGGGCTTGGCTTTGTGTAAACAATGGAAAACTTGAAGTTTGTTCTACTGCCAACCAAGACAATCCATTGATGGGTGAAGGCTGTTGCGGAACTCCAATCATGGGTCTTGACGTTTGGGAGCACGCTTATTATTTGAAATTCCAAAACCGTCGTCCAGATTACATCAACGCCTTCTGGAATGTTATAAACTGGGATAAAGTTGCTGATAACTTTAGCAAAGCTTAAGCTGTCAATTAGCTTTTAACAAAAAAAGGAAATCCGTTTGGGTTTCCTTTTTTTTTGGTTTTTGAGCTAGAATCCCTATCTATCCTCAAAATGCCGTAAACTTGTCGTAAGCAAACCGCTATCAAATCAATAGAATCATCATTAATTTTGCTCAAGCTTTAAACTCAATTCAACTATGAATACTATTGGAAAAAAAATTAAAGAGATTCGGAAAACAAAAGGTTTTTCTCAAGAGGAATTATCAGATTTGGCAAAGGTAAATTTGAGGACGATTCAGCGCATTGAAAATAACGAAAGTGAACCTAGAGGAAAAACACTTAGCCTAATATGCGAAGTACTTCATGTCGATGTTGAACATCTTATGGATTTCAAAAAACAAGAAGACAAAAGCTATCTTATCGGCTTACATCTTTCCGTATTGACGTGTTTAGTTTTTCCACTTGGAAACTTAATTTTTCCTTTGATTTTATGGATTAGCAAGAAAAAATCAAATCGTTGGATTGAAAGAAATGGGTATAAATCTTCTAAATTTTCAACTTATTTGGACTGTTTGCACTTTTGTTACATTAAGCACCTCTGTCCTCTTTAAACTATTGCACGTAGCAGGCTCTAATGTGTTTTTGTATGTATTTTTTATGCTTTATCTTTTTAATGTAATCCTACCAATTTTTTATGCTATTCAATTAAAAAATGGGAAAACAACGACAGCTTATCCCGTACTCATTCGTTTCATACAGTAACAACGCTTACTCTATTCCGAACAGTTTTTTCAGAAATTAAAGTAAAACCCTTTCAATCCTAAAACGATTCGTATTTTTGAACTCTTCAAACCCGTTTTCTAAATTATGGACCGAATAGAACGCCTTAAACAACAAATCAAACTCACAGAGCAAGTGCCTGGGATTTATTTGTTTAAGGACAAAACAGATCGGGTAATTTATGTCGGAAAGGCAAAAAAGTTGAGAAATCGATTACTTTCCTACTTCCGAACCAAACACGATATGGGAAAAACTCGTGTGTTGGTCAGCAAAATTGAATCCTTTGATGTGGTAGTCGTCGACACGGAAGCCGACGCACTTTTACTCGAAAATTCTTTTATCAAAAAGCATAAACCCAAATACAATATCCTTCTCAAAGACGATAAATCGTACCCATGGATTTGTATCAAAAAAGAAGCCTTCCCGCGTGTGTTCAGCACTCGAAACGTCATCAAAGACGGCTCGGAATATTTTGGGCCCTACACCAGTCTTTATATGGTTAAAATTTTGTTGGAGTTGCTCCGAGATCTTTTTCCACTTCGTAGTTGCAAACTCAATTTGAGCAGAAAGCACATCGAACAAAAGAAATATAACGTCTGTTTGGAATACCATATAAAAAACTGTCTTGGGCCATGCGAAGACCATCAGTCCGAACAGCATTATCTTGAAGATATTCAACGCGTTAGATCTATTTTGAAAGGCAATACCAAAGAGGTTTTAGAGCGTCTCGAACAGGAAATGAAAGCAGCGGCAGCTGAGCTAAAATTTGAGGAAGCCCAGATTTGGAAAAGCAAATATGACAGC
The DNA here is from genome assembly GCA_049609625.1 of Flavobacteriales bacterium. Taxonomy (GTDB): domain Bacteria; phylum Bacteroidota; class Bacteroidia; order Flavobacteriales; family CAJXXR01; genus JBMYYR01. Next base: position 21,481 of record JBMYYR010000030.1, on the reverse strand, counting down.
CTACAACACTATGCCCGAAAGTCGACTGTGGTCTCGGCACAGATTCATAATATTGATGTGTTGACGGTTATTTCTGATGAAAAATCGGCTTTTTTCAACTTTCTCAAAATCATGAACGGCTCTATAGTGCAGGCCTACACCACGGAAGTCAAAAAAGTGTTGGAAGAAAGCAACGAAAACCTACTAAAAAGTATGATTGTACGCCTTAGAGAGCGTTTTTCTTCTCAATCCAAAACCATGTTGACAAACGTTTTGGTAGATATTGAAGGCATTGATATTCAGATTGTTAATCCGAAACAAGGCGATAAAAAATTATTGATTGATTTATCAGAAAAAAACGCTAAATATTATCGAGCCGAAAAGTGGAAACACATTCAAAATACGGATCCAGAACGGCATCAGAATCGGATTTTAGAACAAATAAAAAAAGATTTACGGCTTTCGGAATTACCCAAACATATTGAGTGTTTTGATAATTCAAACTTTCAAGGTGCAGAAGCGGTTTCGGCTTGTGTGGTTTTCAAAAATGCCAAGGCCTCAAAAAAAGATTACCGACATTTTTTAATCAAAACCGTGGAAGGCCCCGATGATTTTGCGAGTATGACTGAGGTTATCACTCGGCGCTACAAACGTTTGGTGGAAGAAAAGCAAAGCTTGCCACAATTGATTGTTGTGGATGGCGGAAAAGGACAGCTCAGCGCAGGTATGGCGGCTTTAAAAAGCTTAGGTTTAGAGAAAAAAATTGCCATTTTAGGTATTGCCAAACGCCTCGAAGAACTCTTTTTTCCGAACGACCCACACCCTTTATATCTCGATAAGCGTTCCGAAACATTAAAAATTATTCAGCAAATGCGCGATGAAGCCCATCGATTTGGGATAACTCATCACCGAAAACGTCGAATAAATTCGGCTTTAAAAAGTGAACTGCATGATATTAAGGGTTTGGGACAAAAAAGTATCGATTTACTGTTCAATACCTTTGGTTCGGTAAAAGGTGTTAGGGCAGCAACAAAAACAGAACTCGAAGCCTGCATAGGCGTTCATAGAACCTCATTAATTGAAGCATGGAAAAAGAAAAAGCAAGATTAGATAAGTGGCTTTGGAGCGTGCGTTTGTTCAAAACCAGAACTTTAGCTTCAAAAGCTTGCCAAAGTGGTAAGGTCAAAATAAATAAACGATCAACCAAAGCCTCTTCCAGCGTACAACTCAATGATCATATTGTGTTGCAGAAAAATGGGATTTTTTATGAATTTAAAGTCTTGAAAGTCATCGAAAATCGGGTGGGCTATCCTGTTGCGATCACTTGTTATCAAGATTTAACTTCGGAGAAAGAGCTCAATAAATTTAAAGCTCAATACGCCATCAGACATCGAGGCGAATTTCGAGAAAAAGGACTGGGAAGACCTACAAAAAGAGATCGCCGAGATTTAGAGGATTTCAAAGATTTTGATATCGACTTTGAGGATTATTTTGATTGAGAAAGCAAGATTATCTTATCTATAAACCAAAACCGAACAATAGGCCGAAACTCCCTCTTCTCTACCTTCGAAGCCTAAACGCTCGGTGGTGGTAGCTTTAACGCTGACAGCATCAATATCTAAACCTAAAATATTTGCCAAACACCCTCGAATATCGTCGATGTAGGTTCTTAGTTTAGGGCTTTGCAAAGCAATAGTGGAATCGATGTTCGAGATGTTGTAACCTTTGTTTTGAATGAGTTCAACCACTTCTTTGAGTAAGATTTTACTATCGATACCTTTGTATTTTGGATCGGTATCGGGAAAATGAGAACCAATATCTCCCAAAGCTACAGCGCCCAAAAGTGCATCACAAATAGCATGTATCAATACATCGGCATCAGAATGCCCAACGGCACCTTTGTGATGAGGAATCAACAAACCGCCAAGCCAAAAGTCTTCGCCAGTTTCTAGTTTATGAACATCAAATCCAAATCCGGTTCGTATCGTTTGCATGATTTTTTAAGCTAAATTCGCTGTAAAGCCAGTCATTATTCCGTTTCTTCAGCTTTTTTCTCAGCTGGAGCTGGAGAAATTAAAGCATCAAGATTGACATTTAGAGAAAAACGCAAAGTGTTTTTCAAGGGATTGAAACTTCCTGATTTTGTTGGAATAAGGTATGAAGCATCAATAGACGCTTTTTCTAATTTTAGACCAAGGCCTAAAGTAGCATATTGGCGTTCACCTTTGTATTGATTTTCATGAAAAAATCCACCTCTAAAAGCAAATTGTTTGTTGTACCAATATTCAGCTCCAAAACTCCACATCACTTCTTGTAGTTCGGTTTCTCCGTCGGGAGAATCGGTAAAGGATTGAAAAATTCCTCCAACGACACCTACATTAGGGTCTTTTCCTGAAATAATTTCAGATTCGGCACCTCCTACGCGTTCTGGTGGTGTTGGTACCAAAAGTTTAGACAATTCAGCGGTAAAACTTACCGAGTTATAGTCGTCTATCGTAACATGAAGTCCTGATCCAAGACGCATATTGGCTGGCAAAAATTCTTCGTCGCCACTTTCTGAGTATTTTATTTTACCACCAACATTATTAATCGATAAACCATAGGTCATGTAGGCATCTTTTCCAGAAAAGTCAAAGGTTTTACCTTCGTAAAACACAGAAACATCGGCAGCTACTGTGCTCCCGTTTTTTGTATCTTCGGTAAGCGATTGTGCATTGTCAGATAATTGAGAATGAATATACTTGAAGGTTAAACCTGCTGAAAGTGAGCGAGTTAATTTTCTAGAATATCCTCCAGAAATAGCAAATTCGTTTGGCCCAAAAGTATAACCTGCATCTTCGGCACTGTTTCTAAACGTTACATCTCCTAAGGAAAAGTAACGGATATTCATAGCAAGCGCACTCGTTTTGTTTAGTTTATGAAACATCGAAACGTTGGACAAGCTGATGTCTCCAACCAATTCTTGTAGCCATGGCGAGTACGATACACTTACGCCTGATGTTTGTTCTAAATGAGCTAATTTGGCTAAATTCCAGGAGATGCTATTTTCATCTGGCAAGGTTGCTACGCCTTGATCTCCCATTCCACCCGCGCGAGCATCTGGAGAAATTAATAAGAATGGTACGGCTGTAGTTACAACATTATTCTTTTGGTCTTGTCCAAAAGCTGTGTTTGCATATAAACTTGAGGCAATCAATAGGCCTAAAAGTGTCTTTTTCATCATAGTGTTCTGCATTTCTAATCGGCAAATATACGGTTTCTATTCCAAAACGCCGTTTTTATTTAATTATTACAAGTTTGTTTACTTTATGTTCTTTTTTTTCTGATTCGGGCTGATTTACAGACAGTTTATAGAGGTAAGTACCATTCGGCAGTTTATTCCCGTTGTGATCTGTACCATCCCAAACCAAAGCTCCGTCGACATTGGACGGACTATTGCTTATGGTTTCTTTTACAGAATGCACCAAAAGTCCTGTTAGAGTATAAATATCCAACTGAATGGCTAATTCCTGACCCTGTTTGTTGTGTCCAAAATAAAAATAAGTTTGGTCAGAAAAAGGGTTTGGATAATTAAACAAATCATTTAAAGCAATAGAACCATCGGTGCTTACTAAAAATTCAATTTCTTTTGCATTAGAGTTATTGTAATTATCCCAAGCTTTTAGCGTAAGCGTATGCATGCCTTCGTCCAAATCGGACAAAGGGTAGCGGACTTCTCCGGACTGGAAGGTATTGGGGTGGGTTTGATAAAAATTGTTGAGAATGATTGGATTTGCAGAAGCGGCATCAACAACAGCTGTAATGTCGTGCCCAAGGCCTGTACCGACGGCATTTATTCCGTTTTCGTCAGACAAAACCGCAAAAATATCAGGCGAATGCCCAGTAACACCCCCAAACACAAAGCTCGAATCGTTCATAAAAAGTTGAATATCTGGTCCTTTGTTGTCTTCGGCAGCGTTCTGATTGAGTCCACCAACCTGAATACCTGTATTTGCTCCCCAGGCCTCATCGCCAGAATAGGTTGTAGCAAAAATGGAAATTTTTCCCGTATCAACTTCTAAATTAATGTCTTTCGGTACCATAAATTCGACTTCAAAAAGGCCGTCGACGACTTCTACTTTTCCTTTGAAAATCTTATTTTTTTGAATCTCGAATGCAATCGAAGGAATTACATTTCCCTGAAAATCAAGAACCTGATCATTATTCAGCGTTTCGGTCATCGTCCTTTTGTCATAAACGCTAACATCGGCAATGCCATTGAAACTAGAAAAGAAATTTCCATTGGCATGTATCACCGAACCTTCAATTTTCATCAAACTCAACGCTTCAATCGGATCTTGAGCCAAAGTGGCGTCCAGACCATTAATTTTATCAATTTGAACCTTGTGTTGCGGTAAATTGAATCTCAAATTCGGGTCGCCAATCAAAATAAAACGCCGCTTGTTTGAGTCGGCATAATTAGTTTTTATTTTATACATCAACTCTCCCATGGTTTGATTTCCACTGCTTTGTCCTTCATAAAAATGACGATAAAACTCAGTCGACAAGCTTTTTGCATCAGAGGTATTGAGCTCTCTGGTGGACGTGTATAGAGCTATTCCGCCACCTTTGGGATTGAGATGAACGTATTCTCCTGCCGAAATACGCTTGGCATCATCATAACGTGTAAATTCACACGTTGTGGTAATAAACACTGGCATGTTTTCTAAATTTTGCCAACTATTGATTTGTTCGTTAGACAAAATACGTTCGCTTGCCCAGCCCACTTCGCCACCATGACCATAATAATGTACAATGAGCGAGCCATCTTCAACTGCCCGATCGATGGCAGACGACACCGTTGGGTAGCGCTGCCCGCCCGACGAATTGGTCTGCGTATGAGCATCGGCATAAATTTTATTGAGGTTAAAAACCGGAAATTGCTCTCCAAATTCGGAAATAATCTTGTTGGCATTTAAGGTAAGGCCGCGCTCCCAACCCTCATCAACATCATCTGTAACTAAAGATAATCTGCTTTGCCAAACTCCTCTATGCTCTGGATTGACGTAGTGTTTAGATTTTGAAACAGCTGCCTGAGCTTCTTCCGTTGTAGCGACTACAAATCGACCGATACCTAGGTCTGTATATTCTGTAAATCCGAGGAGCTTACTACCCTCGTTTTCATCCATCAACACAAAGAAATCATCGGTCGAGACACTGTTTTTGATGTTGTAGCTAAACTCAGATGTCCACGTCGGCACATAGTTGGTGTTGTTGTCTATTCGGTCTTTATAATCAAACGATGCATCGCCAAAAAGCAAAACGTTCTTTGGGGCTTTATTTAAGTCTATATATCTGTTATACAGCATTCTAATAAAGTCTCTGATGGCAGAAATATCTTGTCGCCCAGAAGAAAATTCGTTGTAAATATGCTCTATATTTATGGCTTTGGTTTCGGTACCGAAGGTGGTTTGATGAAAAACGGCAAGCTCTTCTGCCGAGTGCTGAAAATCGGGATGATAGAGAATGAGGTATTCGGTTTCGCTCAAGCCATGTAGATTTTGGTTGTCGATGGCTTGGAGCTCGCTTATGCTCAATGCCTGATCTGGAGCGAAAGCTACAAAAGTTTTGAGTTCATCTACTGCCGTAACAAAACTAGTGTTACTTGTCGACATTTGTTTGATGTCGGTATGATTGGTAACATCCCAAATGTTTAGTTCTGATGATGAGCTTGTGAAATTGAATTGGGCAAATCCGCCATTTTTATAAGATTGAACATCTCTAAAATGACTTTGATGATTCGAAAATTCTAATCGATCTCTGAAATTGACTTCCAAATAATCTAAATAGGCAAAAGCTCCCGACACATTATTATCATCAAAAACAACATCAAAATTTAGATTTGAACCCGAAACCACCTGTTTTGTAGCCTTTACAGTTCCATTAACTTCATTACTTGCATTTCCTGTTGCCGCAATACCCATCGACAGCAAAATATCATTTCCTTGCTTTACGCGCATCTGACTGTTGGATTGCGATCTTGCTACGCCACTGAGTTTGATGTAAACCGAATCGGACTGCACTCGATTGAGGTCTGGGATTTGAAAGTTATAAGTCTTGATAAATTCAAAGCGTTCGCCAAACCATTTTTTTCCAGTGTTTTTAACGTTTACAGCTTCAAGCTCATGAAACCAAAGCGCATCAAAATGGTTGACTTGCTGAGGATTTGTCGCATTAGCATTTGGCTCTAGATTAATGCGTTTTCCGGCCTTGTCATTAAAATTGAGAAAATAATATGCTTCATCGGCATATAAATGTGTTTGGTGAGAAAACGTCTTGCTGCTTTGGTCAAAATCCCAACGATGAGCACCGCCACTATAAAAAAGAATATAATCCGAACCAGAAAAAACGCCATCGCCACCATCAACGACGCTTATGGCGTTTTCCATCAAACCTAAAGGGCGTTCATCTGCGTTAGCTTCCGAAAGCATGCCCTTGTTTTGTCCAAACAATCGGATTTTATCAGATTGAATGTTAGTCATATCAAGCCCCAACTCTTGAAGTTTGTTTGCCGTCAGTTTATAAACGCCTTGCTCTATGGTTTTAATTTTATACCAATCACCTTCTTTTAATGGAGAATAGGTTGGCGGATTATAATCGAAAACAGCAGTTTTTTTGGCTCTACTATATAAGGTATAACTTAGTTTATATGTTTCAATCTTTTTCCCTTTAACAATCAAAGGAAATGTGATTTGAAGTTGTGCTTTTCCTTTTTTGTAAACCGTCTCTGTCTCAATCTTGAGCTCATTTGCTGAGTACACCTTAGAATCATCAACCAAAACTGGAGAATAATTTAAAATTTCGAGCTTGGGCTGCTTCGCCGATTGATGAGCTTCAAGATCAAAAAAGTGAAGCGCATGAGGAACGCCATGTATTGAAGTTGTGCCAGGTAAAACAAAAGCAGTTCTACCTGATTTATCTACAGTTTTAATGGCTGTATTCCAGTCGTTTGAAAACTTATAATCTTGCGCATAAATAGAAGAGAGCGCGAGGCAAAAAACAAAAAATAAGTAAGGCTTGAATGATGAAAACATAGGTTTTGAAACTAAAAGTAAAACATGCAAATATTATCAATATTTAGTCGAATATATAGCCTATTAACTCACAAAATTTGATAAAATTGCGCTAAAGGGGTTCAAAATTAAAAAATAATTGTATACTTGTGAATTGAAAAATTACAACCAAAAGTGATGAGTAGACAAAACATACTTCTTGCCTTTTCCTTTGTTTTTGCTGGCTTTCTTTCACAAGAAGCTTTTGCACAAGACCCAACGTTTTCTCAGTTCTATGCAAATCCCATGTATTTGAACCCTGCGTTGGCTGGTGGAGATGGCTGCCCGAAAATACATGTAAACCAACGAGATCAATGGCCTCGCCTTAAAGGTGAGTTTTTGACCACCGCCATTTCTTATGACAAAGACCTTTCCAAACTAAATAGTGGATACGGTATTCAGCTTGTTTATGACAATGCTGGAAACGGACTTCTAAATTCGGTCAGACTTTCGGGAATGTATTCCTATAAAATGAAAGTGAACAAAAAGTACTATGTGTTAGCAGGTGCCGATTTAGCTTTCAATTATAAGTCTTTGGACAAGGATTTACTCGTTTTTGGTGATCAAATTGACCCAAATAATGGGCAGATATTTTTGTCTAGTTCAGCCGAAGTAGACAATATTGAGTCTAGCAAAGGATTTCTCGACCTTTCTTTTGGCGCTGTGGGATATTCTGAGAAGTTTTATTTAGGCTTTGCAGCACATCACTTAAACAAACCAGACGATTCCTTCTTTATATCGAACACAACCAACGGGCAAATCATCGATCCACAAAGTGAACTTCCGATGAAGTTTACGGCACACGCTGGAGCGAATTTTTCTATATCAGGAAATGCCAAAAAAGGAATTATCGCCGATGGCCCATTTATGACTGCCGGTCTAATTTTTCAAAACCAAGGTGCTGCCGACCAGCTGAACCTCGGTCTTTCTATTACCGACAAAAGCCTCTCAGGTGGTGTTTGGTATAGACGAAACTCAGAAAATTCGGATGCCATTATTTTAGTGGCAGGATACACTATCAACAACACAACTTTAGGTTTTTCTTATGACATTACCGTTTCTGACCTGTCTGGAGAGACTGGTGGAGCCTTCGAATTATCTGCTCGTTTCCAGTTGCCATGTCGTCAACCAAAGAAACGTATCGAACCTATGACATGTCCTAAGTTTTAACTATATTAGCCCCCGATTATCGTGAAAACAACTACAATAAAAGCTCAAAATACAATGAAAACCCGTATAATTCTTGGAGCCTTATCCATCGCTTCACTCGTTGCTCTATCGTCTTGCGGAAGCAACGGCAGAAGCGGCTCAAAACTCGTTCATTCTCAAACAGGCTGGGCTGTCAACAGCGACGTCAATGGAGGATTCTCTTCAAACCTAAATACCACCCAACTCGTTATGAACGGCATGGTGCCTATCGAAGGTGGTTCGTTTGTTATGGGGCAGGTGTATGATGATGTGATGAACGATCACACCAATCAACCGCGTCGTGTTTCTGTAGCTTCTTTCTTTATGGATGAAGTAGAAACAACCAATTTACACTACCGTGAATACCTTTATCACCTCCAGCGTGTGTTTGGAGAAAGCTATCCGGAAGTCTATTGGAACGCCATGCCAGACCAAACGGTGTGGAGGTCTGATCTTGGTTACAACGAGCCCATGATTAACAACTACCTTGAGCATCCAGGATTCAACTACTACCCTGTAGTTGGTGTGAGCTGGAAGCAAGCGGTTGACTATACGAACTGGAGAACAGATCGTGTAAACGAAATTACATTGATTTCAGTTGGTGCACTAAAGTGGAATAATGATCAATATGATGATGACAATTTCACTACGGACTCTTATTTAGCAGGAAAATACATCGGAGAACAAGATAATGGTATCCGCGATTTGAGAAACCCAGACAACAAAGAAGGTCGTCAGGCAACACGTTCTGATGGTGTTTTTCAAGCTGGTTTCCGTTTACCTACAGAAGCTGAATGGGAATATGCAGCTTTAGGAAATATTGGTCTGACATTAGAAGAAAACACAACTAACGGACGTTACTTCGCTCGTGGTGGTGAATTTGGTTCTTTACGTCATTTAAGATCTAATTCGGAAGGATCGAAAGGTGTTTTCTTAGCGAATTTCAAAAGAGGAAATGGCGATAACATGGGCGTTGCCGGATGGTTAAATGACTCAGGATCAAGAACAACAGAAGTAAAAACATTTCCACCAAACGATTTCGGGTTATATGACATGAGTGGAAACGTAAACGAATGGGTACTTGACGTCTACCGTGAAGAAACCTTAGGTTATGATGATTTTATGCCATTCCGAGGAAATGTTTACGAAGAACTTGCCAGAGACGAAGAAGGTCAATTGGTTGATGTAGATTCTTTAGGTCGAATTGCAAAAGTTCAAACAGACGACGTTATTAATGCTAACGACGGGGATTTACAATCGTCTATCTACTACCTAAGAGGTGGTTCAAAAGATGGAAGACCTGTAATGTACGATCCTGAAGCAAACTTAGTAACTAACTCAGCAAGAGTTTACAAAGGTGGATCTTGGAAAGACAGACAATATTGGTTGATGCCTTCGCAAAGACGTTTCTTAGACGAAAACAAAGCCGCATCTGACATCGGATTCCGTTGTGTTGTTGATAGAATGGGAACACAAGGTATTCGTTATAAATAATAAAACTGAGTTTCAAATGTATTTGGAATAAAGGTTATCATAAAAAAACCAGTTTGTTTTACTCAAACTGGTTTTTTTATGATTAGTTGTTAAATGAATGAGATTAAATCTATTAGTGAAAGCCGATAACAGAATGATTAACAAGTTATATACGTACTATTTAGCTTCGGAAGGTGTTTGTACAGATACAAGGCATCTGCAGAAAAATCAGATTTACTTTGCTTTGAAAGGTGATCAGTTTGATGGGAATCAGTATGCGAATCAGGCCTTAGAAAAAGGGGCAACTTATGCTGTAGTTAGTACATTGCCAAAAGAAATGGATTTTGATGAGAGTCGCTATCTTTTAGTTGATGACACACTAAAAACATTACAATACTTAGCTAATCATCATAGAAAACAGCTTGATATTCCGATTTTGGGCATTACAGGAACAAACGGCAAAACGACAAGCAAAGAACTTTGTCAACAGGTTATTTCAAAAAAATACACCTGTTTTGCAACCAAAGGCAACCTCAATAATCATATCGGCGTACCACTTTCGCTGTTGAGTATCGATTCTAGTCATGACTTTGCCATCATCGAAATGGGTGCAAACCATCCTTTAGAAATCAAAATGCTTTGCGAAATCGCTGAGCCGAATTTGGGTTTAATTACTAACATTGGAAAAGCCCATTTAGAAGGTTTTGGTTCGGTTCGGAACATCCAAAAAACAAAAAAAGAGCTCTTTGATTTTGTTTCAAAACAAAACCAAGCTTTTTTCTATTGCCAGTCGGAGGTGCTGATTGCTGAATTTGCGCATGCGTATCCAAACAGCAAAAGTTATGGAACAGATGCTAAAGCCAATTTTGTTTATCAACTAAAAGACGGTACTTTGCATGCGGAACTCGTTTGGGGAAACCAGCACATTTCATCACAACTATTTGGTAGCCATAATGCGCAAAATATCGCAGCAGCTTGTGCCATAGGTTCTTTTTTGGATATTAATAGTGAAGATATTAAATCGGCAATTGAAACTTACCAGCCCAAAAATAACCGCTCTCAAGTTCTAAAAACAGAAAAAAACACCTTGATTTTGGATGCCTACAATGCAAATCCAACAAGTATGTATGTTGCTTTAGACCATTTTCTAAACCTCAACATCGATTCAAAAATCTGTATTTTGGGCGATATGCTGGAGCTTGGTTCTGAGGAAGAACAAGAGCATAAAGCGAGTGTTGAACAAGTTTTTGAAAAACTTGATGGTCTAAAAAGAGTGTTTTTTGTTGGAGAGGCTTTTTGTAAACTCCAAGATCAATATACGCACAACAACTGCAGTTGGCATAAGGATATTGAGACTTGTAAAGCTGAATTGAAGACATTAGTCATTGAAAACCAACACATTTTGCTCAAAGGCAGTAGGGGTATCGGGCTAGAGCAATTGATTCCTCTGCTGTGAAAAACGCCAAAAAACTTGCATTCAATTGCTCGAAAGCTCAAGTTTTACATTGGGCACAAGCCTTCGATTATTATTGTTTTTTCGATTCGAATGGCTACAAATCTGGCTTTGGTTTAGATCAATTTGATTGGATGTTGGGTGTATCTTCTGTCGAAAATAGTTTTTCGAGTCGTACAATTCCCGAGCAATTAGAGCTCAATCACTCTGATTTGCCTTTGTTTTTTCACCTAACGTATGAGGCTAAAAACACTTTAGAGCCGCTCCTGAAAAGCAAAAACAAAGCAAGTCATACACTAGATTGTTATAGACAAATGCAGCCTGATTTTGTCTTGTTTTCAAAAAATAAACAGCTGTTTTTGATTGGAGATGAAAAGCAAATTGAAGGTTTGGAACAGTCAAAAGCTTTGGAAATAGAACCTTTTGATCAAAAGCTGGAGTTTCAATCCACTAAATCAGATTATTTTAAAGCCTTTGAATCTTGCCAAAAAGCCTTGCAAGCTGGTGAAATTTACGAAATCAATTTATGTCAAGAAGTTGTTATTCGGGATCTTGACAGCTCTCCAGAATCGATATTTCATCACTTAAATACAAGTTCAAAAGCACCTTTTTCAGCTTTGATGAAATGGAAAAACTATAGTATCCTATCGGCAAGCCCTGAACGGTTTTTATGTCGACAAGACAACATTCTTTTTTCTCAGCCCATCAAAGGTACTCGACCGCGCTCTAAAGATCAAACCAAAGATTTGGAACTCAAAACCGAACTCAAAACCAGTCTAAAGGAACGCGCAGAAAACACTATGATAGTCGATTTGGTTAGAAATGACTTATCAAAATATGCTAAAAAAGGCTCGGTGGTGGTTGATAAACTCTGTGAAATTAATAGCTATCCACATGTTCATCAAATGAGTTCTGAAATTAGATGTGAATTAAAGTCTGATCATTTATTCTGGAAAGCCCTTTTGGAAGCTTTTCCGATGGGCTCTATGACAGGCATTCCGAAATTCCGCTGCATGGAACTTACCGACGACATAGAGAAGTTCAGTCGAGGGTCATATTCGGGTACTTTGGGCTTTCATTTTCCAGGCTTCTCGGATTCTAACGTGTTGATTCGAAGCTTATTTTACGATGTTGATCGCCAATTTGCCAATACTGCTGTAGGTGGCGCCATTACCATTCGATCTAAGGCTGAGGAAGAATATCAAGAATGTTTGGACAAATTAAGAGGTATTCGTAAGATGATGGACGACTAAGTGCCGTTATTAAATCTAATAAACCAATCAATAGGTAGATAACTTAAAAGCTGACTGAAATCAATCAGCTCATAATCAAGGAAATAACAACTAAAAGCGTTTCCAAATTTAGGCAAATGATAAATGCGTAAGAGAACATCTTAGCTTTCCAACCCATCTAGTATACATACAAATCAAAAGGCATTCTAGCCTGAACATTGTCATTTTTTGTGATGTTTTCGATACTTTGGATGGATTTTTTTAGCATGGGATGGTTCAACACACTTGGCGTTTGTGTACCAACAAGTGTTGACATTCCCTTAAACAAAAAGTCAAACCCTCCCAGATCTTGCTTTGGGTAGTTCTGAATACTATATTGGTCTAAATTTCCAAGGTTGGCTGCCTCGGCAATAGCCTGTTTAAGTCCACCTATTTCGTCAACCAGACCAATCGAAACGGCATCGGCTCCAGCCCAAACTCGACCTTGACCAATAGCATCTACGTCTTCTACGCTCATGTCTCGTCCTTTGGCCACGTTACCGATAAATGTACCGTAGACACGTTCCACCATACCTTGAATAAGATCGCGTTCTTCGGTATTTAACGGACGTAGCATTGTGCCTATGTCAGCAAATTGGTGAGTTTTATAGCCGTCTACATGAAGCTTCAACTTATCTTCAACTAAATTCTGAGCCTCGAACATCAGACCAAAAACACCTATTGAACCAGTGATTGTATTACTTTGCGCAAAAATTTTGTCACCCACACAGGCGATGTAGTAGCCGCCCGAGGCTGCCAAATTTCCCATAGAAACCACAAGTGGTTTTTCTTCTTTTAACAACGATAGCTCTCTCCAGATGACATCGGATGCGAGGGCAGAACCTCCTGGAGAATTTACTCTCAACACCACGGCTTTCACATGTTCATTTTTCTTAGCTGCTCGAATGGCTTTCACGATTGTTTCGTCGCCCATAACGCCATTGGAGCTTTTTCCAGATCGAATTTCGCCTTCGGCAAAAACAACCGCTACCTTATCTTTGGCCTTGTTGGGTTGGATGCGTTTTTTGTATTTATTTATGCTGATGAAGTCGAGTTCGTCTTCTAAATCTGTTTCTAAAAGTTTTTCAAATTCATCAAAATACATCAATTCATCAACAAAATTAAGCCGTTTTGCGTCTTGAGGAGACTTTAGTTCAAAATTGTCTACTATTGTGTTCAGTTCTTCAACTAATATAGATCTCGACGTTGAAATATCTTTTGCAAAACTAGCCCAAATCGAATTTAACAGCGTTGAGGTTTGTTCGCGATTGGCCTCGCTCATTTGGTCTACCAAGAAAGGTTCAACGGCCGATTTGAATTTTCCGTGACGAATAACCTGTGGCGAAACACCGAATTGATTTAAAAAATCTTTGAAAAACAATAACTGTGTAGCCAAACCTTTAAGTTCCATATCGCCTTCTGGATGAAGCAAAACCTTGTCGGCAACCGAAGCCAAATAATACGCTTTCTGACTATACACTTGTGCGTAAGCATACACGTTTTTACCTGAACTTTTAAAATTCTCTAAAGCTTGTCGGATTTCACTCAAGGTAGCCGACCCAGCCTGTACAGCTCCCATATCAAGATAAATGGCCTTAATACGTTTGTCTTCTTTTGCGGAAGCAATGCTGTTTAACACATCATTTAGACCCATCGGAAATTCGGCGTTTAGCTCCGGAATATCAATACCTAGTTCGTCAAACGGGTTTTCTTCAGCATAATCGACGATGGCTTGATCGAGTTCAATACTTAGAATATAGTCGCTTGTGAGTGCTTTGCTTTCTTCAGCATCAGAGCCCGAACTCAGTGCAGAGCCAATTAATCCTACAAAAAATAGAAAGAAAATGCCCATAAACAAAATAAGAGCTACTAAAGAGGCAAAAACGTATTTGATAAATTTCATATAATTGATTTTAAGGCAACAAAGCTAATAAAAACCGAGAATAATCATTGTGTTTTAACCTTATTTATCGAAAGTTACATTGCTTGACAAAACATACTTTAATAAAGAAATAATGATTATTTTTGCAAAAGAATAAATCAAACCTAAAAAAATGAAAAAAAACCTACTTATCTTAGTTGCCAGTTCATTGATTGGACTTGTGATGACCACCGTTTCATGCGATGGGGAAGGAGCAAAAACAACAAAAACAGAAGTTTCAGCTGAAAATGCTGCTTTTCTTCGATTAGACATCGATGGCATGACTTGCCCAGATGGATGCGCAAAACCTATCGAGCAGATGTTGTCTGAAGCAGAAGGCGTAAGCTCTGCCGAAGTTGATTTTGAGAAAAAAGCTGCATTTATCAATTATGATAAATCAGTTACTTCGGAAGAAAAACTAATGAAACTTGTGGCTGACTACAAAGATGGAGCTTATACTCCTGCTGTAAGTGCTCACCAGTGTCCAAAAGACTGTGAAAAAGCGTGTTGTACAAAAGAAGCTTGTCCTGCAGACTGTACCAAACCTTGTTGTTTGGCCAAAAAAGCAAAAAAAGTAAGCAACAACGCTGTGAAGACTGCAAAGAAAGCAACTCAAAATGCTGTAAATACAGCAAAGAAATCAACTGAGGATGTTATTATAAGAACAAAGCAAGACGCTAAATCTACAGCTTCTAAAGCCGCTGGAAAATTAAATTCAACGACTACAAAAGTTGAAAAAACAGCAAAAGACGCTATAAAAAGCACTGAAGGTAAAGTGATTCGCACAACACAAAAAGCAACTAAATCTGCCTCTAGAGGTGCTGCCAAAGTTAAGAACACAGTAAATGACACTAAAAAAGCGGTCAACACTGAAATTGACAAACTAAAAGGATCTAACTAATTCTTTTTAAGATTATTAATGACTAAAAAAGGCAGTTTTTCAACTGCCTTTTTTATTACTCAAAATTAAGATATGAAATCAAAATTTCAATCCTCTAAAATCTGTCTTTTCTTAATCGGATTAATGCTTTTCGTTTTTACTTCTTGTTCAAGCGGAAAAGTAAATCACAGAAGAGCTCCTCAATGTCCTAAACATTCGAGTATTGATGTCGAGAAACTAAATCAACATTTAGAATTAGAACAATTTCAATGTGCTAAACAGCCTACTTTGATTTCTTAACATACTGAGTCAAAATTACAATGTTTTGACCTTCTACTTTCCCTTCTATATGATTCGGATTTTCGTGATCTAATCGGATTCGCCTTACATGCGTACCTTGTTTGGCTTTCAGACTAGAACCCTTAACATGTAAGTCTTTAATCAACGTTACCGAATCTCCAGCTTCCAAACGCTGCCCGTTACAATCTAAATGTATGATTTCTTGAGCTGGCTTCCATTCTGCCCATTCTCTTTCTTGCTCTTCCAGATAGATCATATCCAACAAATTTTGAGCCCAATCCTTAGATTTTAATCGATCTAACAATCTAAAAGACAATACTTTTACTGGCGTATGTTCGCTCCACATACTGTCGTTCAAGCAACGGAAATGTTGATCGTTTAAGCTTTCGTTGTCTTGTTCTGAATAACAAATCGAGCACAAAGCTACTTGATTTTCGGCAATCTCTTCTGTTCTTGGTGCAATCAAAAAGGCCTGAACATCTGTTGTTGATGTACATAATTCGCATTGTCCTTTTGATCGATTTTCGAGGTCTTGTAATAAACTCATAGTATTTTCTTGTATAAAAAAATGGGTATTTTTTCAAATACCCATTCGTGTTATAATTTCTCGATTTTAAAGTTCATCAAAATCAATGTCGTCATCAATATCGTCAATCATGATTTGACTTAAAGTAGCCATTTTCAGAGCTGCTACAGCACATTCAACCCCTTTGTTTCCTTTATCTCCACCAGATCTGGCTTCTGCCTGAGCGTACGAATCATCGGTTAAAAGTCCGAAAATAACGGGTGTTTCAAAATTTACATTCAAATCTTTGATACCAGAAGCTGTTGCCTGACAAACAAAATCGAAATGTGGTGTTTCGCCACGAACAACCGAACCTAAGGCAATAATAACGTCAACATCTGTAGTTTGAATCAGCAATTTTGAGCCATAAACTAACTCAAAGCTTCCTGGGACGTTCAACCTCAAAATGTCAGTTGGCTCTACCCCATTTTCAATCAAGGTTTCTTGAGCACCCAAAAATAAATTTTCGGTGATGTCCTCATTCCATTCCGAAACCACTAAACCAATTTTCAATCCGCTACCATTTGGCACCGTATCTTGATTATAGTTTGATAAATTTTGACTCGACATAATGTGATGTTTTAAGCTGTTGCTAATGCTGTTATTTGTTGTCTTCTTTAATCTTATTTAAAGCAGAACCATACTCGTACCACTCAATTTGTTGAGCATTATAGGTGTGATTCATCATAATTAAATCTTTAGATCCATCTTCATGAACAACTTCTAAGGTTAATGGTTTTTTAGGTGCAAATTCATGTAAATCAATAAAATTAAAGGTATCATTTTCTTGAATTTTATCATAATCTGACTCATTCACAAACGTCAAACCTAACATACCTTGTTTTTTCAAGTTTGTTTCGTGGATTCGAGCAAAAGATTTTACTAAAACCGCCGCTACACCAAGATGTCGTGGCTCCATCGCTGCATGCTCTCTTGACGAACCTTCGCCGTAGTTATGATCTCCCACAACAATCGTTTTGATGTTTGCTGCTTTATAGGCTCTTTGTGTTGCAGGCACTGCACCATATTCTCCAGTTAATTGATTCTTAACTGAGTCTGTTTTCATTGTAAAGGCGTTCACCGCTCCAATTAAACAGTTGTTAGAAATATTATCTAAATGTCCACGGAAACGCAACCAAGGCCCAGCCATCGAAATGTGGTCTGTAGTACATTTTCCATGTGCTTTAATCAATAATTTAGCTCCATTTATCTCTTTTCCAAGAGGTTTGAAAGGCTCTAACAGTTGTAATCTTTCCGATTCTGGATTCACCACAACATTCACCGAAGAACCATCTTCGATTGGTGCTTGAAAACCTGGATCTTCAACATCGAAACCTTTTGGTGGCAATTCCTCTCCTGTTGGCTCGTCGAATTTTACCTCTTCGCCAGCTGCATTTTTCAAAGTGTCAGTCATCGGATTAAAATCTAAACGACCTGAAATTGCAATAGCGGCAACCATTTCTGGTGAAGCCACAAAAGCGTGTGTGTTCGGATTTCCATCTGCTCTTTTGGCAAAGTTTCTATTGAATGAATGTACAATAGAATTCTTTTCTTGCTTGTCGGCATCTTTTCTTGCCCACTGACCAATACAAGGGCCACAAGCGTTTGTGAAAATTTTAGCGTCTAAAGCCTCAAAAATACTTAATAAACCATCGCGTTCTGCGGTATAACGCACTTGCTCAGAACCTGGATTGATTCCAAATTCAGCTTTAGCAACCAAACCTTTGTCTACCGCTTGTTTGGCAACAGAGGCAGCACGTGATAAATCTTCATAAGATGAGTTGGTACAAGATCCGATTAATCCCCAATCTACTTTTAGAGGCCAACCGTTTTTAGTCGCTTTCTCTTCCATATCTGTACCTACAACTGTGGCTAAATCTGGAGTAAAAGGTCCGTTTAGGTGTGGTTTTAAAGTCGATAAATCAATTTCGATAACTTGATCGAAGTACTGTTCTGGGTTAGCATACACTTCGTCATCACCAGTCAAATGTTCTTTTACCTGATTGGCAGCATCGGCAATATCGCTTCTATCCGTTGCTCTCAAATAGCGTTCCATCGACTCATCATAACCAAAAGTTGATGTGGTTGCGCCAATTTCGGCTCCCATATTACAAATGGTTCCTTTTCCGGTACACGAAATTGCTTTAGCGCCTTCTCCGAAATATTCAACGATAGCTCCAGTTCCACCTTTTGCCGAAACAATTCCAGCAACTTTCAAAATAACATCTTTTGGTGCTGTCCAGCCTGAAAGTTTCCCTGTTAGTTTAACACCAATAAGCTTTGGAAACTTCAATTCCCAAGGCATTCCAGCCATAACATCCACAGCATCAGCTCCACCAACACCAATGGCAACCATTCCTAGTCCACCGGCATTTACGGTATGAGAATCTGTTCCGATCATCATTCCACCAGGAAAAGCATAGTTTTCTAATACAACTTGATGAATAATTCCTGCACCTGGTTTCCAGAATCCGATACCATATTTATTCGATACAGATTCTAAAAAATTAAACACCTCAGAAGATTGATTTATAGCATTTTGCAAATCTTTATCCGCTCCTATCTGAGCTTGAATCAAATGATCACAATGTACTGTAGTTGGCACAGCAACTTTAGATTTTCCGGCTTGCATAAACTGCAATAAAGCCATTTGAGCCGTTGCATCTTGACAGGCAATACGATCGGGTGCAAAATCTACATAATCCGCACCTCTTGTAAAGGCTTTGTCCGAAGACATCCAAAGGTGATTATAAAGTATTTTTTCGGATAAACTCAATGGTTTTCCTGTTAATGCTCTTGCTTTTTCGATGTTTTGAGGAAGTTTTGAATAAACGTCCTTAATCATATTGATGTCAAATGCCATAATGTGAGGTTAATGAGATTATGTTGATTAGATTTTAGTTGTATTTTCAAAGAAGTGCAAAACTACAATTTTTATAGCTGATTTCAAATTTTTGATTGAGGATAATTTCACTAAACCCATTGGCGCTAATTACTGTAGTCTGAATTAAGTTTAAACTCATTGAGTCTGAGAATGTCATCCTGATTAAAATTGAGAAACAACATCAAAATTTCTAAAAAAAATCATCACACAAAAACACTTGAAATTCAGAATAAAATTGTAATTTTGCCGAGCTTTTAGAAGAATAAGCAAAGTAAAAGCCTCTTGTTTAACCTATTAAACATCGATTAGAACTTCATATTCTTACCTTAGGGAACTTTGCAATGTTGTGATAATCAAACTATTATTATGTCAGAAGAGACAAATAACGCATTAGAAAACTTCGACTGGGAAAAATTTGAGTCTGGTCAAGTTTATGACAATGCAGCTACAGAGGAAATGACTTCAATGTATGAAGCCACATTAAACTCACTAAATGAAGATGCTGTACTTACAGGTAAAGTAACTTCATTAGCCGATCGTGAAGCTATCATCGATATAGGCGCAAAATCTGAAGGTGTGATTTCATTAAATGAATTTCGTTACCTTCCAGAATTGAAAGTTGGAGACGACGTAGAAGTCATTATCGACCAAAGAGAAGATAAATACGGCGCGCTAATTCTTTCGCACAAAAAAGCAAGAGCTATCCGCTCTTGGGACAACGTGAACAAAGCACACGACGAAGAAAACACTATCCAAGGTTTTGTAAAATGCAGAACTAAAGGTGGTATGATTGTCGATGTATTTGGAATCGAAGCTTTCCTTCCAGGATCGCAAATCGATGTGAAACCAATTCGCGATTACGATGCTTATGTTGGTAAAACAATGGAATTTAAGGTTGTAAAAATCAATCACGAATTCAAAAACGTTGTTGTATCTCACAAAGCACTTATTGAGGCTGACCTTGAGCAACAAAAGAAAGAAATTATTTCTGGACTTGAAAAAGGACAAGTACTTGAAGGTATCGTGAAAAACATTACATCTTATGGTGTATTTGTTGACCTTGGTGGAATTGATGGATTGATTCACATTACTGACCTGTCTTGGTCTAGAATCAACCACCCATCTGAAATCGTTGAGCTTGACCAAAAAATCAATGTTGTAATCCTTGATTTTGACGAAGCTAAAACTAGAATTCAATTAGGTATCAAACAACTTTCTGCTCACCCATGGGATGCCCTTACGGAAGAAGCAAATGTTGGAGATAAAGTAAAAGGTAAAGTTGTTGTATTGGCAGATTACGGTGCATTTGTAGAAATTCTTCCTGGTGTTGAAGGTCTTGTACACGTTTCTGAAATGTCTTGGGCAACACACTTACGTTCGGCTGGTGACTTTGTAAAAGTTGGAGACGAAGTAGAATGTGTAATCCTGACCTTGAACCGCGACGACCGTAAAATGTCTTTAGGAATCAAGCAATTGACTCCAGATCCATGGTCGGACATCGCAACAAAATACCCAGCTGGTACTTTGGTAAAAGGAAAAGTAAGAAACTTCACTAACTTCGGCTTGTTCTTAGAGCTAGAAGAAGGTGTTGATGGACTAATCCATATTTCTGACCTGTCTTGGACAACTAAAATCAAGCATCCATCAGATTTCTGTAAAATTGATGATATTCTTGAAGTAAAAGTTCTTGAAGTAGACGTTGAAAACCGTCGTTTGAGCCTTGGACACAAACAAACTAAAGAAAATCCATGGGAAGCTTATGTAACTATCTTTGGTGAAGGTTCTGAGCACGATGGAAAAGTTGTTGATGTGCAAGACAAAGGTCTTAGCGTATTGTTTGAAGACGAAGGCATCACGGCTTTCTGTCCGTCACGTCATTCTGTGAAAGAAGATGGATCGAAATTACAAAAAGGAGAAGTTGTTAAATTCCGAGTAATCGAATTCAACAAAGATTCTTACAAAATTGTATTGTCGCACACAAACATCTTCAAAGAAGAGCAACACCAAGCGAATGTTAAATCTAAAGAAGCTACTAAAAACAACATGAAAAATGTTTCTTCTAAAGTTGAGAAATCAACCTTAGGTGACCTTTCAGCTTTGGCAGATCTTAAAACTAAAATGGACGAAGACAAGAAATAATCTTGTTTACATTTTGATTTATAAAAAAGCCTTTGGATGTTTCCAAAGGCTTTTTTTTGGTTTTATCATAGATATTCTGTATATTTGAGACGTACTCTCTTATTTTTTCGGCTTCTTTTACAACTAGCGCAAAGCGGTCAAACGGTTTAATCTTAAAATCATTCATTATGAGCACTTACAAAATCTTAGTAATTTTCCTATTTATATTTGGTATCGCAAAGGGGCAAACAGATCAGGAATTTGTTTTTGATTGGGCTCATTCAATCTCTGGACCAGAAGTTGAAATAAAAACAATAGGAGAAGACAATAATGGAGATATGTATCTAATTTGTGAGAA
>JBMYYR010000029.1:0-25590 GCA_049609625.1 Flavobacteriales bacterium | reverse complement strand
GTATCAATTATCACTACTTATCGCTGAGCCGAGGCTTGATAGATTTGAGAGATGTATTGTATTTCCTTTGCTTTAATATTTGTTTTTTATCCGCCACAATGTTGAAACTTCAAAGCAGAAAATGGTAATCTTATGAGCGCATCAAAACTAAAAAAACAGCATATCATCAGCTTTATTCTGACACTTATTTTGAGTGTTTTGGTCTATGCTTTGGCGAGTATAAAACATGTCCGATTAGATTTAAGCTCCGACAAACGCTATACGCTGGCTCCCACTACGCAAGACTTAGTAAAATCTGTGGATGACTATCTTTATATTCAGGTGTTTTTGGAAGGCGAATCGCTTCCCGCAGAGCTCAATCAGCTCAAAAGAGAAGCCAAAATAATGCTGTCAGAACTCCGTTCGCTAAACTCTTACGTTGAATTTGAATTTGTAGATCCTTTAGAAAACAAATCTCAGGAAGAAGTCAAGCGTATTATAAAACAAATGGCAGAAAAAGGCATTTCGGTCTCTACCATGCTGATTTCTGAAGGCGATTCTCGAGAAGAAAAAATCTTTTTCCCTTGGGCTTTGTTTCAATATAAAGGAAAAGAAATTCCGATTAATTTATTGAAATCCAACCCCGGAGCAAGCACATTTGAAAACCTAAGCAACTCCATCAATGCCCTTGAGTATGAGTGGGTTAATGCCATCAAACAATCGAGCACAAGCTATAAACCTTTGGTTGGATTTTTGAAAGGCCATGGCGAACTCAATCAACTTTTAGTTGATGATTTTCAGCAAAGTATCAAAGAAAATTATCGGGTAAAAGAATATAATATCCGAGAAATGAAAGTGGATTCGCTTACCGGACAACCCACCGTAAAAAGCACCTACAATATCCTACGTTTATTTGATGTCATGATTGTTGCAAAGCCTCAAAAACGATTTACCGACTTAGACAAACTGATGCTAGACCAATACATTATGCACGGCGGAAAGGTACTTTGGTTGATCGATCCCGTTCAGGCCGAAATGGACAGCATGGCCAACAAATCGGAAATGATTGCGTTCCCAAAACGAGAACTCAACCTGACCGATATGTTGTTTAAGTATGGCGTTCGAATCAATTCCAACTTGGTAAAAGATGTGGTCTGTAGCAAAATCAGTTTGCCGACTTCAACAGTAAACGGGCAGGCTCGCTGGTCTTTACATCCATGGTATTATTTTCCTTTGGTTTATCCCGAAAAAAACTCGCCTATTACCAATAATTTAGATGCCGTAAAGATGGAATTTACATCAAATATCGACCTCATCCGAACCAAAGGCATCAAAAAAACACCTTTATTAAAATCATCACCACGATCGGGGCTCCAGCAAACGCCTTCGCGCATTGCGCTCACGGAAGCTATCCAAGCTCCCGAACAGAAAAAATATCAAGCTGGTCAACAGGTTTTAGCCTATTTGCTCGAAGGTACATTTACTTCCTTTTATAAGAATAAAATTAGTCCAGACAATAGCCTGAACATCAAAATGAAAGACCAAAGCGAAGACTCCAAAATGATTGTGGTGGCAGATGGCGACATCATCAAAAACCCTATTAGAGCTGGACAATCTATGCCTTTGGGATACGATCGGTACACCAACCGAACCTACGCAAATAAAAAATTCTTGAAAAACTGCCTAAGTTATCTTCTTGAAAATAAGGATATTATAAAGATTAGAAATCGAGAAGTTAAATTACGCATGTTAGACAAGTCAAAAATAGCTAAAACATATACCTTTTGGCAAAGTTTAAATATCTTGCTACCATTAGGACTTTTGTTTAGCTTTGCATTACTTTCTTTTTATATCCGAAAACGAAAATACACCCGATGAAAAAACACCATTTCTTAATCCTTTTTGCACTAATAGCTGTTGGCTATTTGATCTATCATTTTATGTTTGATAAAGAGCAAATGCGCTTTGATCGTCAAGATTTTAAACTTGAACACATTGATCGAGTCGACAAAATTAGTATTTCGTCGAGGGCGCCAGAAACAACCGTTCTGACTAAAAAAGGTGATCAATGGTTTGCCAATGAAACCTATATTGCTCGTCCAGAATTGATGAAGTATTTGCTCCAAACCTTGTCGAAAATGGAGATCAAACACCGCGTAACAAAATCTCGAAAAGATCGTGTATACAATGAGCTGGCAACCATGAAACTCACGGTAGACATTTATGAAGATAACACCTTATTGAAAACCATTTATGTGGGAAACAACACGCCCGACAACTTAGGGACTTACATGATGCTAAAAGGCTCAACAGAACCTTATGCCATGCACATTCCGGGCTTTACGGGTTATTTGCGTAGTCGTTTTATTGCGGCGGAATCAACATGGAGATCTACCCAAATTTTCAATGTTGATGGTTTAGATATTGAAGAATTAAGTATGGAATATCCAAACCAAACCGAACAAAACTACCGCATCAAACAAGAAGGAGATGTTGTAGAATTATTTGATTATCAGGGTAATAAAAAAGAATCATCGACACTAGAACTCAAACAGTATTTGTCGAAATTTAAAAAGATTTATCACGAAGGCTTTGTCAAAAGATCCGATCCTGTACAGCCCAAAAACATCAAAAATCTACCTGAAATTTTTAAATTAAGCATCAAAGAAAAAGGCAAAGAAGCCATCGTATTGACCAGCTTCCAAAAAGGTAGATACCAGAAAAGTTTGGACAACACACACCTATTTGAAACCATTGATAAGGATCGGTTGTACGCCACCGATGGTCGAGATTTTTTTGTCATCCAATACTATGTTTTTGAACCTTTGATGAAACAACTCACTGACTTTTATCCATCCCAAAACCAGCAGCCATGAATACCATGATCCTAGTTGTAGTCGCTATTTTGATGTTAGCCTTAGCTTTTGCGGGCATAGCGGTAAAAATTTTATTAAAAAAAGACGGAAAATTCGCCGGCACTTGCGCTTCTCAAAGTCCGTTTTTGAACAAAGAAGGCGAAAATTGCAGCTTTTGTGGCGCCACGCCAGAAGAACAATGTAAAAAAGAGGATTAATCATCCAAAAAAAACCTAAACCTATGAAAACCAAAAGACAACTTCGCATAAACGGGCATTCTCACCTCTTGCCATATCCAGAAGAAATCCCTGCATTTATGAGAGAAAAAGAAATCTTTTGGGTGGATGACGAGCGTAAATATATGCTCCAAAAAGGCTGGAAACGCCCCGTAACCGATTCTAGTTTTTTTCTGAATGAAAAACTGGAATGGATGGAGAAAAATCAGCTCGATCATGCAGTAGTTTTGAACCTTTCGCAACTTTATGGAAATGGTTTGCGGCAGGCAGAAATGAAAAAAGCCTTACGCTTTCAGAACGATTTTAATGCCAATGTGCAGGCAAAACATCCGTCTAAATTTACCTGTGGCTTTGTGGTGCATCCCGGATTTATTCAAGGTGCGTTGTGGGAAATTGAACGTTGTGTAGAAGAGCTAAAGCTAAGTGTGCTGTGCCTCCCAACGCATTATATGGATTCGATAGGACAATGGAGAAGTATTTTTTCGGAAGACAATGAACCTATTTTTGAGTTGGCAAACCGCTATAAATTGGCGATTGAAATTCATCCTTACGACGGCGACAAAATGATAAAACTTGAAAACACCGCTTGGCGTTTTCATTTGGTTTGGATGCTGGCACAATGTGGCGATGCTTACCATTTTTATACTTTGCGTGGTATGCAAGAAAAATTTCCGGACATCAGAACGTGTTTTGCTCACGGAGGCCAATTGGCACAAATGAATTTAGGACGACGTATTCAAGGTTTTGACGGACGACCTGATCTTTTTGAAGGTATGGTGCACCCAAGAAAAGCCGTGGGACACCGCAATATTTTCTTTGATACCTTAGTGCACGACACCGATTCGTTGAAGCTTATGCTTGAGCGCCAAGGTTCTAATCAGATCATTATGGGACTAGACGACCCTTATCCTTTAGGCGAAATGGAAAGCGATGCGCAATCGTCTTATCCAGGGAAATTACTCGATTTAGCCAAAGAGCGCGAGCTGATAAACAGCGAACAATACCTCGATATTTGGGAAGACAATGTCGTGCGTTGGCTTTGTGGCGATGATGAAAGTAAAGTGCAGGACTTTTATGATCGGGTTGTTGGTTCGTGATATTATCTTAAACCACAAAAACAAACTTTTAGCAACAAGACAAGCTCAAGAGTTTGAATGAGCTAAATCTTTTTGGGGGACTGGTAATAACTATGGCAAAGCTCTCATAATTTCCAAATAATTTTAGCGGATTCAATTGCCAAACCGAAAGAAAGTTTTAGCTTTGGGAAGCTTCAAAACATCAAACTAATTTATGCAGCTAGGTCAGCCCCTGATGCTTTACTTTTTATTGGCAATTGCTTTTGTAATTCTAATACATCTTCTTAACTTACAGAAGTTTAGGAAAATTTACTTTTCCAATATTCAGATTCTTAAACAGGTTGTCAACGCTCAAAAAAAACGATCAAAACTAGAGCAGTTTTTTCTTATGTTTATAAGAAGTTTGATTGTTGCCAGTTTAGTTTTGGCTTTTAGTCAACTTTTTTGGGGCAAACAAAATCAATTTCAAGATCAAAACTACATTTCTGTTTACATAGATAATTCGCTCAGCGCTTCCCGACAATTGGGTGAGCCGACTTTATTGCAATTGCAAAAAAAGCATGCTAAAGACCTGATAACCAGTTTGGGTAACTCAAAGCAGTATCAACTGTTGAGCAATGATTTGAGTTCGAGAAAAGACTTGAGGTTTACTGACCAGCAAAGTATGTTGGAAAAAATTCAGGCTTTAGAACTTAGTAATTTTTCGAAGCCTTCGGATTATATTTTGAGTAAACTCAGACAAAACAGAGCTACTGAAGCTTTGCACTCAAACGAATTATCGAGGTTTTATTTATCTGATTTTCAATCTAATCAGCATCAGCTAAACGACCTTGTTGAGGATAGTATTCAAACTGTTTTATTGCCTTTGAATAGCAGTCAAAATACAAATGTGAGTTTAGACTGGGTAAAAGTAGAGCAAGCGTTTCTGATTGAAAATCAATCGATTGACTTAAAAGTGAAGCTAACAAATCATGCCGATCAGGCATTTAGTTCTTTGCCTTTGAAGTTGTTTATAGGCTCAAAACAAAAGTTGATTCAAAATGTGGATTTAGAACCAAATTCGAGTAAAACCATTGATTTAGCTTTACACCTCAAGCCAAGGGATTCGACACAAATTCACGTTCAGATTGAAGATCAGGCTTTAGATTTTGACAATCATTTTTATTTGAGTTTAGAATCAAAGTCGACCTTAAAACTCGCTTATATTTATGCTCAAAAACCTAAAGCCGAGTTTAAAGCACTGTATCAAAAACCACATTTTGATTTACAACAATTCAAAGAAAAAAACCTTTCTAATCAGCAGTTTTCAGATTTTGATTTTCTGATTTTAGATCAATTAGACTTGTGGAACTCCAGCTTGATTCCGATCTTAAACTCGCATGCCAAAAAAGGTAAACCGATACTTTTAATTCCTTCCGAATCTTCGATTTCAAATTTCAATAATTTCGCCAAACAATTAGGTTTGCAAAATATTGATTTACAGATAAATAACATTGAAGTTGAGCATTTCAAAATGCGTTTAAATCACCCGATTTATCAGCAAACTTTAGAAGAAAACAATGCAGATTTTGATGGGTTAAAAACGGTCTCACTTTTAGTACCCAAAACCAAACATCCGAATGAAAAAGCCATTATAGAAAGTCAAGATGGGCGAGCATTTTTGTCTTCATTAGATTACCAAAATGCACAAGTTTTCATCTTATATGCGGCTACTTCTGGCGAATCGAATTTCCACGAACACAGCTTGTTTGCAGCTTTGGGAATCAATATGGCGCATTTCCAAAATCAGAGCCAGAAACGTGCCTTGACGCTCGGTCAATTCGATCGATTTGAGCTTGATAATTCGGTAAATGAGTCGGATTTAACCTTGAATTATTTGTCAAAACCCAAAGCATTTGGTTTAGAACAATTCAATCAGAAAACATACCTTTCGATAGACGAACGCTTTGATAAACCTGGCTTTTTGACGCTTCAATCCAAAGGAAAAACATGGATTGAATTAGGTCTGAATCAAAACCGAAAAGAAAGCCAAATGGACTTTTTGTCTATGGAACATTTGGAGCAAATGGCAGAAAAACATAATCACATCGAACTCATAAATCCACAAAGTAAAACTTGGCAACAATTTGTAAATCAACAAGATGAGACAAAGTCGATTGCCTTTTATTTTGTAATATTAGCCTTGTTGTTCTACCTTATCGAGATGCTATTTCTCTATTTCAAAAACAGAAAAACTGCCGTATGAAATTATTAATCAAACAGGTTACAATTATCGATAATCAATCGGAATTTGATCAGCAAATTGTTGATGTTTTTATTGAAAATCAGAAGATTAAGTCGATATCGAAACACATTGATTCTAAAGAAGATGTTGAAGAAATTGATGCAAAAGGGCAATTTTTGACACCAGCAGGCTTCGATTTGATTGGTAGCATTCCCGAACCTGGCGAAGAACATAAAGAAAGTATCGAATCTGGAGCTTTGGCGGCACTTCACGGCGGCTTTTCTTCGATCGGGCTTTTAGCTCACGAATTGGCTCCTGCCGATAAAGTTGAACAAATTGTTTACCTCAAATCAAAATCAAAACTTGTTGATATACAGCCTATTGGAGCATTGACCAATCAGCTGAAAGCGGAAAATATGTCGGAATTATTCGACATGCAACAACATGGTGCTATTGCTTTTGCTCAAAACCGTGAATTTGTCCAGAATGCAGAGTTAATGAAAACCGTTTTGGAGTATAGTAAAAACTTTAATGGACTGATTTTCAGTTTTCCTTATGATTATTCGATTTGTAAAGAAGCCATGATTCACGAAGGAGAAATCTCGGTTCAGATGGGATTAAAAGGTATTCCATCTCGTACTGAGCAAATGGGCGTTCAACGGGATTTAGTTTTGGCAGATTATGCCGATGTTCCGATTCATTTTGCCTGTATTTCGACCAAAGAAGCGGTTGAGCA
Organism: Flavobacteriales bacterium; assembly: GCA_049609625.1. Lineage (GTDB taxonomy): Bacteria > Bacteroidota > Bacteroidia > Flavobacteriales > CAJXXR01 > JBMYYR01. The sequence goes on along the minus strand of JBMYYR010000029.1, from coordinate 18,484 downwards.
AATCCGAGAAGCTAAAGCCAAAGGATTTAAGGTCTCAGCTTCGGTTGCGGCGCTCAATATTGCCTTTTCGGACGAGGTACTTTTAGATTTCGATCCACGTTTTAAAGTCCAACCGCCTTTGCGTTCGGAAACGGATAGAGAAGCGCTAATTAATGGCTTGTTGGATGGCACAATCGACTGTATTGTTTCCAATCATCAACCTCAAGATCAGGACGCGAAATTTTGTGAATTTTCGCGAGCAAATTATGGAGTAAGTACTTATCAATCAGTTATTTCTTCTGCTTTTGAAGTCTTAAAAGACAAGATGAGTTTATCTGATTTTATGGCACTTTTCAATCACAAATCGAAAACACTTGCTGGCTTAGAAAGTCCTTCCATTAGCGAAAATGCTGAGGCTAATTTGTGTTTGTTTAGCACAGAAAATTCATACAAATTAGAAAAATCGGATTGGAAATCGAAGTCAAAGGAAAGTCCATTAATTGGAAAAACCTATCATTGGAAAGCTCAAGGAATTTATAATAAAGGTCAATGGAAGACGCTCTAAAACACATCAAACCAGAGTTTTTACACGAATTTGGAAGCCTCGATTTTATAGCGAAATCGATAGTAGAAGGCTTTATGAGTGGCATGCACAAAAGTCCGTATCAAGGCTTTTCTGTCGAATTTTCTGAACATCGAATTTACAATCCAGGCGATTCCATGCGGCATATCGATTGGAAACGTTTTGCTAAAACCGACAAATTATACATCAAAAAATATGAAGCCGACACCAATTTAGAATGTCGATTTATTCTTGATGGCTCCGCATCGATGTTTTTTCCGATCCAAAAACAATGGTCTATTGAGCAACCCAACAAATATTTATTTTCTACTTATGCTATCGCTTCTCTAATTCAACTTCTTAGAAAACAAAGAGATGCATCAGGTTTGAGTATTTTAGGAGAAGCTTTAGATTACCATTCCGAAACCAAAAATACCGAAGCTCATCAATACAAATTATTTAAAGCTTTGGAAGACCAATTGGTGGATTTTGACATCAAAAAACCAAAAGGGACACAGTTTCCTGATTTGTTTCAAGAACTTACAATTCCGATTAAAAAGCGGTCGGTTTTTATTGTATTTAGCGATTTAATTTTCGATCAAGAATCTGATTATCAGAAGTTTTACGACACCTTAGAATTTCTTAAGGATCAAGGTCATGAGGTGTTGATTTTCCATTGTTTGGATCATAAAACTGAACTAGATTTCAATTTTCAAGACGAGGCGATAGAATTGCATGCTTTGGAACAAAAATCAACTGTACAGTTATCAAAATCGGATGTGCAAACAGCTTATCAGAATAAAGCTAAACAATGGGTTGACGAACTGAAAACCAGCATTTTAGAAAGAAACTGTAGCTATATTCCTATTGATACCAACAACGATTTGGGTGATGTTTTGTTGGCTTATCTTTCTACTCGAACTTAAAAAAAAATTCCGAACATCCTACTATTAATTCAGCACAGCCCTACCCTATTGAACTTGAATGAAGATGCTAATCAATCAAGAATTTAAACCCAAATTCGACTTGCCTTTTCGCCTGTGGATAATTCGCAACACTCTGATAATCAATATTCATTAAATTATTAAATTGCAAATACAAATCAATTTGTTTTGAGTCTATTTTTAATTGCTGTTCGAGTCTCAAATTCAACAACTGGTAAGCTGGTAAATAGCCCGAATTATCGGTTGAAATATAGCGTTTGGAATAAAAATTTAAGTCGGAAGAGCATCTAAATGCTTTGTATTGAAATCCTAATTTAGTTTGAGCTTGATAAGTTGATGTGTAAATCAAATCTCGATTTGTCGATTGGTTTTTTACGCTACCTAAATTCCCATAAAAACCTGAAAACCAATTTAATGCATTCTTTTTAGCTGATGCTTCATAAGTCAGTTGAAAGTCAAAGCCTTTGGAAATGACGTGATAAGCATTTTGCGGATACCAAGTTCCAGAAGAGCTTGGTAACCATAAAATCCAATCCTTAACATCGGTATAATACACTGAAAATGAAGATTTTAAATTTTTATGTTTTAGGTATTCAAGACCTAATTCACTTTGTATGCTTTTTTCGGGTTTCAGTTCTGGCTGACCTATTTCTTTCCAAAACAAATCATTGAATGTTGGGTAACGAATGTTGTTGCCAACAAAACCATAAAGTCGATAGGTTTTGTTCTTCAAATAATCTAAACCATAGCTCACTAAAAATTTTGGTTGATGTTGATCTCGCTTGACTGTTTTGAGGTTTAAAGAAGAGTTTAAACACTTATTAAACTGTGTTTTATAATTGAAATTCAAAAAGCTAAACAATTGATTTTGAGCAGATTCAAAGCCAGTTGATTCAGCTTCCGACCGTTCGAAATTAGCTTCTAAAGCCAAAATATGTCGCTCGTTTAGTTGCGTTTTGGCATTTAGATTCAGAAAATTTTGATTGGTTTTTATAGAAGAAAAAATCGATGTATTGGGATCTCGATAAGCAAAGTCTGTTTGTCTATTTCCGAAACGAATTTCAGATTTTATTCTCCGAATGGACTGCCAAGATAAGACCATAGTTCGATCGTTTTCATCTTGCTGCTGAAGATTCTGAGGTGTTCCTAAAGCCAAAGCAGGAGGAACTTCTTGCTGACTTTGATTGAAAAAAGCATCTGTTTTTAAATAAGAATATTCAGACGTTTTAAAGGCAAAATGTAAAGCTGTAAACAATTGCTTATTCAAGCTTTTTTCTCGCTCTTGATAGCTGTCTAAGAGCGGATTATAGAATGTATAATTGTTGTCGGATTGCTGTGTAGACCACACTATTGATAAGTCGAATTGCTCATTTGACTTCGAAAATGAAGCCATCTGACTTTGAGAACCAAAACTCGCCCGATTGAAACCATAAACTAAGCGTTCTTTCTTCTGAAAATGTAGAGCTTGATCGATGTAAATACTCGCACCGATGGAGCCGGGATAAGAACCTGTTTCTCCACCGCCGTATAAAACGGAGATTTGTTGCCCGTCAAGAACCGGAATTGTATTTAGGTTTGATTGACCTAAAGTGATGGAATTGAGCGGAATACCATTCCAAAAGACCTGACTCTGACTCGAAGAACTTCCTCTAACCGAAAGTGTAGAAATACCGCCAGGAGAGTAATCTTTAAATCCAAAGGAAGGTTCTGAGCGGAGTACTTCCCTAAGGTTTTGTGTGGCTTTTGTTTTTAGTTCAATTGGTGATTTTTTATAACCTGTCGAAAATCGATTTTCTGTTTCGCTAAGTACTAGACTATCAAGTTCTTGTAAAGGAAATTGAGCCCATGCAAACTGATTGAAAGCAATAAAAAAAACAAAAAGCCATTTATTCATTATAAGCTAAGCTTAGCTGAAAACAAGCCATTTTCTGTTTGAATTTGATAGATGTAAACAGATGGTTTTAAATGACTTAAATTCAAGGTGTGTCCAGATTTTGAATGTAAAATTGGGCGTCCATCTAAGGAAAAAATGCTGATGCTTTGCCAATCCGCTTTACTTTGCAGGATATTATTGTTTACAAAAACAGGAAAACCATTCTGATGCTCTTCAATAGACACAGAAGATTCAGGATGTAAAAGCGCAAGCGCATCTAAATCAAAACCAGAAGAACTGAACGGGCTTGGCCAAGGATCATTAATAAGTTGATTTTGAGAATCATACGATCCAAATTCAGGGTCTACGCTACCAACTACATCAATCAATTTAATATGTGTTATTTGATTGATATTTAGATTGTTAGATCCTAAAAGGAGACTTAAATCGAATGGTGTGCCATAGGTTCCACGGTATTTTCCAGCTAGTTGAGAAACGTATTCGGTGGCTGTGTAGCCAAAACCGTCTGTTTGCTCATCGATAGCGGTGTTTGAAACGGATGGAAATCGAACAAAATCAATACCATTAGAACTGACCTCAACATGGGCAAACTCCAGAAAATAGTCATCAAAACCATTTTCGAAAACAGCAAAATCGAAACCATCCACATCAGCTAAAGGAGCATTCAGAACATAGAGTGCCGAACCGCCATCACCCAAACTAACGACCTGAGGGTCAGATGCTCCAAGTGCATCTTCGGGACTTCCAAAATCTGCTAAGCCCAAGCTTTCATCCGAGCTATTGATCCAACCACGTTCGATGTAAACCGAGTCGCTAAGCCAAGATTTGATAAGTGGCGATTGGGCATGAATAGCCGTTGAGTTCGCCTCGCCAACAATACCTGGAAAATTCTGAGCTTGAACTTGATACGGACTCATTAAGATCAATATCAAGCCAAAAGTAAGCTTAAGTTTTGAGTACATCATCGCCTAAAGTTTTGTAAAAGCTTGACTGAATTGCTCAGTTTCATTCTTCAAAATCAAGAAATACTGCCCTTTTTCTAAACTAGAAACATCGAAACTTAAAGCTTCAGAAGATTTTAGGTCGTATTTGGCAATTGTTCTGCCCAAAACATCGGTGATAATAGCTTGTTTGACCTCAACATCTTGCTGATTTAACTGTACGTTGAGTTGAGTGTTTGCTGGGTTTGGATAGAGATTAAAGGCGCTTTGAGTTTCTTCATCTAAGCTAAAATACTCTTCAAAAAGAATATTATCAATACAGGCGTAAGCTGGTGTATTCATACCAAAAGCACCATTGTCGGAAGAGCTAAATTTGAATCTCAATTTGAAGATGGGCTGTGTGTATAAGCTAGTAAAGCCAAGATGTATGGTTTCCCAATCATCCTGAATATAATCTAAGCTATTGTCGTCAAATCTGAAATCTGCTAAATAATGCTCTACTGAATCAATTAATTGATTTTCAGAATCATAACCGTAAATTGTAATCTTAAACCAATCAGGATCATTGCCATCATCTCCACCAAATTTTTTGGCAAAACCATCTCCATTTTGCATAGAAAGTGCCGCGTAAGTGGTATTGGCGATGTCTATAGTTTCTAAACCTTCCTCGGTACTAAATTCGATAGTGTTGGCCTCGGAATTACCATTTACTACTGCAAATGCAAAATGATTAATGTTGGTTTCACTAAACACCGAATACTGATTTCCATAACCAGGAGTTTGAGTGTCGTTTAAATTTGAAAGCGCAATACCAGACCAAGAGTCATAGGTTGGATTATAACTATTATGCGCAAAGGCGAGCTCAGAATATAAGCCTTCAATAAGAAAGCCTCCAAAGACTTCTGAACCATTAAGATAACCAACATCTGGTAAGTCAACATAATCAAAAGCATAAGAATAAGTTCCTAGACCGCCAATGCTAGCAGGATTCAATATAAGTGTAGCCGTATCAGCATCATTAAACGCATTGATGATTCGATACTGAATTTGAGCTGAATAGCCAGAGCTTTGATTATCAAACTGATAGTCGACACTCCAATTGGTGCCAGTTTGAATAAGATTCGCCGTTCCATTCATTGGTGGCTCAATGATTTCAACCGTATGTGATTCATCTAAAACATCATTTCTACTGATTGGGCTAATCGTTGTTTGAGATGGAATTGATGGTGGACCGAAATTAATATAATGCCGAATAACATTCTCCTCGTCATTCGCTTCAAAATGAGCAGATTGCAATAAGCAAATAGCTTCGGGAGAATAGCCAGAGCCAACATCATAAGAACCAATAGAATCAGCATCGAAATTATAAATAGTTCCGTAGGCAAAGCTTGAATAATCGCCTTTGCTAAAGTAGATTTCCTCCGCTTGCCAGTCGATAGCAAAAGCGGTTGGTGCATTCGCAATAAGTGAAGGATTGATAAGCGAATCGCCAGCTAAATCATACAAACCTATACCTTGATTGAAAGGAAAGGCAATTTGAGCACCGTTTTGACTTGTTTGATTGCCGTAAGTTAGATTAATATCGTAATCAAAGTCATTGTATATCAATGAACTATCTGAATTAGAATAAGTGTATTTGCTATGTATCGTTGCTCCCATTTCGTGTGTGCCGAAGAGGTGAATTTGGTTGTCGAAAGCAAACATTTTTTCCATATTGTGAGCCGAATCGGCATCGAAAACAATAGGCTCGCCTAAACTTAAATCCGAAAGCTTAATTCGAGAAATTAATGCCAAGGAATCGAGTGCATAACCTGGGAAAAGTTCGACGGTATGTGGAATGTTTTGAAGTACAAATAACACGCCATCCATCGCCACTAAATCCGAAACAGGATAGTTGATTCCGGGAAAGGTTTGGATGGATGCCAAGGTCGTTTTGTCGAATACCTGAAGCTGAGCTGTTGTCGTTCCAAACTGATTGCCAACAAATAGATAATCGCCCTCAATTAGCATCGTGTTGGTGCTTACACCATCAAAAGCAGCAGCTGTTGTGGTCTGATTTACAGCATCAAAACGATAAATAGAATCGGTGGCTGCCAAATACACCAATTGACGTTCGCTAAGCGCATATTGCACATAAGCCGTTCCAACATCGGATTGAAAATCGTTGAGATTGCCTTGTTTGTCGCTTAACGAAAAATTGGTTGTAGACGTTCCACTGTTTCCAACAAAAACGGCTTCGGTTTGTTGTGCAAAGCTAAATGAAGTAGCTAAGAGTGAAAGGCTTAGAGTAAAAAGTTTTTTGTTTCTCATGATAGAGATTAATTAAATTGAACAAAAAACTTCGGGGAAAAAATCCAGATGAATAGAGGTTATTGCATTTGGCTCGACTTCTGTCCCGGAAGCTTGAATGAGTGTTACATTTTGGCAGGTCTTCTGACTCAGCACTTTAGATCAAACCGCCTTCCCGAGCTAAACTCAGTGGCTTTTTGGTTTGATTTTTAATGCTTTACAGCTGCGGGAACAGTTTGAGGATTACACTCAATTCCCTTTTAAGCTAAAAGCACCAAAATGTTCGACAAAATTAAACTAATTAATTTAGATGTCTCAGGTTTTGATAAGTTACTTTTTGACTCCTGACTTAGTTATTATGAAATACTTAAAGCCTATAGCAGACAGAGACACCTAAAGTAGGTAACAATTTGAAATCTAAATTCAGCCCTTTACTAGGTTTCTTTTTCTTTACGATTTGGTTTTTATCAATTTCGTACATCAGTCCAAATTCGCCTCTCAGAAAAAAGGGGCCAAACAAGCGATATTCCTTTCCGAATTGAGCATTGATATATTTGTAATGAGTTGTAAACCATTCTGTTTCGGATTTAACGTATGTATAACCAAATTTAATAAATTTAGGCTGTTCAGGATCGCCCGAAGCTCTCCCGACATATTGAGTGCATTGAAGAGCAATAGCATAAGCTGAATTAGCGTCTTTATCCTTAGGTAATAAACCATAACTTAAGCCCACCCGACTGGCATCAATCTGATAGTGTAGACCCAAATGCAACAATTCGGGAGCTGAAGCCCCTGCCGAAAAAATAAGATTGTTTTGTGCGTAGCTGGTGGTCTTGAAAAATATCAAGGCACTAAAAATCAATATATTAACAAAGTATTTCATTTTTTTAAACGCGTTAAGTTTATACTTACAGGTTAAATAAATACTATCCTTTTACGATTGAAAAGAGCAAGCACAAGACAAACACAGAGCTTTGTTTTTTTTTAATGAAATAAGTTAATAAAACCCTAGTTTCGAATAAATTTAAAACGCTTGAGTTGTCCTTCCCATTCAACATAAAGGTAATATAAACCTGATTTTAAGTCCGAAACATCAACATCCACTTTAGATTGGTTTTTAAAACGGCTTGTTTTAATACTGTTTCCAGCAACATCAAAAACTTGGATGTTTATTAAACTGTGCTCTGAACCTAAATTGATTTGCAGATTTGTATGGACTGGATTTGGATAAATCTTAAGGCTGTTCCCGACATAACTTTCCAAATCTAATCCTTTAATTTCCAAAGACTTACTAATTGTATCCTGTCTGCCACAAACGAAATTAATTAAGGTTACATCAAAGTCGCCATTTTGGGTGTAGCTATGACTCGGGTTCTGGTCTTGGCTAGTTGTGCCGTCGCCAAAATTCCACAACACAGAATCTGAATTTAGGCTGGTATTCGTAAGACTAAGTAGTTCGGTGTTAATGAGTTCTGTAAAATTGGCTTCCGCAAGGTTTTGAGTAAAATCCCAAGTAGATAATTCATCAAAAACAACTTGTTTGGCAGCTAATCGAATGGTGTTTGCTATAGCTGGCGAAAGGCTAGAATCCCAGGTAATCAAACTCGGGTCTTTTTTGAAAATACTGGTGTAAAACGCACAAGCCACAGCGTAGGATCCTGCCATAGAAGGGTGAGAACCATCGCTGGTATAAAGGTCTATTTGAGGATAATTTGTGCGAATATAACGCCAAACAGCTCCAGCGGGTGCTACTTCGGCATCATGTTCTTCGGCCATAAACAGATAACTTGCTTTTATAGCGTCATCCATACCTTCGTAGGTACAAACCCAAGGCGCAAAAGGACAATTGTTGGCATCGCCATTTTCTCGCCCCCAAGTCATATAAAACAAGGGTTGGGAACAGAAAAAGTTTGAGCGAATGGAATCTGCCAACGCACTTGCATAAGGAAAAACCTCATTATTCATCTGAGATTGGCTCCATGATGTTTCTTGGCTTTGGGCCTGAAGCACAACATAATCCCAATCGTCGGCTTTGATTTTCTGGAGCGAAACAGCACTTGAGGCATGATTGGTAAACCGATAGCCACCTGGCGTGTTTGAATCATAGATTAATACATCTCCCGTATTGGTAGCCATGGAGCTAATAAGCATAGGTAAATTATTTGCCGCCGTGTAGCTATTGCCCAAAAACAAAACGTGTTTTGTTTCCTGAGCGCTTAAAGCAAGTACAGAAAGTATTGATAATGAGAGTATTAATTCTTTTTTCATGAAATTTTCATTATTGAACATCTAAAGATAAGCTGGATTCAAGTCATATAATGATTTGGATGCTAAAAAAAGGCAGCCAAACGAAGCAATTTATGAGCCAATATGTCCTTTTAGTTTAGTCAACTGTTTCTGCCAGAGTCGTTTTCCGTCCTCTACGTCTTCCTCGTCATCGGCGTAGTCTGTTATCACAAGAGCTACATCATTGGTAATGGCATCGACCACAATTTTGAGTTCAAAAAACGGATAATCCTCCTCCTCTATCCACTGAAAACGGATGTGATGATTGTTCTTTTTGGAAAGTACTTTAGCTTCTTGTGGGTAGCCATCCCAAACAAAAATGTAGTGTTTGCCTTTGAGATTAACTTGATCGGCAAACCAATCGGACAAACCACTTGGGCTCGCAATAAAACTATAAAGCACTCGTACCGAGGACTTAAAAGGAATTTCTAAACTATATTGAATCATGACAATGTAACAATTTTTCGCTAATTTGATTTTTTTTTGTGAATTACGCAAATTAATTGATGTTTTTTTAGCATTTATTTACTAATTTTCTGCCTTTCCGAAATCCCAACCAAATGAAAGCTATTTTTCCTCTCCTTTTTCTGACTTGTTTGTCCTTTTCTGCTTTTGGGCAGTCTGACACGATATCATCAAGCAATATAGAGTTTAATCTCTACATACCACTCAGTCATTCGGAGCGGATAGAAAAAGAAAAACACAAATCTGCCAGTGCCACACTTTTTAACACCAATACTGTTTTCCTAAAAAACAAACTCTTCCATTACGACCCCAAAGAACTTTGGGAAACCTACGCCGATGGCTTGCATACTCAAATAGAAGCTGGGCACAACCTGTCGGATGCTGATGAAATAGTCCAATCGGTTCGTGGTGCTTCCTATACTTGGAACAAACATTATTACAATAGTTTTCCTATTCATAGTTTGGCAAGACCTGGAGCTAGTTTGCATCAAATTCAAATGCATAGCAACGACTTCTTTTTGGATGATTTGAATCTGGATTTTCGATTTTATTCAAACTACAAATCAAAAAAACAAGGTTTTGTTGGTGTCAACACTACTTTTGGTGGTTTGGGAGAACGTGTTCCTTTTGCCAATTGGTTTGTCAATGAAGTGATGAGTCATTCTTCGGCTCAGGATAGACAAATCAAGCCATTTGATTATCGTCGGAGAACATCCTATTTAATCAACACCACCTACCAAAATCATTTTGAAAAAGGCGCATTGAGCCATGTCTTTTTCCAGAGTAAACAAGGTTTACGAAAACATCTCAATTTTGGTTTAGAAGGTTTAGAAAATGATTTTGATGAGCGTTTTTCTTCATTTTTGGGTGATATGACTTGGAGAATGAAAAATGAAAATTCTTCAATTAGTGAAATTCAAACCTTAATTTCTGCCAGAGAACGTGACGCTTTGTTTGCTGAATATAATTGGAATGCGAACGAAACCGCAAAAGAATCTCATATTGCGTTTTCTGCCTTTGCAAAACAAACCACCAATAGGCTTCATCATCGGTTTGGCTTAAATTTCTCAACCAGAAATCAAAGCTTACACCAAGATACCATTTATAAAAACGTGGTGGATTTAGATGGAGAAGGTTTCCAAATACATCAAGTAAATGGACGTTTTAATGAATTGCAATTGCATTCTGTCGGCTCATTTAGGCTTAAAGCTGACCAATATATCAAATGGGAAAGCCGTTTTCAAGGTCTAAATTACAGCGCTGCCCAAAAACAAGGTGTATATTTATCTTATTTTGATAATATCGATACAACGTTTATTCCGCTAAACGCCTATCAACCCGAATCCTCTTCTTTTTGGACGTGGATGCCAGATCAGGAATTGTCGTGGCAACTTAAATCTGATGTTGATAGCAAAATTAATTGGTCTATTGAACCAAAGCTTCATTATTCTGCTGTGGCAAGTCCAAATGTCGCCATTCATGGCTTGAGTTTAGATTTTGAAGCTGATGCAACTTGGAAATTAGGTGAAAAAACATGGATGAGTTTAGAGTTAGGAAAAACCTCTTTTGCATATAATTATGACTTAGTTCGGCTGTTGGAAACCAAGTATTTGAGTGGCGACATCAATTATTGGAAAGACAATGGAAATCAACACTTTGAAGCTAATGAATTAGGTTCTGTGTATGACAACACTTACCGGATTGAGCATAATGATTTGAGGATGACCAAGCTCTATTATTTCAAACTTCCGATAAAACATCAAAGTAAAAAGCATGCTTTTGTGTTTAGTCCGCAATTTAGATCTTACCAAGATACGTGGCGCGTGCGCTACAAAGGAAAAGCAAGCGATTATGGCTATTTTCAATCGGCAGAACACACCGATCATCAGATTTTTCATCTGACATCCAACCCCAATTACATCATCGAAAACACACCAAAAGCCATACAAGAAAACAATGAAGGCAAAGGCGCTTTGTTCAATCAGCCTTTCTTCGCTGGTGTAACCACAAAATATGCGTTTGAGAACTCGAAAATCTATACTTCGCTTTCCATTTCTGCCTATATGACGGTTTTTGCGGGCACTTTGGGTAATGGCGTTTGGAATAACTCGGTAGGTAGTTTCGATTTAAGCTCCGGAAATCCCAATACCGAACTCAACACCGAAGGGCGTTCGCATTCTGACCGAGCCTTTATTGTTCGAGCTTTGTTCAACAAAAAAGTATCCGAACGTTTTAGCTACGGCATCACCGTGAAATATAAAGATGGCGAACCTTTTAGCAATTTTTCAACTCAATTATCGAGCAATGGTAATGGCGAAAATCAGGTCGCTATTTGGAACGAAGCTGGCCCTGCCGATAATCCATTTACAGCTATTTTCAACAAAAGAGAAGATGCTTACTATTCGGTGGATTTACGTGCCAGATATGGCTTACCTCTAAAAACCAATAAAAAACTTGAATTTACTGCCGTGCTCTACAACGTGCTCGATTTTGGATTAGAAATTGCCGAATACAACTTCCGTCCCTTTACCGACAATCCAGCATCGGCTAATTACTACGACAATAATAGTCGGGCGGCCTTAGAAATTCAAAATCCGAGAACCTTGGAAGTCGGCATTCAGTATCAATTTTAACAGAAAAGTACTTGGGAGCTTAAATCCTAAGCTCCTTTTTACTCACCTTTCTCCCCTCTTTCATACCAACGATAAAGGCTTCTGGGTAGCCATTTTTTCGGGCTTTGGCTTTTAGTTTTTTGGCGGCAGCCATACTATAAGCTTGGCCATAAAGATATTTATAGAGATTTCCCTCTTTATAGACCTCCACAGGTGTTAGGTCATTAAACGTTTTTAGTTTGTTGGCACTTGCCAAAAGTTGAACACAATAATAGGTTCCGGTCAATGGTGGAGTTTCAATAAGTTCAGGATTAACATCTTCAAAATCATTGAATTGAACTTCATTAAAAAATGAATCTTGTTCTTTTTTATACGCTCGAAAGGCTCTAAAAATAGCCGAAGCCATATATTCCTGACCTTGGTTTGAATTAAGAAAACGCTCCTCTTCGGGATTGGTCAAAAACCCTAATTCGACCAACACACTTGGCATCGAAACCGCACGAATGACATATAAATTTTGATGTTTGACACCTCTATCCACACGACTGACGCGGTGCTTGAACTGACTTTGAATTTTGGAAGCCAAAGAAATACTTTGTTCCAAATTTTTGTCTTTATAAAGCATTGTGCCATAGCGCGAATCTCGATCAGACGAAATATGCTCCATCACTTTTTCTTTACCTTCCTGAGCAATCAGCAAGCCATTTTCTTGAATCGCAATTCTATTTTTTTCGTGATGCCCATCGCCTAAAACCAAACTCGTACAGCCCTGAACCGAGCGTTTTTTGAAGGCATCGCAGTGGATGGAAATAAATAAATCGGCCTTCAAATTGTTTGCAAGCCTCGCTCTATCAGGAAGTTCCGGATAAGTGTCTTTTGTCCGAGTGTAATGCACTTCAACATCTTTTAGATACGTCTTAATGTATGTGCCGAGCTGGAGAGCCACGTTTAGATTAACGTCTTTTTCGGTTGTTTTTAGTCGTCCTGTTCCCAAATTACCTGGGTCGGTACCGCCATGCCCAGCATCGATAACGATTCGCTGAACAGCACTAGGGCCTGATTCTTTTTGACTATAAGTTGACTGTCCGAAAAATAGAAGGAAAATGAACAAAAGCTGAGTAATACGCATCACAATCTGTATTTTTAGTTTAGTTTTGAAGCTCAAAAACAAAGGTAAAGAATTAATTAATTTATGCAGCAAAAACAAGGATTGTTTTGTTCAAAAGCCCTGCTTTTTTTATGGTGTATTTTTCTGTCATACAGTAGTTATGCCCAAAATACTCAGGTAGATTCTATCCGCTATGCGCCCAATACCTCGTTTTCTGAACCGGTAGATTATTTTGCACAGGATTCGATGCTCAGCTTTCCGAAACAAAAACTCATCAAACTTTATAATAAAGCTTACGTCGATTATGAAGATTTTAAACTCACGGCAGGTTTTATTCAGATCGATTTTGGAAAAAATCTGATTTATGCCCATGGTTTGATGAATGATTCTAATCGGATTGTTCAAAAACCTATATTTACTCAGGATGGTGCTTCTTATGAATCGGATACGATACTATTTAACCTAAAATCTAAACGAGGAAAAATCCAGCAATTGTTTACCCAAGAAGGCGAAGGTTTTCTGTATGGCTATGACATCAAACGCCAGGCCGACAATACCTATCATTTCAATAAAGGGATTTACACCACCTGTAGCCACGCCGAACCGCATTACTACATCCAAGCCAAAAAATTGAAGTTTACCGAAGACGGAAAAATTGTCAGCGGCCCAGCTCAATTGGTCATCGAAGGTCTAAAAACGCCTTTGGTTTTGCCTTTTGGTTATTTTCCGCTGAATGAAAAAAAACGCTTTGGCATCAGTCTGCCGAGCTATGATTTTGCGCCAGACCGAGGCTATAGTTTATCAAATTTGGGCTTGTATATGGGCCTGAGCGACTATTGGGATGATGAACTAAGCTTTGATATTTATACGGGCGGTTCCTATAAAATTAAGAATAGTTTTCGCTATGCCAAACGCTATAAATTTTCAGGTTTTTTGGATGCCCAATACTCCAGAACCAAGTATTTTAGTGCTCAGGCCGACAAATTTAACTATTCCGTGGTTTGGAAACACAATCAAGACGCCAAAGCCAATCCCTTTGGTCGATTTTGGGCTTCGGTAGACCTAACGAGCTCCGACTTTAACAGAAACAACTTTGAATCGTTTACCAATCAGGTTAAAAACACCTACACATCGAGCATCAATTACGAACGTAGTTTTTTTGACTCCTGGCTTAAATTGAACGTAACGGCCGACCATAGAATGACTCGCCAAAGCGAATTGAGCAATCCGGTAGTGATGAACTTACCGAATTTGACCCTGAGTGCACAAACCATTTACCCTTTTAGAAGTAAAAAGCGCGCTTCTAATCATTTGCTAAATAAAATTAGCTTCAAGCCTAAACTGACCTCCAAAACCAATATCCAAACCTTTGATTCTTTGATGTTTACATCAACTATGTTCGACAATTTGAGATTTGGAGCTCAATATCAACTTCCGTTTTCTATCCCGATCAGTATTTCTAATGCCTTATCGCTCACACCCTCGCTGTCGTATAGAGGCTTGATATATCGAGAAAAGTTTGATTATCAATGGCTTGGAAACGTAGCATTGGAAGAAAAATCAGAAATTGGGCTTTATCATTTACATGACATCGATGCCTCTATTGGCTTTAGTTTCAATCCCGTTATTTATGGACTTTTTCAGTTCGGAGACCAAAGAAAAATAACTGCTTTGCGCCACATGCTCGAACCTTCTATCTCGTACAGATACCGCTTTGAACTTCAAGACCAACAACGGTATTTTCAACAAGTATTTAATCCAAACACACTCGAAAACGAGTATTTTAGTCGCTTTGGAAGCCATCCGCTTTACGGTACACCAGGTTCGGCAACGGCTTCATCAAAAACACCTTTGGGTCGGATTAGCTTGGCTCTAAACAATAATTTTGAAATCAAAGTGAGAGAAAAAATGAGCGACACCGCCACGGTGGCCACACCAACATTCAAAAAAGTAAAATTGCTCAACGCTCTTGATGTTTCGACCACCTACGACCTCGATGTCGATTCGTTTCGGCTGGCTAATCTAAATTTGAGCATGCAGTCTAATTTAGGCGGTGGCTTTTCCATTACTTCTCGAGCGAGCTACAACCCCTACATCCAAACCGAAGACCGGCAGATCAATGCCTTGTTTTGGGAAGGCAGCGGCAAGGGCGTGTTCAACTCGGCAAGTACCAGCGTATCTTACTCGTTTTCAGGAAAAAGCAGATCGGGCAAAAGCACCGAAGAAAAACTTAACTCGATAGATAGAAATCAATTGAGTGGCGAGGAACTCCGCGAACTCAATCAGCTCGGTACCGATCCAAGGTCTTATTTAGATTTTGATGTTCCTTTTAGTATGAATTTGAATTATACGTTGGGCTACACCTACAACCGAACCTCGGGTCGAAATCTAAACCAAACCATGAACGTGAGAGGCGACATCAGCATCACACCAAAATGGAAAATTGGCTACCGAACAGGTTTCGATTTTTCAACTAAAAAACTGTCTACCAGCGAGTTTTCATTCAATCGAGATATGCATTGTTGGCAAATGAGTTTTAGTTGGGTACCCAATGGTGTCATCAAACAATATAGCTTCACGATTGGTGTGAAAGCTTCTGTACTTCAGGATCTTAAACTCCAAAAACAAAATTATTTCTACGATACGTTTTTATAAAAAAAAACAGCATGACAAACTATATATTAGTATTTATTAGTGTGTTCGGACTTGCGCAAGCTAGTTTTGGGCAAGAGCTTAGCCGCAAAGGCCATTTTAATGTCTATTGGGGTTGGAACCGAAGCCAATATACCAAATCTGATATTCATTTTTCTGGTGATAATTACGATTTCACACTAAACGATGTGCTAGCACACGATCGCCAAACCAAATTTGGTTTGAATCCCTATTTTCATCCTGGCTATGTGTCTTTGCCCCAAACCAACGCCCATATTGGTTATTTTATTGATGATCATTATGAATTGGCTTTGAGTTTGGAACACATGAAATATGTGATGGATCAGTATCAGCGTGTAGAAATTGACGGCGAAATTTGGGGAAATTCGGTGTTTGCTGGCGTGTATGAGCAAGAAGAGATTCAGCTGATTCGAAATTTTATGAAATACGAACATACAGATGGACTGAATTACATCAATTTGGAACTTAACAGACAAGATTTATTGGCGGACATTCACGTCGGATTAAAACATCCGTTCAAACTGTATTCTACCCTCGGTTTGGCTGGAGGTTTTATGCTTCCGCGCACCAACGCCACGGTTTTGGGAGGCAAACGCTATGACGATTTTCATGTTTCGGGTTATGGCATTTCATCCAAAATCGGTTTACAAGTCCATTATAAAAACCTCTTTTTCCAGACCGATATCAAAGGTGGATTTATAGATATGAATGACATCAGAATTAATGAAAACAAAAACGCAAAAGCAAAGCAACACTTTGGTTTTGTGCAATATATGATTGCTTTTGGTTATGAATTTTCTATCAAAAGCAAAGCAAAAACACAGTCCAATGAGCAATAAATTAGTCCTCAGCAAAGACGGAAGCCATACCCTGTTTTCCGAACACATCAACGAGCATTATCATTCGACACACGGCGCACGTGTGGAGTCGGAATATATTTTTATTGAACACGGCATGCGGCGTTCGGATGCCGAGCCTCTTCGGATTCTCGAAGTGGGGTTTGGAACGGGATTAAATGCGTTTTTGACGAGTTTGGAAAGCAAAAAAAACAAACGGAAAGTCATCTATGATGCCATAGAAGCCTATCCTGTTTCCGAAGCTTTGTATAGCAAACTCAATTTTGCGGAGCACACAGCCGATCAGGCCGAATTTCAGCTCATGCACCAATCCGAATGGGAACAAAACTTTGATTTACATGAGTTTATGAACATCACCAAACTGGAAGTCAAGTTTGAACATTGGATGCCAAAAGAAAAATACGACGTCATTTACTTTGATGCCTTTTCGCCAGATAAACAACCACAAATGTGGAGCGAAGAAGTTTTTCAACGCCTTTTTGATCATCTTAATCCAGGCGGCTTTATGACCACCTATTGTGCCAAAGGCATCATCAAACGCCGATTAAAAGCGATTGGTTTTCGGGTAGAATGTATTCCTGGCCCACCAAAAAAGCGTGAAATGACTTTAGCGTTCAGAAACTAAAATGAAGACTTCAACCACCCAAACAAGCTTGTCGGTGCCTCTTTTGGCTTTGATGATGTCTTTTCTTGCCTTTTCTATTGACGCCGTATTGCCGGCTTTAGAAATCATCGGCAAAGATTTGAATATCAAAGAATTGACAGAAAAACAACAGGTTATTTCATCGATATTTTTAGGACTCGCCATTGGTCAATTGGGTTTTGGCCCGCTGTCGGACAGCCTTGGTCGGAAACCTGCCATTTACATTGGTTTTTTGTTTTTTAGCATCGGTACGCTGATCTGTATTCTTGCCCAATCGATGCCCGTGATGGTTGTTGGTCGCTTTTTGCAAGGTTTTGGCTTGTCGTCCAACCGTATTGTTTGCGTCGCGCTTATCCGCGATGTGTTTAAAGGCAACGAAATGGCAAAAATCATGTCTTTGATTATGACCATTTTTATTCTTATCCCGATTCTTGCGCCTATTCTTGGTCAGTATATTTTGCAATTCGGCGATTGGGAACTTATTTTCATCGTACTTTTTATCTTCACGCTGTTGGTTACCTTTGCCTTTGCCCTGAAACAACAAGAAACCTTAGCCCCAGAACATCGGATTCCCTTTTCGTTTTCCAAAAGCAGCAAAGCCCTCAAAGAAATTGCCAAAGAAAAACAAGCCATGCAATATACCATTATTTCGGGCTTGGTGTTTGGCGCCTTTATGACTTACCTGAATCTGTCTCAAGACATCTTTCAAAACCTCTATCAAAAAGGCGAAAATTTTCCCTACTATTTTGGTCTGGTTGCCGTTTCGGTGGGTCTGACTTCTTTTCTGAATGGTAAGTTTGTCGACCGTTTTGGTATGCTCAATATTGTGCGCTATTCTCTTTTTGGCATTTTAGTCCTTTCGCTTGGTTTTCAATGCTATCTCATTGTTTTTCAACACCCTAGCTTTACTGTTTTTCTTTCACTTTGGATTCCGATGATGTTTTGTGTTGGCTTTTTGTTCGGCAATCTAAACTCCATTGCCATGGAACCTTTGGGTCATATTGCAGGCATTGGCGCTTCGGTGGTGGGCTCGCTCTCTACTCTAATTGGCGTTCCTATTTCGGCCTATGTTGGCAGTCTTTATGATGGAAATCTCCAGCCTTTGGTTGGTATTTTTCTTGTGGTTTCTACCTTGTCTTTGGTTTATATTTTTTGGAGTAAGTGGGTTGGTGATAAGGGTTGATTAATTTCTACGGATTTTTTTTAATGTGTTCTGCCTTGGGCAAGCGCA
>JBMYYR010000028.1:0-28057 GCA_049609625.1 Flavobacteriales bacterium | reverse complement strand
TACTTGTAGTACTGTATTTGCCGCCCGTTTGTCCTTCAAACAGCCAATAGGAAGGCTTTTCCTTTCGGTAATATTCCCTCAGTAAATCGACCAAATGATCGGACAATATGGTCTTCCGGTCTTTTTTACCTTTGCTGTCTTTTATAAACAAATAGCCTTCCTTAGAATGCACATCTATGATGCGCAAATTCAACACTTCCGAAATGCGCAATCCTGCACTGTAAATTGTCCACAATATAGCTTTGTGTTTAATGTTTTTGGGCTGTTGCAAAATTTTTATAACTTCTTCTTTTGGTAATACATTGGGTATGGTAAGTACTTTTTTTGGTCGTTTTACATCATAATATTCTCTTGGTTTTCCTAGTGCGTGTTCGTAATATGCTTTGATGGCATTGATGAGTTGGTTTTGATAACTTTCTGAAATTTTGTTTTTTGTAATCAATTCATAAACAAAGCCTTCTATTTCTTCTTTGGTGATTAGTTCGAGGTCTTGTCCTTCAAATTTTGATAAAAAAATGCTAAACATATTTTTATAAGTTCGTAAGGTTGAGTCACCATATTTCTTCAGAACTAAGGCTTTTTCTAATGCAAACAAAGCTTCTTCTGAAACCTCATTAAGGGTTCTTTTTTCAATAGGTGTTGGCGGTTTTATTTGCATTACTTTGTATTGCTTGCCAAACAGCTTTTTGAGTAATCGTTTGTTTTCCTCGGTATTTACAATAGACCACAATTTCTGATTAGGATGCCAAAACGTACTGTTTATTTTTTTGAATTGCTCACGCAAAGGCTTCAATTCATAAGGAATAAAGACTTTGATGCGCTTGGCATGTTTTAATGGCTGGTAAATAATGGGGATTTTACTCATAACAAAATATAGATTAACACAGATTTTGACTTCAAAACTAAGTACTTTTTTCGTTAAAAATACGGTTTTCAGATATTAGCCGTATTATAACCGTTAAAAACGACTAGCTCACATCTCTATAAAAATCATACCTTTACAACCATTATGAAGTGTAAAATCTGCAAAAACATCATCCAAGGTCGGAGCGATAAACTGTTTTGTTCTATACGGTGCAAAAACTATTATCACGTTAATTTACGAAGAGCAAATGGATTAGCTGTAAAGGATATCGACATCATACTACACCGAAACCGTTCTATTTTATTAGAAATTGTTGGCAAGAATCTGAGTCAAAAAAAAGTGCCAAGAATGGTTTTGGAAAAGAAGAAATTTAAGTTTAAATATCACACGCACAGCCATATCAATAGCAAAAACAAAATTTACTATTGGGTTTATGATTTTGCGTGGATGGCCTTTAGCTCAGATGAAATTCTTATTATTCGGAAGGACCAATGACTTATTGCTGATTGTTAAACTTCAGAAGTCTATTCGTTTGATGTATCAAAAATAAGGTGTGAAGAAATTACAAAACATCAATCCTTACATTAAAAACAAAAAAAACTCTGGTCAAAATTAGTGCAAACGTATAAAGGTGGTTTTAGCACGCTTTTAACCCAAAAAAAAACAGAAAAAAGCCACATAAAAACAACCTAAAGAAAAAAGCTGTATTTTCGCAACAGAATTTTGAAAAAACAGATCTTATGAATTACGATGTTATTGTTATTGGCTCTGGACCTGGAGGATATGTTACCGCCATCCGAGCATCACAATTAGGCTTAAAAACAGCTATTGTTGAAAAAGAAAATCTTGGTGGAGTTTGTCTCAACTGGGGTTGTATACCAACCAAAGCGCTACTAAAAAGTGCGCAGGTTTTTGAATACATCAAACACGCCGACAGTTATGGAATTTCGGTGAGCGATGCCAATGCCGATTTCAACGCTATTGTAGACAGATCGCGTGGTGTGGCTGATGGCATGAGTAAAGGTATTCAGTTTTTGATGAAGAAAAATAAGATTGATGTCTTGGAAGGTTTTGGGAAAATCAAAGCTGGAAAACAAGTTGCGGTAACCGACAAAGATGGAAAATCGACTGATTATAGTGCAAATCATATCATTTTGGCAACCGGAGCACGTTCGCGCCAACTGCCAAACTTACCACAGGATGGTAAAAAAATAATCGGATACCGCGAAGCGCTTACCATGAAAGAACAGCCAAAACGCCTTGTTGTGGTTGGTTCGGGAGCTATTGGCGTTGAGTTTGCTTATTTTTATGCAGCAATGGGAACTGAGGTAACTATTGTTGAATATTTGCCAACTATTGTTCCAAATGAAGACAAAGACGTCTCGAAACAATTGGAAAAAAGCTTCAAAAAATCTAAGATTAAAATCAAAACCAATTCGAGTGTAGAACGTGTTGATACTTCTGGAAATCAATGTGTTGTATTTGTGAAAACCAAAAAAGGTGAAGAGCAAATAGAATGCGACGTCGTTCTTTCGGCTGTTGGTATTGAAACTAATCTTGAAGGTATTGGACTTGAGGATGTTGGCGTAGCTCACGACCGAGGAAAAGTAATGGTTGATGATTTTTACGAAACTAATATCCCTGGATATTATGCTATTGGCGACATCGTTGCTGGGCCAGCTTTGGCTCACGTCGCTTCCGCTGAAGGTATTATTTGTGTTGAAAAAATTGCTGGTCATCACCCAGAACCACTCGATTATGGAAACATTCCGGGTTGTACGTATGCAAGTCCAGAAATTGCATCGGTTGGTTATACCGAAGAGCAAGCCAAAGAAGCTGGATACGACATTAAAGTAGGGAAATTCCCATTCTCGGCTTCAGGAAAAGCCTCTGCCGCAGGACACAAAGATGGTTTTGTGAAAGTTATTTTTGATGCCAAATATGGCGAATGGCTTGGTTGCCACATGATTGGCGCCAACGTAACCGAAATGATTGCCGAAGCTGTGGTTGCCCGAAAACTTGAAACGACGGGAATGGAAGTCCTAAAAGCTGTTCATCCACACCCAACAATGAGTGAGGCCGTTATGGAAGCTGTTGCTGCAGCTTATGACGAAGTTATTCATATTTAACCAACTCTAATTTTAATGCATTTCGGAATAGGAAACGTTTTAATCTGTGTTCCGAAATGCAAACTCAATCACAAAAAAAATCTACAGAAGTGGATTTTTCTTTCTTTTTAACAATGATGCCTTATGGAAAATCAAACGCCAAACGCCAACGAAAACGTACAGCCGACAGCAGCACAAACAGAACTCAGTCGGGACGAAAAAAAAGAACTCTATTTCAACACCACTTGGGTAGATATTGAATCTAAATCGACTGAAGACTTAACGAATTTACTTAAAGATATCGATGGAAAAGTTGATTTTGTAGATCAAAAAATCTTTTTCAATCAAGCTAAAGACCTCATCAAAACGAGAGCTCAGGAAGCTAAAGCCAAAAAACTGGAAGCCTTTCTTGAAGCTGGAAATTTAGCAGAAGACTTTGATTATCAGACCACTGAATTTGATGAGTTTTATGCAACTCAGGAAAATTATCGGGTTCGTCGAGTAGCTCATTTTGCAAAAATTGAAAAAGACCAAAGCGATAGCCTAAAAGGCAGATTGGCACTTATTGAAGAATTGAAAACTTTGGTGGATTCGAATCAAAATTTGAAATTTTCTGATTTTGAAGAGTTGAAAACACGCTGGAATAGCCTTGGGCACATCAATAAATCGGTGAGTGATGATGTCTATAAAACCTTCCATCACCACGCCGATCGCTTTTTTGATCTATTGTCCATAAATAGAGATTTGCGTGATATTGAGTTTAACCGAAACTTGAAATTCAAAACCGAACTTTGCGAAAAAGCAGAAGCACTTTTGTCTCATTCGGATCCTTTCGAGGCCGTGAATGAACTTCAGAATTTACATGGTTTATGGAAAGAACAAGGTGGACCTGTTCAGAAAGAACATCGCGAAGTGATTTGGGAAAAATTCAATGAGTTGAGTCAGCAAATCCATCAAAATAGACAAGCTGAACTTGAACGTCGAGAAGCTGAATATCTTGAGAATTTCAATAAAAAAATGGCTTTGGTAGAACGTGTTCAGAACTTTCCTATCAAAGAAATTAATAGTCATGCAGGTTGGCGAGATCAACTCAAAACCTTAGATGAAATTCGGGCTGAGTGGAAAACAATTGGACGCATTAGCAGAGAACAAAATACCATCAGTTGGGAAGCGTTTAAAGAAGCCGTTAGAGTCATCAATTCTGAAAAGAACACCTATTATAAGAACTTCAAAATCAGACAACAAGAGGCTTTGGCTGTCAAGCGCACTTTGCTGGAAAAAGCTGAGGAGCTGAAAGAGTCTACAGACTGGAAACAGACCACGGAAGCGTTGAAAAAACTCCAAAATGAATGGAAAAATACAGCTAAACCATTAGTGAAAGAAGCGGATGAAGTGTGGACAAAATTTCGTGCTGCATGTAATCATTTCTTCGAAAAAAAGGAGCAACATTACAACGAGCAACTGGGAAGTTTTGAAGATAATTTAGCTAAAAAGAAAGTGCTTTTAGAAGAAGTGAAAGCTTTGGAACTAAAAGAAGATCAGCACAAAGAAAATTTCGATTTACTGAAATCTTATAACGACAAATGGCGTGCTTGCGGAGCTGTTGCCCGAAAAGACCGAGAGAAAACTGACGGCGCGTTTAGATCTGTAATGGACACGCATTTTAATAAAATTAAGATGGAAAAAAATGAAAAGCATGAGATGCTTTTCAAAATGAAGATTGACAATTTCTTGGAAGCTAAAGATTTTGAGGCTGTAAAAAAAGAACGTCGATTTTTGAAACGAAAAATTGATCAAATTCAAGACGAAATCAAACAATTTGAGGCTAATATGTCTTGGTTCGGTAGCGGAAATAATACCATGAAACAAGGTATTGAAAAGAAAATTGAACAAAACAAACACCGCATCAAAGGTTTTAGGTCTCAGGTTAAGCTGATTGATAATTTGGATATCGAACACTAGATGAATAAAGATTCAAAATTTATCCAAATCACAACACCTTGTTCGCCGATGTATGCCGAAAACAGTCATCGTAGTGAATTGGTTAATCAATTGCTATACAATGAAATAGCTCGTGTTTTGGAAGAAAACGAAGACTGGATAAAAGTCCAATCTGGGATTGATAAATACGTGGGTTGGATTTTGTCTAGCCAAGCCAAAACCGTCGATCACAAAGGCTATATGAAGGTGCAGGGTTTTCGAAATATTAAACGAAAACATGACTTTTTGATTCCTTTTGGTGCTTTTATTGAAGGCGAGGCTGAAGCAGGATCCATAGATCAAGTCATCAAAAAAGGATTCACTTTTCTGAATGCGCCTTACCTTTGGGGCGGAAAAACCCTTTTTGGTATCGATTGCTCTGGTTTGATGCAAGTTTTGCTCCGCGTTTGTGGCGTTTCCTTGCCCAGAGACGCCAGTCAGCAAGTTTTGGTTGGCAATTTGGTGGAGTTTTCGGATAGACAAAAAGGCGACTTAGCTTTTTTCAAAAACAAAGCAGGTGTTGTTACTCATGTGGGTCTATTGATTTCTAAAGAATCGATTCTTCATGCGTCTGGAACCGTTCGGATTGATCAATTTAACAAAGACGGT
This sequence comes from Flavobacteriales bacterium, assembly GCA_049609625.1. GTDB lineage: Bacteria > Bacteroidota > Bacteroidia > Flavobacteriales > CAJXXR01 > JBMYYR01. The sequence continues at coordinate 22,495 of JBMYYR010000028.1, read as the reverse complement.
ATTTGGAATGAAAGTAGCCGAAAGCTAACACATACTTTTCATTCAATAAAAAGAGTAATCTCCTGATAAAGAATTAGATAATCAACTTATCTAAAGCAAAACACCTCATGAAAACCATCAGATTAAGCAAGACTTTTACTTTCGAATCCGCACATGCTTTGGACGGTTACGACGGAAAATGCAAAAATATACACGGCCATTCTTACCAATTGATTGTTACGGTAAAAGGGCAGCCTATAGAAGACGAAACTCACGTTAAACAAGGGATGTTGATTGATTTTTCTGAACTCAAATCGATTGTGAAAAAACATATCATCAAAGATTTTGACCACGCCTTGATTTTGAAACACGATTCGCGCTTTCGAGGCATCGAAAACAAAGCCCAAAAAACAGTTTACACGCCCTATCAGCCGACTTGCGAAAATATGGTCATCGATTTTGCTCGTATTTTGAAAGAAGTTTTACCCGAAAATGTAACTTTACACTCGCTTTTACTGCGCGAAACGGGAAACAGTTATGCCGAGTGGTTTATGGAAGACAATATGTAGAAATTAACTGTAGAAACCATGGATATTTTAGAATTTAGAGCCTTTTGTTTAGATCTTAAAGGCACAGAAGAAACCATGCCTTTTGATGATAAAACTCTGGTTTTTAAAGTCATGGGAAAAATGTTTGCTTTAACGTCTATTGTTGAATTTAAAAGCATCAATCTAAAATGTGATCCTGAAAAAGCCCTCGAACTTAGAGCAAAACATCAGTTTGTTCGTCCGGGCTATCACATGAGTAAAAAGCATTGGAATACCGTAGATTTAGTTCCCGAATTGGAGGAAAGCCAGCTAAAAAAATGGACTTTAGATTCTTATAATTTAGTAGTTTCTGGATTGACAAAAAAGAATCAAGCGCTTTTAGAATCCATGTAATGACCTGATTTTGTGAACAATGGATTTAATCAAAGCCTTTCAAACCCATCTAAACAGTTTAAATTTAGATAAACACACAAGTTATTTTTTGGCTTTGAGTGGCGGTAGCGATTCGGTGTGTTTGTTTCATTTATTGAGGCTAAATCAGATACATTTTAAGGTTCTGCATTGTAATTTTCAACTCCGAGGTTCAGCATCTGATGAAGATGAAATGTTTGTTCAGAAGCTTTGTTCAAACTTTGGAATTGACTGTCAAGTCAAGACGTTTGACACCAAACACATTCAAAACCAAATCGGCAAAGGCATTCAGGAATTAGCCAGAAATTTGCGCTACGAGTGGTTTGAAACCGTGGCTTCTGAGTCGGAAAATGCAGTTATTCTTACCGCACATCACATCAACGACAGCATCGAAACCTTGTTGTTTAATCTACTCAGAGGCAGTGATTTAAAAGGACTTTGCGGCATTCAGAACAGAGGTCGGTATTGGCGTCCTTTGTTAGATTTCGAAAAATCTGAATTGACAGCATTTTTGAATCAACATCAATTTGAATGTAGAGAAGATCAATCTAATCAATCCAATGAGTATGCTCGAAATTTTATCCGAAATCAGGTTTTGCCTTTAACCAAAACACTTTTCCCGAATCAAACTAAACGCCTTTCAAAAACGATTGAGAACCTTCAAGAAAATCAACAATTTATTGATAATCAATTAGATGAAATCAGAACTAAGCTTTTTGAAAACGAACCGGGAGGCTTTTCTATTTCCATACCGAAACTTAAAAATAAAGCACTTTCTCCTTTCTTTTTAAAGAAACTTTTTTCGCCTTTTGGCTTTACAGATCAGGAACTTTTCTCAAAACTTTTCGATTTAGACAATGGAAAAAAGCTACTTTCTGCAAGTCATCACCTGATAAAATATCATGAACAGCTTTTTATTTTAGATTTAAGTATTGAAAATCAATCTGTTGTGTTTGAGTCTAAAGAAGCCTTAGGTCAAATTAATGCAGTACTTCAAATCCGAGCCAAAGATTGTACTTTGCTACAAGATTGGAGGATAAATCTGAACGAAGATTTGATTCAATTTCCTTTGACGCTCCGAACTTGTCGGGCTGGGGATGTGTTTTTTCCGGAAGGCATGCTTGGAAAGAAAAAAGTGAGTTCATATTTCAAAGACTTAAAAATGAATCCTTTAGAGAGAAAGAGTCAATGGATTTTAACTGACCAACGACATATTTTATGGATTGTAGGTCGACGAAAAGATAGACGCACTTTAGCTAAAGAGTCTGATAAAAATAAGTTACATTTGGTGTTTAAAAATCAGGACTGATGTTGCATTATGTTGAACGACAATATTTAGGTAAAAACCGCTATTCTTTGAGTAGACGTTTGATTTTGACCGTATTTTGCTTTATTTCAGGCTATTGGCTTGTTCACGAAGGCACTGTTTCGGGCAAAAACCTGTACTATCTTGGTGGATTTATTGCCCTTTGGTCTTTTGTACTTTTAAAAGTTCTCCATTTCAAAACAGTTGTAAATGATGGATTTGTCGAACTCGATGGCTTATGGTCTACCCGAAAAGTTAAAATTGACCTAAACAGTATCGAATCCATCGAACAAGCCCAATACAATCCGATTTATCTTAAACATCCAGTCTACAATCTTCACCGAAAAAATCGTGTACATTTTTATACCTACGGCACTGATATTATTGTACTTAAAGATCGGTCAGGCACAGAATACCTCATTGGCTCTCAAACATCAGAAGCCTTAGAGCAAGAATTAATCAAACAAAAAGAAGAACTTACTAACAACTCAACACCTTAACGTCTTATGAAACGACATTTTTTACTACTCTTTCTTAGTTTATTTATTGGATCGCAAGCTTCTGATAATGAATCAGTTGATATTGAAAAAATAGTGAGATGGACATTCGAAACAGAAACAGTTTCGGACACTCAGTACGATTTGATTTTTAAGGCAAGTATTGCTGAACACTGGCACATGTATACCACTGAAGATTATGGATACGATGGGCCTTTGGCAGTAGAAACAGAGATTGAAAGCATCAAAACCTCAAAATCTGTTGGAAAACTGAAGTATTCTTCAAATTTTGTTGAAGAAACGGACCCTGTTTTCAAAATGAAAATTAAGTATTACAAAGATCAAGCAACTTATACTCAGCGGGTTGAAATTCTAAATTCAGACAGTTTGGTAAGTGGTTTTTTGATGTTTAATGCTTGTGATGATAGCCGTTGTTTACCTCCGTCCTATCTCGATTTTATTTTTAATCCAAAAACAGGTGTTCTCAAAAAAAAGCAACTTGAAGGAACGGCCTTAGCCGACGATGATAATCCGTTTTTGAAACAAAACATTGACCTTGAAAACCCAGCCGTAGATTGTATCGTAAAAGCAGAAGAAACCAAAGGAAAAGGCTTTTTTAGTGTCTTCTTTTTAGGTTTTTTGGGCGGACTGATTGCTCTACTAACTCCATGTGTTTTCCCGATGATTCCTTTAACTGTAAGTTTCTTCACCAAAGGCTCTAAAGACAAAAAGAAAGGAAAACGAAATGCCTTCATTTACGGTCTGTTTATTTTTGCTATATACCTGATTCTCAGTATTCCGTTTCATGTTCTCGACAATATTTCGCCCGATATTCTCAATCAAATTTCGACCAGCGTAAGCCTAAATGTCATCTTTTTTGTGGTCTTTATTGTTTTCGCCATTTCCTTCTTTGGTTATTTCGAAATCACTATGCCTTCAAGCTTTGCCAACAAAGCTGATTCGGCCTCAAATTCGGGTGGACTGATTGGTATATTTTTTATGGCCTTAACTTTAGCTATTGTTTCCTTTTCTTGTACCGGACCAATTTTAGGTTCTTTGCTCGCCGGTTCGCTTTCTAGCGATGGTGGCGCCATTCTGCTTACCGCCGGAATGGGAGGCTTCGGACTGGCACTTGCCTTGCCTTTTGCCTTGTTTGCGATGTTCCCAGGTATGATGAACTCCTTACCGTCTTCGGGAGGTTGGTTGAACTCGGTAAAAGTTATTTTAGGATTTGCCGAAGTGGCTTTAGCTTTCAAATTCTTGTCCAATGCCGACTTGGTAAAGCATTGGGGTTTAGTGAAATACGAAGTTTTCTATGTCATTTGGATTCTTTGTGCTTTGGGCGCAGCTCTGTATCTATTAGGGAAAATCAAATTTCCGCACGACAGTCCATTAAAGAAAATTACACCAACACGTTGGCTTTTGGCAGCGTCGTTTTTTGCTTTTGCCGCCTATTTGGCAACCGGATTCAAATACAATCCTGCCACAGAAACCTACACGCCAAAAGCTTTGATGAGCGGTTTAGCTCCTTCGCCAGGCTACAGTATTCTATATCCAAAACACTGTCCGCAAGGCCTTGACTGTTTCCACGATTATGATGAAGGCTTGGCTTATGCCAAAAAAGTAAACAAACCTGTATTGGTTGATTTTACGGGTCATGCTTGCGTAAATTGCCGAAAAATGGAAGACAATGTTTGGCCACAGCCAGAAATTATCGACATCATCAAAAATGATTACGTTTTAATCTCTTTATATGTCGATGACAAAGAGGAACTTCCAGAGGATGAGCAACTTATCTACGAATCTAAAAACGGAAAAGTCAAAAAAATAATCACCGTAGGCGACCGTTGGAGTACGTTGCAAAGTGAAACCTTCGGGAACAATTCACAGCCATGGTATTGTTTGATTTCGCCAGACCAAAAGCTATTGACTTCGCCTGTTGGTTACACACCAGAAGTGTCGGAGTATCGCCAGTTTTTAGAATGTGGCTTGGAAGGATTTAAAACACTTCACACAACAAAATAAAAGTACAGCCTCCGTATTCCTGTCATTACAACTGGAAGTCATTTCGTCATTGCGTCATTGCGGAGTCTGATCCGCAAAGACGCACTAGGCGAGCGCAGCCATCTATTTACAAATTTAGGACCTTATCGGGTGTTTGATTTTCTGTTCAAAAAACCCGTAGGGCATTCAATGCTTTGGCTCTTAATATTAAAGAGTACTCTCAAGGATGTTCAGTATTTGACAGCCGAGAATATGTGAAATCACGGGGTAAGTTTTGGATTTAAAAGAAAATAGTGCTCATGCTTTTCAGTAAAGAGTCCTTTTTTAGACGTTATATTGAATGCGGCACTCGCTCACCAAAGACTATAGAGCGATGGTTTAGGTCTAAGCCTAGTGTTTGCGGTAGTTTTGATGAGCTTTTGATTGTATGTAGAGGCCAAAAAATTAGAATCTACTTTGAAAATCAATACGTTAATTTACGTGTTCTAATCGAATGTCGCCAAATTCGGAATCTAATTTAACACGTCTTTTGCTGCTTTCTTTTTTGTAATAGGCCAAATAATTTTTTTGAGACTTATCTTTTTCACAGCTAATACATTCTACGTGTTCGACGCCATGCAATTGAGCAAAACGCACTTCGGCTTCAAGTTTATAATCCGACGCTTGGTCGATGCCTAAATTGATGCTTGCATGACTAGATTCAATCTCAATATTCTGAAAATCTGAAGCTACTTTTTTCAATTTCAAATGACCAAAAGTATTTTCCATTTCGAGTGAATGTTCAACTAATTCTATTCCTAATTTAGCATGAGAAGCATTGAGTTTGATGCTTTCTACTGTATTGATAATCAGTTCTCCAAAGCTAATATCAAGCAATAAGTTTTGAACAGTTTCTAATTCTAAATCACTGTGTGAGGATTCAATAGTTAGCTGTTTTCCTTCATCAATTTTTAGATTTGAATGCATCAAGGTGATATTTCCAGCTTCAATGAATGTAATGTCCGATTTATCCGCATGCGACAGCTCAATCTTATTGTCCGAACCATTCAAACAAAAGGCATGAAGCCCACCATGGTGGCTTTCGATATCAACTTCTGTATCGGTTTCATCCAAAAAAATATAACCGTGTGTGTTCGATAAATCTAGCTTGACGTGCCGGGGCACTTTGATGTTGTAATCGACCTGAATCTCAATGGAGGATTTTTTGCTAAACGACTTAATCTCTTCAATGATACTATTGATGAATCCTGATTTTTTTTGAGGCAACCACGTATGTAGTTGAAGATGAGCTTTGTTTTGACTAACTTCAATGTTAATGCCTTCAAAAAAAGAATTTACCCGAGCCTCGTCATTGCCTTTCACAGAAATATCTACAGTATAATCAATATGTTTTTTATTCCAAGTTTCTATACGCACATCGCCATGTGTGTTTTCAACTTCGAGTTCAAAATGTTCTGATTTTGCCTTCACGGATTCTGCCAAACTTTTGGTTCTCGAAAAATCTTGTGCAAGACCTTGTTGGCTCAAAAAAAGACTTATTGATAAAATTCTAACAATTTGATTCATAATCTGTTGTGGTTTTTATTTTTTTGATTTAAATACCTGATCTTTCGGTTCCCAAAGTTCAATTTTGTTGCCTTCGTTATCCAAAATCCATGCAAATTTTCCATATTCAAACACCTCAGGCTCGCCAACAAGTGCCACGCCTTCTTTTTTCAATTCGACCAATAATTCATCCAAGTTTTCTACCCGATAATTGAACATAAAATCTTTCTTCGATGGCTCGAAATAGCTTGTGTTTTTGGCAAACGGACTCCATTGGCTTGAGCTATCTTGACCTTCTTTGTCTTTCCACCAAAAGGTACAGCCATAGTCATCGGTGTCAAAACCTAAATGCTTCTTATACCACGCTTTTGATGCTTTTGGATCTTCTGACTTAAAAAACAATCCGCCGATACCTGTAACACGTTTTTTCATTAGTTTTTCTTGATGGTTTTTTCGTATAACTCAATCCAATGTTGAACTGACATTTTTTGACATAATTCTCCAATTAAATCAAACGGAATTTCTTCTATTTTTTTGAACCGGATACAGCTTTTTCCCATATCAAGTTTGCGTTTGCAGTGTTTTGGGTATTCGCCAACAAACCAATCTAAAAGTTCCGAATTTGCATATATTCCGCTGTGATAGAGGTTGATAGAGTTTTTTTGAGACGCAAAACTCATAAAAGGTAAAGGCGTTTCTGGTTTGCAATGGTAGCCATCAGGGTAAATGCTGTGCGGCACATAATAAGCAATCATATTATACTGAATGCCTTCCTCAAAACCTGTTGGCAAATTATCGATAATCACTTTTCTGAGCGTATTTAGAGTTTCTTTTCGCTCGTTGGGTGCTTGTTCTATATAGTGTTCTGGGCTGTCGGATTTGTTTGGCATCTGGTGTTTTTGTTTTGAAATCCGAAACTACAAAAAAATCCACAATAAGCCAACATTCCATAGACTATTTTTGCTGCAGTTTTGTGTAAAATAGATAATCAACGAATGATCTAGGATGCGACTTCAATTAAAAACACAATGATTTATCTCTGGGCTAGGAGAGAGGCTTGTATTAGGTAGTTTTGGCTATTTTTTCATGTTTTGCGATCATGGTTTATTGTAGAATTTATCCTCGTCCCATTTTTGCGGATTGTTGTTGATGTAATTAGAAATCGTGTGAAAAGATTTTTCATCACGAATAATGTGGTCGTAAAATCGGGCTTGCCATTTGAATGGATAATGCAATCGATTGGCGTGTTTGGTTACCGCAGATTTGTATCCGCCAATAATGGTTGAAATAGAATTTTTCCCAGGATTTCGTAGTCGTTTTTGTCCAATGGATTTTTGGGATTGATGGTCGTTTTGGCGATTATTTTGATGTAGAGACAAGGCATCCCTTGTCTTTACATCATCGATCCCACCATCATTATCCGGATTATCCAATATCAAAACACCGTGTATATGATTGGGCATCACTACAAATGCACCTAATTTAATGCACTGCGCATGATTTTTTATTTCGTACCATAACAAATCGGCAATGACGCCTATGTGGGAGAGTTGCATTTGACCATTTTTTATTTCTCCAAAATAGTGCGTTCTATTGTCTGTGCAAATGGTTATAAAATAGGCGGCATTCCATCTATAATCCCAATTGGGGTGTCGTGCTGATGGTATTCGATATTTGTTTCTGAATAAATTTGGCATTATTCTACAATTTTTTGCAGTAGGCTTTGTGTACCTAAATGTAGTTGAGCTCTTAGCCTCTGTTTTTAGCTCCCTGTGTTGATTCAGTGCTCTGCCTTAGTATTTTTTTACCTGTATTGAAAGCCAGTTAGTACTCCAACAAAAGCTCCATTTGTTGTTCTAATTTTGAATTAGCTAAGTAATTTTTCTCAAGACTGGCTGCAAAAGGTATGGGTGTATCTAGGCTAGCAACCCTTATAATAGGTGCGTCAAGATATTCAAAACAATGTTCAGTAATTAAGGCAGAAATCTCTCCGCCGATGCCCGAGAATAACGAATCTTCATGTAGAATAAGTACTTTTCCGGTTCGTTTTACCGAATCAAAAATAGCATCACGATCTAAAGGTACAAGGCTTTGAAGATCGAGAATATCTAAGCTTAATTCGGGATGGGCTTTGGCATAATCTAAGGCCCAATGCACCCCCATGCCGTAGGTTATTATACTAGCTTGTTGTCCTTCCGAAACCAAATGTGCTTTGCCAATTTCGGTATGATAATAGTTTGATGGAACATCCTCATAAACAGATCTATACAAGGCTTTGTGCTCAAAAAACATAACGGGATTTGGGTCTTCAATAGCCGACAGGAGTAGACCTTTAGCGGCAGTAGCCGTTGCCGGATAAACGACTTTTAGGCCAGGTGTTTTAGTAAACCAAGCTTCGTTGGTTTGCGAATGAAAAGGCCCAGCACCAACACCCGCACCACAAGGCATTCGTACAACTACATCGGCGTTTTGCGCCCAGCGGTAATGCGATTTGGCTAAATTATTAATAATCGGATTAAAACCCGAGCTTACAAAATCACTAAATTGCATTTCTACAACCGATTTTATACCGCAAATACTCAAGCCCAAAGCGGCACTAAGTATCGACGATTCGCAAATTGGTGTGTTGCGCACACGTGCTTTTCCAAAACGTTCAACAAAGCCATCTGTAATTTTGAAAACACCGCCATATTCGGCAATATCTTGACCCATTATAACAAGGTCATCGTGTTTTTCCATTGCCATGCCTAGACCTTCCGAAATGGCATCTACAAAACGAATATTTTTGACATTATCTAATTCAGGATCAATAATTTGCGGTTTATGCGGCGCAAAAACATCATGGAGTTCTGAAGCGACGTCTCCCAAGTCGGCTTCTGCCTGATAAGCCAAGTCCCATTCGGCTAAAACATGGGCTTTATATTCGGTTTTTAAGGCCTCAATTTGAGCTGTGTCTAATATGTTTTCCTGAATCAAAAAGTCTTCATAGTTTTGAACAGGATCTTTCTTTTGCCAAGTATCCATCAAGTCTTTCGGAACGTATTTTGTACCGGAAGCTTCTTCGTGTCCACGCATTCTAAAGGTTTTGAACTCAACCAAATAGGGTTTTGGATGTTGTTTCTGCTCGGCTCTGATGCTTTGAATGGTTTCGATAACTTCCAGAATGTTGTTTCCGTCAACAATTCGCGAGGCCATGCCATAACCTAGAGCTCTGTCGGCTAGGTCTTTACATCGATATTGTTCTGAAGTTGGAGTCGATAGTCCGTAGGCATTGTTTTCGATAGCAAAAATGACTGGCAAATCCCAAACAGAGGCTACGTTTAGGGCTTCGTGAAAATCGCCTTCACTTGTTCCGCCATCGCCCGTAAAGACTAAGGTCGATTGCTTGTTTTCTTTGAGTAAATTGGCCAAAGCAATGCCATCAGCGACAGCCAATTGTGGTCCCAGATGCGAAATCATTCCAACCAAATGATGGGGCTGAGAGCCAAAATGAAACGAACGATCTCTCCCTTTTGTGAAGCCCATTTTTTTGCCCTGAAACTGAGCGAAAAGTCTATGTAAAGGCACTTTTCTGGTCGTGAAAACGCCTAAGTTTCGGTGCATAGGCAACATATATTCATTGCTGTCCATGGCCCAAGAAGTTCCTACAGCAATTGCTTCCTGACCGATGCCTCCAAACCATTTTGAAATTCGACCTTGACGGAGTAAGATTAGCATACGCTCTTCGACCATTCGAGGTAATAAAATAGCTTTGTAAATTGCCAATAAATCTTGATCTGAAAAAGCCTTACGTTGATATGAAATAGTCATAAAATCTAGTTGAAATTGGAGGGTTTAAATTTGATGGCAAATTATTCAAATTCATTTGAACAAGCATCGGTTTTTTTGTTTTTTTAGAGTAAATTTTTAGAACAGTTGTTGGGCGATAATCTTGTGTCAAAAAGCGCTGTTGATAAGCTATGCTTTAGCTCATCAAGGTGGTGTTGGATTTTGTATAAAAAACTTATAGTCAGTAGAATAAGTTCAAAATACTTGCGTAAATATCGAATCAATCTAGTTCTATCTAAATTCGTTGAAACCTCTAATAAATTAAATAGTTAGCTCTTGTTTTTTTAAACGCTTCTAAGTCTGATTTCCAGCTTGCGCGAATTTCGTGGTCAGATTTACCTTCTTTTATTTTTTCTTGCAGGTCTGAGTTTCCAGCTAAAGTGTTGAAAAACTCATTAAAAAAAGGAGCTTTACTCTTGTTATAGGCATCAATCAACCAAGTCAAATGAAGTTGATTTAGCCTGGGTTCGGAGCGCAAATCAAAACCATAACAGACTGTGTGCTCATGTTTTGGATATTTAGCGCCTTCATTTTTGGTTGGTGTGAAGCTGAAATCAGACCTCCATTCTGGGTGACCAAAAACCTGAAAAGGAAATGGCGTTCCTCGGCCAATGCTTACAGAAGTACCTTCAAAAAAACAAAGCGAAGGGTAGAGGTTGATGGACTGATCGTTTGGTAAATTTGGAGAAGGCTTCACTGGCAATGTATAGATTTTTTGATGGGTATAATGTTCGCACATCAAGACTTCGAGTTCGCATTGAATGCCGTCTTTTAGCCAGTTTTCGCCGTTGATCATCTGGGCATATTCGCCAATAGTCATACCATAAACTACTGGCACGGGGTGCATGCCGACAAAAGATTGATAATTTTTTTTCAACATTGGGCCATCTATATAATGTGCATTTGGATTTGGGCGATCCAACACAATGAGCTTAATTTGATGCTCAGCACAGGCTTCCATTACATAATGAAGGGTGGAGATGTAAGTGTAGAACCTAAGCCCAACATCCTGAATATCAAATACTAAAACATCAACATCTTTGAGTTGTTCTGGCTTTGGTTTTTTGTTTTCCCCATAAAGTGAAACCAATTCAAGTCCTGTTTTTGAGTCAATAGCATGCTCTACCTTTTCGCCAGCACTGTGCGTTCCTCTAAAGCCATGTTCTGGTGCAAACACACGTTTAATATCGACACCAACACGCCATAAAGTATCTACCAAATGGTTTTGGTTTACCATCGAGCTTTGGTTTGCAACCAAGGCAACGCGTTTGGTTTTGATACGCTCAACCAAGGTGCCGAACTGAGCTTCGGCGGCTGGTAAAATGGCACTTCCAACAGAAGTAGTTTGTTGAGGTAGCTTATGATTTTGAGCCTGCGAACAATTTAAAACCAACAGACATAGGAGTATAAAAATAGATCGTATAAGCATTATTTTTTCTTCTTTAGGATATAAGATTCAACAATTTCGGGATAATGTAAATATTCAAGCTTTTGGACGGCCTTAGCAATATCTTCAGCTTTCATGTTGTCTTTAATAGGTGTTTTGGCCTGAAAAAGAATTTTTCCTTTATCAAATTCTTCATTTACTAAATGTATAGTCATTCCAGATTCTTGCGCTTTTTCTGCCAAAACAGCTCGATGAACATGCATGCCATACATGCCTTTTCCACCAAATTTTGGTAATAATGACGGGTGGATGTTAATTATTTTATTCGGAAACTTATCGATAAGCCACCGAGGAATTTTTACTAAAAATCCGGCCAAAACAATATAATCGATAGCCAAAGTGGAGAGCAGAGTAAAAAGTTCTGAATCATCTTCAAGTAATTGATTTTTAGTGATATAGAAAGATGGTGTGTTGAGTTTTTTGGCTCTTTCGAACACAAAAGCAGCTTTCCGATTGCACACAATACCAGCAATCTTAATCTGTGGATGATTGGAAAAATAGCTTACAAAACGTTCGGCATTAGAGCCAGAGCCCGACGCAAAAATGAGAATATTAGTTTGCATAAAAGTGTATAAAGTATTTTTTGTAAATTTGCATCCGAAACAACTTCTCAAAGTGAAAAGTTGAACATATTAATAGTATGCACACAAAGATGATGAAAAAAAATCTTTATTTTTAGAATTATTTTTTTTTCTTTGCACATTATTAAGAAGCTTATTTAAGAAACCATTTAAACTAGAAACAAATGTCAGACATTGCATCAAAAGTAAAAGCGATTATCGTAGACAAGTTAGGCGTAGACGAAAACGAAGTGAACAACGAAGCTAGCTTTACAAACGATTTAGGAGCCGATTCTTTAGACACGGTTGAACTAATTATGGAATTTGAAAAAGAATTCGATATTCAAATCCCAGACGATCAGGCTGAAAACATTTTAACTGTTGGAGCAGCAATTGAACATATTGAGAAAATTGTAAACTAAACCATTTATTCTGTAAAGAGATGATTTCCATCTCTTTACAGAATTTTTTCACCACAAAAAAGACTAATTTATAATCAAAATTCACATGGAACTAAAACGCGTAGTTGTTACTGGACTCGGAGCTCTGACTCCAATCGGAAATGATGTCAATAGCTATTGGTCATCCTTGTGTAATGGTCTTAGTGGTGCCGCTCCGATTACCAAATTTGATGCAACACAGTTCAAAACGAAATTTGCTTGCGAGGTAAAAGACTTTAACCCGACTGATTTCATCAATAGAAAGGAAGCCCGAAAAATGGATCCTTTTGCGCAGTATGCTATGGTTGCTAGCGACGAAGCTATTGCTGATGCCGGCTTGACCGATGTTGATGATGTGGATAAAGATCGAATTGGAGTAATTTGGGGATCTGGAATAGGAGGGATCTACACGTTTTACAACGAAGTTAAAAACTTTGTGGAAGGGGATGGGCAACCAAAATACAATCCATTTTTTATTCCAAAAATGATTGGAGACATTGCTGGCGGATTAATTTCCATCAAACATGGTTTCCGAGGGCCGAATTTTACAACAGTATCTGCCTGTGCCTCATCTACAAACGCAATTATTGATGCTTTCAATTATATCCGATTAGGAAAAGCTGATGTTGTTGTTACAGGAGGTTCAGAAGCTTCTGTAAATGAAGCTGGTATAGGAGGTTTTAATGCCTTGAAAGCCTTGTCGACTAGAAACGACTCGCCCGAGACAGCATCTCGTCCTTTTGATAAGGAAAGAGATGGATTTGTACTTGGCGAAGGGGCAGGAGCCCTAATTTTAGAAGAATACGAACATGCCAAAAAGCGTGGTGCAAAAATCTATGCTGAAGTTGCAGGAGCAGGACTTTCTGCCGACGCACACCACCTCACTGCACCACATCCAGAAGGAAAAGGAGCTATTTTGGTAATGAACAATGCTTTAGAAGATGCTGGCATGACTGCCGATGAAATTGATTACGTGAATGTACACGGCACATCAACACCATTGGGAGATATTGCAGAATCTAAAGCGATTAAAGAAGTGTTTGCAGACCACGCATACGACATCAACATTAGTTCAACCAAGTCGATGACAGGACACTTACTTGGCGCAGCTGGTGCTATAGAAGCTATTGCCTCCATTTTGGCCGTGCGCAACAGTATCATTCCGCCAACCATCAACCACAAAACCGAAGACGAAAATTTAGACAATAAACTGAACTTTACGCTCAACAAAGCTCAGGAAAAATCGGTTCGTGCAGCACTTTCAAACACCTTTGGATTTGGAGGCCACAATGCCTCAGTTATTTTCAAAGCTTATAAATAAAGTCTATAAATCTTGAAACTAGCTTTCGGAAAGCTCAAACGTTTTTTTGCCAAATCTAAGCAAGTAGATTCATTTGATGTCTTTATTTTTGACCATATAGGTAGATATCCAAAAGATAAGTCGCTCTATATGAGTGCATTTACCCATAAATCTTTATCAGCAGAACCCAAAGAAAATTTTCAGCGATTAGAATTTTTAGGAGACTCTATTCTTGGAGCTGTCATTACCCATTGGCTTTTTGAACAACGACCTAACTATTCTGAAGGGAAACTAACCATTTTGAAAGCAAAGTTAGCTAGTAGAAAACACCTAAACACACTGGGTAAACAATTTGCTTTAACTGATTTTATTCGCTCTACAACACAAGCTCAGCTCAGTAACTCTATTTTGGGCGATGTACTTGAGGCGTTTATTGGAGCGATATATTTAGATTTTGGATGGGCATTTACTAAGCAATTTTTACACAATAAAGTACTGCAACCTATAGATTTGAGTCAGCTAGAGACACAGGTAATTTCTTACAAAAATGAACTACTGGAAGCTGTAGATAAAAACAAATGGAACGCCGCCTTTGTGCTTATCGAAGAACATGATGATGGAGCCCAGAAAGAATATGAAATGGGTTTTTCGAAAAACGGAATCATTCTGAAAAAAACACGATCATATTCCAAAAAAATAGCGATAGAACAACTCTCAGAACAGGTCTTGAAGTCGGGAATATTGCAATCTGAAACTAACACATAGACAACCTTAAGCTTAATCATGAAAATCATAAAATATCTTACCTTAGTCTTCCTTTTCGCTTTGTTTTCTTGCGAAACATCACAGAAAAATACTCAATCAAGTCATTTTTTGGTCCATGGAGAAGCTGAAGCATTGGCTGGCGAACACGTTTTGTTGTTTCAAAACCAGACCGTGTTTAGTTCAAGAGTTGTTGATACAATTTTGGTGAATCAAGATGGTGAATTTAGATTTAGTGTTGATGACAGCTTGAATTTTAATTACACTTTACGATCAAAAAAAATTGAACAAGAACTATATTTGAAACCCAACGGAAGTCTCAATATTAGGTTGTTACCTGAAAATCCGACACAATTTGAAGGTTCGCTAGGTGCCGAAAATACCTACCTTCAAACCAAAAAACAGCTTAAAATTCAATTTATCAACCAAGCCTTATATCAACTGTCCGAAGTAGATTTTGAACACAAAACCGTTCAGTTGCGTAAAACATTTCTCCAAGCCTTAAAAAAAGCGCCTTTAACATTAGAATTTCAAACCCGAGAGCGGCTGGCTATTGATTATATTTTGGCAAGCCTGTTTCTGAATTATCCTTATGTAAATCAGTCTATTATAGAAGGAAAAAGCACGCTTTCGACAGCGTTTAAATCTAAAATAGATAACTATATTGTAGAGCTAGATGGCGGTATGCATGTTAGCGAATACGCCGATTTTTTCAGCTATTTGGTTTTGTATGAGGTTCAATCAAATGCTAAGTTTAATCAACTAAGCGTAGAAACTGCCGTAAAACATTACTTTAAAAACCCAGAGAACCAGTATTTGCTGATGAAAATGCTATTTTAATCAGTAAAATAATGAGTGATGCAGCCAGACAAACCGCAGGCCACCACCAATGTATTTGTCCAAACCAACACCTTAAATGTAGGTATTAAAAAACCTGAGCTTAATTCCATTCAGATAAAACTTGACAGGCAGTTGAATTTTAGTATTTTTGTTCCAATTAACTAAAATCTGACTTCTAATGAAAGCAATTTTGCTTTACTTTTTTATAAGCTTGTGTGGCATTACCTTGGCCGATAACCCACAAGTTACAGGCGTAGTGAGCCCAAACAATTCATGTAATTTGACCGATAATGGCGCCATCGACATTACGGTTTCTGGAGGCACAAGTCCTTATGAATTTAACTGGTCGACAGGAGACACCACCGAAGATATTTCTGGCTTAAGTGCTGGTTTTTATGGCGTTACTGTTACCGATGCTGACGGCGATGAAACCTCCATTGGTTTTTCGGTCGAACTAGCAGCACCCTTTGGGCTTAATGATCTGACAAGCTATCCGAGTTGTTATGGCGAGGTCGGGACAGGTTATGTTTCTGTTTCTGGAGGGCAAGAACCTTATACTTTTTTATGGTCTTCTGGAGGAACAGACTCTGTTGAAACTAATTTAACCGATGGAACGTATACCGTTTGGGTTAGCGATGCTTTGGGTTGTTCCGACACGCTCCAGATTGACATCGAGACCTATCCCGAGCTCAACATTTATCCCATACTTTCGCATGCTGTTTGCTATACCGATTCGGGCTCTGCCGAGCTTTTTATTCTTGGAGGCGTTTCGCCATACTCCGTCAACTGGTTTGGTGTAGATTCAACTCATATACCATCCGGAAACCATCAAATTTTGGTTACCGATGCTTCTGGTTGCCAAAAAGAAGTAGATTTTACTATTTTGAGCGAAGACGAACTGAGTATCGATTTAGACCTTCAAATCATAAATTGCGAAAGCAACATCTATAGGGCTTCCGCCGATATTTCGGGTGGTTCGCCTCCGTATACACTCAGCTGGTCGATGCTAAACCCAGATTCAATATCGGCAGGAACACATCAACTTCAAGTTAGTGATAGTTTAGGTTGTGAAATTGTTCAAGAGTTTGATATTGAATCAATTAGCGATTTGGAAATCAACTATACTTACCCCGACATCAACTGCGACCAAGAGGAAGTAGAAGTAACTTTAGTGCTTTCTGGAGGCGCCGAACCTTATGCGATAGAATGGTCTGATGGCGCCCTAAACCTGTACACACAAACGGTTGACGTAAGCTCAGCGCCTTATGTTCTTGTGAGCGATGAACGCCTTTGCGAGGATACAGTGTTTTTTGAATTTAATACCATTTCAGAACTCAGCGTCGAGTTAGACATTGAACACGAAACGTGCTATGCAGAAAATGGAACATTAAACCTAAAGACCTCTGGTGGCTTAGGAAATTATGTCTATCAATTGAACGGGACAACCTTCTATATAAATCAAATGAAGGCCTTAAAATCAGGCAGTTATGAGCTAACAGTTTCTGATGGGTCTGGTTGTGATTTTGACACTACTTTTGTTATTGAAAACGAAGGCGGATTCAACTTATTGAACCATTCAATTACCCACGAATTATGCGAAAAAGACTCTACAGGTTCTATTTTTGTTAAATTTGACACACAAGATTTATCCTATTCTTGGTCTACAGGCTCAACAACCAATGGCATTACCAATGTAACATCCGGAAACTACAGCCTTACGGTTCAAGACACCTTTGGTTGCGTGTGGGACACAACATTCGTTGTAAATGCAGGCTCAAAAATTTTGGCAACAACAAGCGATAATTTTGAACCATGCTCATCAGAAACAGGCTATATAAACGTCAATCCTTACGGCGGAAAAGAACCCTATACTGTAGTTTGGTCAGACGGCACCGAAACCGAATCCTTAGAAATAGATTCTATCGGGACTTATGTTTATACTATTTACGACTCCAACCAATGCTCGAATACCTATCAATATAAAGTGGAAGGAAATGTTGTGGGAGGAAATACCTGCTTCAAAATTCCGAATGCCTTTTCGCCAAATGACGACGGCATCAATGATAAATGGAAAATTTTAGGACTCGACGAATTTCCAAATGCCCAAGTTCAAATTTTTGATCGATGGGGCAAACGCATACTAAACAAAACAAATTATCAGTCCGATTGGGACGGTACACTACATGGCAACGCCCTCGAAATGGGAAGCTATATCTACATCATCAACCTAAATTATTCCGGAAAACCAACGTTTGAAGGTACCGTAAGCATCAACAGATAATGAAAATAACACGACGACGCATCAATCCTCTGGTTTTAGGGCTAATGGCGGCTCTGGTTTTAGGTTCAAAACCATTAGCGCAAGCGCAAGAAAACCCAAGTATATCATCTTATGGACTGAACGAACAGTATGTAAGTCCTTCAAACACAGGAATATATGACTATCTTTCGGCAGGTGTTTCCTATCGTTCGCAGTGGGCAAAGGTTGCCGATGGCTCAAAAACATTTTTTGCAACAGCCAACTCGCCCATCGACGATATGCACGGCCTGGGTTTGATGCTGTTTTCTGATAAATTTGGATTAGTGAAGCAAAGCGGCGTTTGTATCGATTACAGTTACAGAATACCCTTAGGTTTAGACTATAATTTAGCTTTTGGTATTGGTCCAAAGATTTATCAATATACCTTTGGAGCAGGCGCAAATACCATTGTCCCTGTCGATCCAGCTTTTAGCAAACAAGACGAATCTGCCATAGCGATAGATGCACGCGTGGGCGCGAGTGTTTTTAGCGACCGATTTTTATTTAGCCTTTCGGCCGATAATTTGGCGCAATCGAAGGTTCAGACCAATACATTAACAACAAAACGAAATCACCTTCATAGAGAGTTGAAACTCTATGGCCATGGTCATTTTGTGTTGGAACAAAACAAAAATATTGCCATTGAGCCTTCATTTTTGTTGAAATCTAAAATGTATGAGCATTATCAGGTCGATTTTGCGATTGATGTAAGCTATAAAGACTTGGTGTATGCAGGGGTTCAATACAAATTAGATGATGCCTTTGCCCTTAGAGCTGGACTGAGGTCCAAAGAGCTGATTGTTGGTTATCAGTTTGAGCTCATTCAGTCTGAACTAAAAAACGTGCAAAAAACCAATCATGAAATTTTTATTGGAATCCGAATATTCAATGACCGTTCAAGTCAAAACAATCGTTGGTATGACCGACACAAAGAGGCAGAATGGATTGGAAAAGATAGTGTCTTGAAAACCAGAGTGCAGGATTGAGTTGATTGTGCTTTGAGCTTAGAAATCAACACCTTATAATGATAAAAAAACAATAAAAAACCATGGATAATATGGCTTTTTGGATGCTATTGGCTATCGGACTCTATTTTTTGGTGCTGATTGCCATTTCTTTTCTTACCAGTAAAAAAGACGACAGCAATAAGGCCTTTTTTCTGGGCAACAAACAATCGCCGTGGTATGTGGTTAGTTTCGGGATGATTGGCGCCTCGCTCAGTGGCGTTACCTTTGTTTCTGTTCCAGGTTGGGTAGAGTCCAATGGTTTTTCCTATCTCCAGATGTGCATGGGCTATTTAGCTGGTTATCTTGTTATTAGCTTTGTTTTGTTGCCGCTTTACTACCGCCTAAATCTGACTTCAATATACAGTTACTTAGGCCAACGTTTTGGTCAATCGGCCCATCTTACAGGTTCGTTTTTCTTTCTTATTTCCCGACTTATTGGCGCCTCGTTTCGTTTGTATTTGGTTGCTAATATTTTCCAAATGTATATTGCCGATTATTTTGGAATTTCATTTTTTACCACCGTTTTGATTACCATTTTACTCATTTGGCTCTATACGTTTCGATCGGGAATCAAAACCATCATTTGGACAGACACCTTACAGACTTTTTTTATGCTCGCAGCCGTCTGCATCAGTATTATTTACTTGCTGAAAGCCATGGACTTGTCTATTTTGGAGGCCAACAAAGAACTCAGCTCAGTAGAACTAAACACCGTCTTCTTTTTTGACGACTGGAAAGATTCCAATCATTTTGTCAAACAATTTATCAGTGGTATGTTTATCACCATCGCCATGACGGGCTTAGATCAAGATATGATGCAAAAGAATCTGTCTTGTAAAAACCTAAAAGAGAGTAAGTTAAATATGATTTCCTTCGGCTTTGTTCTCCTTTTGGTCAATGCCATATTTTTGTTTTTTGGAGGTCTTCTTTTCCTTTATGCCCAACAAACCAACTTAGCTGATGTAGCCTGCAACGACGCCCTTTTTCCCGAAATTGCGCTTTCTGGCTCGCTTTCTACTTTTGTGATGATCAGTTTTATCCTCGGATTAGTTGCCTCTGCCTATTCCAGCGCCGATTCCGCTCTAACGTCTTTAACCACTATTTTTTACGTCGATTTTTGGTCTATTTTCAAACCAAAAACTCACAACAGCAGTCATCGAAAATGGATTCATGTTGGTTTTAGCATCCTGCTTCTCATCATCATAATGAATTACAAATGGATTGCCAACGACAACCTCATTGTCAACCTTTTTAAGGCCGCTTCTTATACCTATGGCCCGCTTTTGGCTCTATTCTTTTTTGGACTTTGGACAAAAAGAAAACTCAGACAACGAGCTGTGTTTTGGGTTTGTATCTTGGCTCCTGTGCTCTGTTATGCCCTTTCGGTTTGGATGCTAAACGCCTATCAATTTGATTTTGGCTTCACACTCTTACCGCTCAATGGTTGTATTGGTTTCCTTTGCCTTTGGATGATTAGCTATTCTGAGGATTTGGTTGAGTAGAAAGGAAGTCTAAGCCCCAATAGGCATTACCAAGCCAAAAAAAATCTGCTAACGACAGAATCAAGAATTGATTGTTTCTGAACCGTTTTGACAACAAAACGATCGTTAGCGTGGATCCAATATTCCTCTGTGTTTAATGGTTTTCTGTGAGGCAAAAACTAAAACACCATATCAATTTCTAATACTCTTCATCATTTAGATTGTTTTCGGGCATTAGCCATTTCATGTTTCCACGTATGGGTTTGTCCTAAAAAATACGATGCATTTTTTTTATTTTATAAAATTTTAGCAATATTTTTAACCATTACCAAGCTAACAAACTTTATAAACACTATGCCAAGTCTAAACTACTTATACAGATCTACAAAACCCACTGCTTTTTTAACATTAAGATTGTACTTTAGTGTGCAGGGCAAAAGCAATTTTATGGAAGTAAAAACGCCTATAAAAGTTACTAAAATTTATTGGAACACCGTGCATACTAAAAGCCAAATAACCAATGTTGGTTTGGCACTAGAACAAAACAATATTAGCTTAAAATTAGCAGAAATTAAACAACGCGTACTAAACGGACTAAGCCATATACCTCTAATAGAACTTACTAAAACCACCCTTATACATTTGGTAAACAACACCTATACAGATGCTTGCAAGAAAGAAACACTTACCACTAGTTTTGCAACATATATAAACCAAAATACAAGTCGTTTAAAAACCAATACCATTAAACGCTACAATTTTGTTAAAAACTGTATTATACTATACGAAAAGCAAAACAATACGGTATTAAACTTAACCGATATAAACTATAATTTTAAAGCTGTTTTTATATCGTTTTGTTTAGAAAAAAACTATGCCGTTAGTACAATTAAACGAAATATTGCCGCCATAAAAACCGTATGTTTTAATGCCGAATTGCGTGGTAAAGAGGTAAATACCGAGTTTAAAAAATGGAAAAACACTTTAAAAAAACCCAACAATGCACAAAAACCCGTTTATCTTTCTTTTAAAGAACTAGAAACCATAGAACAACTTAGCTTGAGTTGCGATAGCCAAACAAGGGCAAGAGACTGGCTTATAATTAGTTGCTTTACAGGGCAACGTTTTTCCGACTTTATGGTATTTACCAGCAAAGCTGTTTATAAAGAAAACGGAAAATACTATATGGCTTTTACGCAACAAAAAACCAATAAAAAAATGGTTATTGCTTTGCACAAAAAAGTAATAGACATACTGCAAAGACGAAACATGCAGTTTCCTAAAGCAATGAGTATAGAGTATTACAACAGCCTTTTAAAAACCATTTGTAAAACCGCAGAAATACACATTGAAACCTATGGTGCTAAAAGATGTAAAAAAACCCATAAAAACAAATTAGGTCTGTACCCCAAATGGCAATTGGTGTCATCGCACATTGGCAGAAGAAGTTTTGCCACCAATTTTTATGGCACAATACCTACAGGTTTACTAAAAAATGCAACAGGGCATAGCACAGAAAAAATGCTGTTGCAATATATAGGGAAAACCGATGCCGAACAGGCCAAACAATTACACAGTTATTTTGAGTAAAAAAAGAACGGTTTCATCTATTTGCTTCAAAAAGCGGAAATAGTATAAAACCACCTAATTATACAAAAACTATACAAAAAAACATTTTTTAATAGATTGACAATCAATATGTTAAATAGTTTTTTTGTAAAAAAAGCCACTTTGCAAACCAGATGCTATACAAAAACTATACAAATAAATATTAATCGGTTTTTAAATCTCTCATTAAGAGCTAGTTACTAAATAGTACAAAGTCGTATAGGAACTACAAACCCCCACACCTCGGCGGCTCTAGACGTAGAAAGCACCACAAAAGGCTTACTGCCTCCGCGTATGACCGAAGTGCAAATGAATGCTGTAGCTTCACCAGCTCAAGGACTAATTATCTATTGTACAGATTGTGCTGATGGTGCAGGATTGTATGTGAATGGTAGTACCGATGGTAGTTCTGATTTTGCTGCTGTAGGTGGCTCTGGAAGTGGCACACCATCTGTAGCTAACGATTGTGATGCTAACGGTATTGAAGGATCTTACGTGTCTGGTTTCGCCCTGACTGGTGCTAATACCTTTTCGGTAACATTAACTAACAACTCGTTTTCTACAGCAACTATTGCATTTTCCAATTCAGATGTTACCTTAAGTGGGGCTTCTTCTGGCGATATAACCGTAGGT
>JBMYYR010000027.1:0-28364 GCA_049609625.1 Flavobacteriales bacterium | reverse complement strand
AAAATAATTTACCTCAACAACCTTGTGAAACTTAACACGTAGTGAACATGAAAGAAGCGTTTTTGCATACCGTTTGGAACCATCAATTGTACAACACAAAGTCGCTGACTTCGGTTGATGGCGAGCAAATTATAGTGCGTTTCAAAGGCTTTCATAACCACAACAGCGGACCAGATTTTTTGGAAGCTACTATTGAAGTTGACTCCACCGTTTGGTACGGGCAGGTTGAAATTCATGTAAAAAGTTCGGATTGGCGAGCGCACGGCCATCAAAACGACTCAAACTATTTGAATGTCATTTTGCATGTTGTTTGGGAAAATGACCTTGATATTCCTGAACTCAATTGTCCGGTTTTGGAGCTAAAAGGGCTTGTTCCAAACCTATATTATCAAAATTATTTGAAGATTGAAAAACAGAGCGAACACCTGCCCTGTCGGTTTATTTTGAATGATTTGGATGCGCATTGGCTGAGTTTTTATAAAGAAAAAATGATTCTTGAGCGTTTTGAAGCCAAAGTGCAACAGGTTGAAAATGAAACTTCTGAAATTAAATACCAAGGTATTTACGAGCAATTTTTTTATGCTTTGGGTCTGAATAAAAATCAGGAGCAGTTTAAAAAACTGAGTCAATATATACCCTATAAGCTACTTTCAAAATACGCCAATCAACCGTCGCGAACCACTGCGCTTTTGCTTGGTTCGGCAGGTTTTCTAAACGATGTCGACGAGTCGGATGGCTACATAAAACAGCTGATTTCGGAATATCGACATCTTAAAACACTTCATCAACTTGAAGAACTGCCAGCACACCAATGGGTGTTTATGCGGATTCGCCCAAGTGCTTTTCCGACCATAAAACTTGCCCTTTTTGCTCAGCTATTTTCTGAAATCGATACCTTAGAAAACTTTCTTTTACACCGTTCGTTTTCCGATATTGAACACCAACTTAAAAATCTTGAACTTCATCCCTTTTGGGACACGCATTATACCCTAAAAAAATCATCCAAACCCAGAAAAAAAGGCTTCGGCAAACAAGGACTTAACACCTTGTGGATTAATGCAATACTACCCTTGAAACTCACTTACGCCGAAGCAAAAGAAGCTGAGCTCGAAACCAGTTTAGAGTTTCTTAGAAACCAAAAAGCAGAGGACAACAACATTACCCGATTGATGGAGGAAAATGGCTTTAAAAACCAGCATGCGCTCGATAGTCAATTTATCATTCATAAAAATAAAAACTATTGTATTTCAAAAAAATGCCTATCTTGCGGAATAGGACTCAAAATTCTTCAAAAACATGATTAACCGCCTTAGACATATCTACGAAAAAAACGCTTTTGGCGTCTGCGCGCGCATTGCCGAACGCTTTAGCCTAAATGTCTCGGATTTACGCTTAGGTTTTATCTATTTTAGCTTCCTAACCTTTGGTTCTCCGCTGATTATCTATCTTTTTATGATGATGATGCTGAAACTTAAAGACAATTTAACCTATAAACGAAAGCGCGCTTTTGAACTTTAACATCTTAGTCAACAAATTCTTTGGCACCAACGAACTCTATTTTGCTAGCCGTTGGTTTTTTGCCGTTATAGCTACCGGAACAGCAGGTTTTTTGCTTATTGAAAATTTTAGTCTGGTCGACGCGTTTTATATGACCGTTATTACGGTGTCGACTGTTGGTTTTAGCGAGGTTGAAACCTTGTCTGTCGCTGGTCGGATTTTTACATCTATCCTCATTTTATCAAGCATCGGTTCGTATGCTTATTTTATTACCGTGTTTTCGCGGACAGCTAGTGAATCCAAATTTTATAAAAAAATGAAAGAGAAAAGAAACTCACGAACCATAAGTAAACTTACGGGGCATGTGGTCATTTGTGGCTATGGAAGAAACGGTAGACAGGCCGCCGAAACACTCAATAACCACAACAAACCCTACATTGTGATTGACAGCAACGAAACCGCAGTAAACAACATCACTGTAGATCACCGACATTTTACCATCAACGGCGACGTAACGCACGACGAAGTACTGGAACTTGCAAATGTTCAGGCGGCTTCGGCACTCATCTCTACTCTGCCCAAAGACGCCGATAACCTCTTTGTGGTGTTGACTGCCAGACAGATGAATCCGAACCTAAAAATTATCTCACGCGCCTCAAACGACAACACCGTAAATAAGCTCTATGTTGCTGGAGCAGACAACGTTATAATGCCCGACAAGGTCGGCGGAAGCCACATGGCAACACTGGTCGTTTCTCCTGATTTGGTGGAATTTATAGACGCCATGACGGTTGGTTCTTCATCAGGAATAACACTCGAAGAAATCTGCTACCATCACATCCCCGAGCATCTTCAGGGCAAAACCATTCTCGAACTTAAACTGCGTGAAAGCTCGGGTTGTTCGATTATCGGACTAAAAACTGCCGATGGAAATTACATCATCAATCCATCTGTGGAAACCAAAATTACACCCGAAGAAAAACTGTTTGTCTTAGGAAATCCGGAGCAAATAAAAGCTCTAAATACCTTATTCAACATCAACTAAATTATGAGCAAACGCCTTTTAATCACCGGAGCAAATGGCTTGCTCGGTCAGTCGCTGGTTGACTTTCTTATGAATAAAAATCAATGGGAAGCTTGTTTTACAGGAAGAGGAACGTCGAGGCTAAATCCGAAACATACAGTAAATTACAAAACCTTAGATATTACTGATTATCAATCTATTGAATCCATAATTTCTAATTATAAACCTACGGCAATTATTCATTGTGCCGCCATGACAAACGTGGATGGCTGCGAACAACATCCAGAAGCTTGTTACGAAAACAACACTAAATCTGTTGAGTATTTCATCCGAGCCATCGGCAAACAAAACATTCAATTTGTATTTATTTCTACCGATTTTGTGTTTGATGGAAAAGCACAGACGCCGTATTTGGAAAGCGACCCGATTAATCCGCTTTCGGTTTATGCCAAAAGCAAAGCTAAGGCAGAACAGCTGCTTTTAGAGTCCGATTTACATTATACCATCCTCAGAACCAGCTTTGTATACGGACAGGTGTTTGATGGCAGTTCAAAAAATTTCTATACTTGGGCAAAAAATAGCCTCAAAAACGAAGAACATATTAAAGTGTTTTCCGACCAAATAAAAGCACCAACTTTTGCTGATGATTTAGCTATGGCTTGTCTTTTAGCAGTTGATAATCAGTCTGATGGAATTTTTAACATCACTGGCCCAGAATCAAAATCGCTGTTTGATTTTGTGATGCAACTGGCTGAATATTATAATTTTGATCAATCGCTCGTCCAAGCCATCGAAACCAAAACGCTGAATCTGAAAGCCCCTCGCCCACTCTACACGGCTTTGGAAGGCACAAAAGCAAAGCAAAAATTCAAGTATAATCCGCTCAGTTTTAAAGAAAGTTTAAAACAAATGGACTTGAAAAGCTTTGATTAGCCTCGCAAAGTCATTTTTTTTACTAAATTGCTGTTCAAAATAAAAAAAACTCCAAAATCCTCTTATGAAAAACCTATTTACAACACTTTTTTGCCTTTTGTTTTCAAAAGCAATGTTTGCCCAAGAACTGGTCAAAGAAAAGGGAATCGACCAACAGATTGATGAAGCTTTTCAGCCTATTTCAGACTTTTTTAGCAGTGTCGTTTTTTTCAAAGTTTTTGACACCCCTTTTGTATTGATGCTTTTGGTTGGATCAGCAGCCTTTTTTACAATTTATTTTGGTTTTCCGAATATCAGATTTTTTGGAAAAGCGATAAATGTGGTTCGTGGAAAATATGACGAAGTTGATCAGCATAGCGCCGGAGATTCTAATTTAGCTATAGATGGCGATATTCCCGACACCATAAAAGATGAAAGCAAGCAAGGTGAAGTTACTCATTTTCAAGCTCTTGCAACAGCAGTTTCGGGAACAGTTGGAAATGGAAACATTGCTGGTGTGGCACTCGCCATTGCTCTCGGTGGCCCTGGAGCTACCTTTTGGATGATTATTTGTGGACTTTTAGGTATGTCGACCAAATTTGTTGAATGTACATTAGGCGTTCAATATAGAGATGTTGGTGAAGATGGTACAATTTACGGTGGCCCGATGTACTATATTAGTAAAGGATTAAAAGAAAAAGGCTTCAAAACACTTGGTAAAATTGCCGCCGCTATCTTTGCTATTTTCTGTATCGGAGGTTCTTTTGGAGGTGGAAATGCAGCACAATCTAATCAAGCAACTGTTGTTCTAAAAGAATTGATGGGCTTAGAAAGTACAGGCGCAGGATTTTGGATTGGGGTCGTTATGGCACTTGTTGTTGGGGTTATCATTATTGGAGGAATCAAACGAATTGCACAAGTTACCGAAAAAGTAGTGCCTTTTATGGCTTTACTTTACCTTTTGGCTTGTTTATATATTTTAGGGGCTAATTTTTCTTTGATTGATGATGCCATTTCATTGATTATCACCGAAGCCTTCAATCCACAAGCTATTGGCGTTGGTGGTGTAATTGGTGTCCTTTTAGTCGGATTCAAAAGAGCAGCTTTTTCAAACGAAGCTGGTGCTGGTTCGGCATCTATTGCCCACTCTGCTGTTAAGACAAAATACTCAGCATCAGAAGGTTTGGTAGCTTTATTAGAACCTTTTATAGACACCGTAATTATTTGTTCGATGACGGCTTTAGTTATTATTATTTTTAATTTTGGAGGTCATTTTGCCTATGGTGGCGATGGCGCAGGTGCTGTTATTATTGATGGCTTGTCTTATGAAGGTGCAGGAATTACTTCCAAAGCTTTTGCTCAATACATTCCATTTTCTAATGTATTTTTAACGGTGGCTGTTGTTCTTTTTGCTGTATCGACTATGATTTCTTGGTCTTATTATGGTTTACAATCTTGGAAATTTTTATTCGGAAGAGGAAAAGCAGCCGATTTGACTTACAAAGTGTTGTTTTTAGTCTTTGTTGTTATTGGAGCTTCAGCAAGTATGAAATCCATTTGGGACTTCTCGGATGCCATGATATTTGCGATGGTTTTCCCAAATATGATCGGAATGTATTTCTTATTCCCAGTCGTTAAAAAACAATTGAAACGCTATTTAGACGCCATAAAAAACAAATAAAATGAATTGGAAACAAAAGCTGTTTACATCTTTTTTCAGACTCTTTCCGGGGGAGAAAAATACGGTATTCGCTTTGTTGCTTATTGCTTTTGGGCTAGTTTTTGTCAATCAAAAACTAGCCTTTTTCTTTCCAAAACATCAAGACATAGAATCTATAGAAAAAGTTGATATACAACATGATAGATCAACTTATAAACCAACATCGAAAGCTGAACAAACAACAGGGAAATCATCAAAACCGAAAGTGAAAAGCCAAAAAGCAAAAGCTCATGTTGTCTTCAATCTTAATTCCAGTTCTGATGTCAAGAAGCTAAAACAAATTGGCGTTTCATCCAAACTAATAACTGCTTACCAAAACGAACTTGCGAAAGCCAAATTCAATTGCCTTTCAGAGCTTTGGGACATCAAAGGCATGAGTCAAAAACAGTTTGAACTTATCTCAAAACATACGGATTCGGGTGCTAAAACCTGTCCGGAACTTCAGCTCAATCAAGCAACAGCAAAAGAAATTAAAGACTTTTTTCGCTGCTCGGACAAAACAGCTCAAACTATGGTCAATTTCCGAAAAAGTTTAGGCGCTTTTGTGGATGTAGAACAACTAAAATCCGTCTATGGTTTGTCGAAATACCGACTAAACCAAGCTCGATTGAAGCGAATTAAAATATCAAGTCCCGAACTCAAAAAACTATCGCTTTCACACACAGAACTGAATCAACTCAAAACACATCCTTACATCACTCATTCGATTGTTAAGCAACTGAAAATCAACAAAGAAAAAAGAACACTCGCCGAACTCAAAATGCTCGTAAAACCAAATCAGAGGCCTTTTCTAAGCTTTTATTTTGAGGATTGAATCGCTATACAAAGCAACTTTAACCTGATTAGTTTATATTTGTAATTCAAATTTTCAATTGACTTATGGATCCATATATTGTTACAGCCCGAAAGTATCGTCCACACAGTTTTTCGACCGTTGTGGGCCAAGAAACCATCACCGAAACCCTTAGAATGGCTATAAAAAACGAACATTTGGGCCAAGCCTTTTTGTTTTGTGGCCCTAGAGGTGTGGGAAAAACATCAACAGCTCGAATATTGGCTCAAGCCATCAATTGCGAACAACGAACAGAAATGATGGAAGCTTGCCAGAACTGCGAAAGTTGTTCTGCCTTCAACGAAAACCATTCATTCAACATCCACGAACTCGATGCCGCTTCCAACAACTCGGTAGACGACATCAGAAATTTAGTCGACCAAGTGCGTATTCCACCACAGGTCGGCACACGCTCGGTCTATATTATTGATGAAGTCCACATGCTGTCTTCGGCGGCCTTCAACGCCTTTCTGAAAACCTTGGAAGAACCCCCAGCACACGCTATTTTTATTTTGGCAACGACCGAAAAACACAAAATTCTTCCAACCATACTATCGAGGTGTCAAGTGTTTGATTTCAAAAGACTTGGAGTGAAAACTATTCAAAAACAATTGAATTTTGTTTGCGAAAAAGAGCACATAAATGCAGCCGAAGACGCTTTGTTTCTCATTGCCAAAAAAGCAGATGGAGCGATGCGCGATGCGCTTTCTATTTTGGACAAATTAGCTAGTTTTAGTTCCGATGATTTGAATTTGGATATTGCTTCTGAACACCTCAATGTGTTGGACTATGAAAAATACATGGCGCTGGTCAATCAGATCAAAAAACAAGAGATTCCGCAAGTGCTTTTGGCTTTGGATGCCATTCTGAAACGGGGATTTGATGCCCATAGTTTTATGACAGGATTGGCAGAACATTATCGAGATTTGTTGGTTGCAAAAGACCAAAAGACCGTCGAACTTTTGGAAATTGGCGACCAATTTAAAGCGCAATATGTTGAGTTTTCTAAAGCCTGCAGCTTCGGTTATTTTGTTCAAGCCCTCGACATTTGCAACAGCGCCGATGTGCAATACAAAACGAGCCGAAATAAACGTCTTTTGGTCGAATTTACATTAATGAAACTCTGCTCAATTGATGAAAAAAACTAAAGCCTATCGCATTTTACCGCATCAATTGATACTCGTTAAACAAGCGGCGTTTTACAAAACCTTAGACCTTGAAAAGACTGATAATCAATCAATTAAATCATCAAAACCTAAACCTGGATCTGTAGAAATCAAACCAAATCCTGAGCCAAACCAGGTGCAGGAAGCCAGACCAACATTAACGAAGCCAATAGCCAAACCAGCCAAAAAAATAAGCGGAGACTTATCTATGCTTTCAAAGCGAAAAGGAAAAGTTTCGTTCAAAAATCAACTCAAAAAAGCAAAAGAAACACAGGAAGAGGAAACTCTGCTAGAAGGTGGTCGCAGGACTACTATTTTAATTTCTAGCTTGACAGAAGCTTGGAACAGGTTTGCTGAAAGCCAAATTGAAGTAGGCGGCAAAATGGCAAGTCAGCTACTGCTCTCGAAACCGCCGGAATTGATTTCTGAAACGCTTATAAAAATCAATTTTCATTCAAAATCTGAAGAAACCGTGTTTCAAGCCATTCGTATTCGTCTTATAAATTATTTGCGACAAACGCTAGAAAATGACGCGCTGAACATCGAAACTGAACTTATCCAAACCAAAAGAGAGGGTAATTATCAGACTGAAGAAGAACTTGTTAAGACCTGGAGAGCTGAACATCCTTATTTTGAAAAACTAAGACGACATTTAGACTTAGATATTCTTTAAGTTATTGAAGGTCAATACTTTAAATTCAGCTAAAAATCATTGCTGCTTAGAGCTCAAAAACAAAGGACTTCAAACCGCCTGCGAATGATTAATGCATACGGGAAGGGCTCAAAATTAGAGCCTGTTTGCTGTTTGAAAAAAGGAGCCCAAAAAAGCTCCTTTTGGTTTATGTTCTATAGCTCAGTAATGTCTTCTGAAAACTGAATGTGTTTTGTTTTCAATTCTTCGAGAATAGGTTCGTAGATCGTTTTGTGGATCGGAATATGAACACCTGTTCGCTTCAGTTTGCCTTGAAGGTAGAGCTTTACTGCCATGGCTATTGGGTAGCCAACCGTCATGGCCATACCTGTGATTTGGGCGTCTTTGCCTTCAATACCGAATGACGATTTGTGAAGATATGTTTTTCCATTAAGCTGATATTCAAACTGATGCTGCATCACAATGAGGTCTTTATCATCTTCCTTCAAGGCCCATTTTGGTTCTAAAATAGCTTGAAGTATTTGAGCCGGCGTCCCCGTGTCTCTAGGCAAAACTTCATCCGAAAACAAGCCCAACCACTCAAACCTATCAAGGTCTTCTATCCCTGTATAGTGTTGAAATTTTTCTTCAACCGTATGCTGTTTGCCATAAGGCAAAAACGAGTTTGTAAACGCTCGGCAAGTCATGCCTTTGCTGTCTTTCATCTGATAAGTATCATCAGTCATGCCGAGTTGCACAAAGGCATTCCAGTTTTTGCAATAGCCTGTTTTTCTGACTGTTCCGCGATAAATAGTTTCTAAATACTCTAAATTGTAAGGCTTGCGATAGGATAAAGAATCTCGATTTGGATAAGCTTCAAACTTACCAAAGTTTGGAATTTCTAAATGTTGGAGTCTGCTATACAACTGATGATAGGGCAGGTATTTGTATTGGCCTTTTTCGAGAAATTGCGCTACTCCGGAAGAGCCTGCCAAAACCACATTTCGTGGATTCCACGTAAATTTATAGTTCCAAGGATTGTCATCAGATTCTTCTGCAATCAGTCCTCCACAAAACGATTTAAAAGACAAAAACTTACCACCTTTTTCATGAACGTCATCAATAACTTGTTTTGCCGACATGTGATCGATGCCTGGATCTAAACCAATTTCATTCAGAAAAAGTAAGCCTTTTGCTTTGGCTTCTTCATCCATCGCTTTCAATTCTTTGGAGAGATAGGAGGCCGTAAATAGACTTTTGCTAAACAACAAACAATCTTCGGCTATGATGTGATGAAAACGAGCAGGCAGCATCGAAACCACAACTTCGGCGGTTCCAACAAGAGTTTGGCGCGCGTCTTTGTCTGAGATATCGAGTATTTTTGCTGCTCCAAAAGGGTGCTTCTGCATTTTTTCTGCCACAGAGCTGATGTCGCGATCGACGATCAAAAGTTGTGTTCCAAGGCTTTCGCAGTGTTCTAAAAGATAATCGATGAGGGCAGTAGCACTACGGCCAGCACCAAAAAGCAAGATCGTTTTCATTGGTTATAAATTGTCTAATGTTGGATGACGAAAGTATTCATTTTTTTGAGGATTTGTGTCCCCAATCTATTAAAACTTGTGAAGAAATTAATACCCAAAAAGAATAGCAAGCCACAGCAAGTTGGTCTTTAAGGTCGTGTGTGGAAAAATTCTATGTTGACTAATAGGTCTTTGCTTAAGCAAAACTAGTTTTCGTGCACTATGCCTTCCAAAGTCAAACGGTACGAATTTAAACCGAAACCACAAACAACACCTTGACAAACGGCCGACAAGAGAGAATGTTGTCTGAAGGGTTCTCGAGCATAAATATTACTTAAATGAACTTCAAAAACTGGGCAAGAAATAGCCGAAATGGCATCGCGCAAAGCGACTGAAGTATGCGTCAATCCGCCAGCATTCAGAACAATACGATCCACAGCAGCATCAAAACCATATTGATGTAATAAATCAATCAAAACGCCTTCGTGATTGGACTGTTTGTAGCTGAGATTTAAAGTTGGAAATTGTGTTTTTAGCTCTTCAAAATAGCTTTCAAAAGACTGATTTCCATAGATATTAACTTCTCTCTTTCCTAAAAGATTTAGGTTGGGACCATTGAGAATGAGGATGTTCATGAGCTAAAGAATTTATAGGCCATGGCAAGCAAGGTGAAAAACGCGAAAAAGCTTTTGAAAAATGATTTCCAAAAGCTTAATCCGTTTGATCTGGCTTGGTAATAAGCCGATATGAAGGCCAAAAAAATGGCCATTGCAATAAGTTTAAAAAAAGGCGAAGTCAGAAAGCTCAACATAGCTACTGAAACACTCTTCTGAAAATAAACAACAGGAATAAAATCAACAAAACAGCGAGTAGAAACAAGCTACTTTTGTTGTAATGGATTTTATGTAATTTAAGATCTTTGCGGTAGGCCCAAATCATATATATGATAAAGGCAACAGCAAAGATTCCTGCAAAAATCCAATGGCCTGTCGTTATGTTTTCCATTTATTTAATTGGTATCGCAAATTTTACATTGAACACATTGTCAATGGCTTTGTCTTTAAGATTGTCGAAAAAACTAGCCGAACCATAAGTTATATCGTATTTTGTTCTGTCGATGTCCAAACGTCCCATAACCATTTTAAAGGTGTTGTTGTCAACAATGCTCAAAGGCACTTCCACCTCTCCTTTCACTCCTTTGATGACCATCACAGCGGTAGCTTTGTAGTTTGTTTCATCAATTTTTTGAAGGTTGGTGATGTCAACAGAAGCTTCAGGAAATTCTTGAACCGCAAAAAAGTCTTTATTTTTTAGGTGATCAACCAATTTCTTGTTGTATTCAGCGTCTTCAATGTCCAAACACGTGATAGAGTTCATATCGATGACAAAAGAAGTGGCTTCTAGCTTACCGTCGTTCATGGTAAATTCGCCTGATTTCAATTTAATTCCTCCTGTGTGGCTATCTCCAGTAATTTTGGTTGCTTTCCACGCAATTATTGGTTCTGGTGTTTCTTTTTTTACAGCCGTCTCTACCGTTTTAGTTTCTGTTTTTGGAGCCTCTTGGTTTGAGTTACAAGCCATTAGACCAAAGGCTAATGAAGCTAATAAAATTGTTTTTTTCATGTTTGTTGTGTTTTGTTTATTTTGCGAATGTATACTTTTTTTCTAACATGTTGGGCTTTCTCTTTTTTTTGAATTGATTTTTATCATTTTTTGATTTTGTGTCTATTGCTCGACGTTCCTACCCCCTACGTTTTCGAGGGATTTCAACATCAACATTGGCATGCCAGGCGTCAAGAAACTTAGAAAAAATCTAATTCATTGATTGAACGTGTTTTAAATAATTTTAAGCGCATGCAAAAGTTGAGCATAAACCGATTCTGTTGTTGCAGCAAATGCTTATCGAAATATTGAAAAAAAGGCTTATATTGCGCCGAATTAAAATAGATAAAATATGAAAAACCTCGTACGGAAATTAAATGAACAATTAAAAGACGCTCAGCAGATTGCTCAGGGCATTAAAGCTGACTCGTCAAAATCTTTCTCAAATATTGTAATTTCTGGTCTTGGGGGCTCAGGAATTGGAGGTTCTATAACCAAAGATTTACTGTTTGACTTATCAAAACTACCTATTGTTTTGAACAGAGGTTACGCCTTGCCAAATTTTGTTGATGAACATTCATTGGTTATAATCTCTTCATTTTCAGGCAATACCGAAGAAACTTTAATTGCCCTTCAACAAGCAATAGAAAAAAAAGCAACTATTTTCTGTATCAGTTCGGGTGGAAAAGTTATCGATTTAGCAAAAAAACATCAGTTGAATTTTGTTCAACTCCCAACAGCATTTTCACCAAGAGCAATGCTCAGTTATTCATTAACTCAATTGGTTTACGCCCTAAAAGCTTACGGTGTTTTTGAAGCTAATTTGGATAACATTTGGGAAGGCATTATTCAATCCATTGAAACCAACACGGCGTCTATTCAGAAAGAAGCTAAAATGCTAGCTGACTTTTTCTACAAAAAAACGCCTATTTTATATTGTGTTGATGGTTTTAATGGTGTGAGTGAGCGTTTTCGTCAACAAATAAACGAAAATTCTAAAATGTTGAGCTGGCATCAAACTGTTCCTGAAATGAATCATAACGAATTGGTGGGTTGGACTACCAGTCAAGACCACAAAGACAAAAGCGTTTTATTTATGACCAATCCTTCTGATTATGAACGTAATAGAACTCGTATTGAGTTGAATCAGGAAATTATTTCTAACTACGCCGAAACTAAAAAAATCGAGTCAAAAGGAGCAAATAATTTTGAACAAAGTTTTTATTGGATTCATTTGGGAGATTGGACTTCGGTCTACCTTTCGGAACTCAATGGCGTTGATGTTATGGAAGTTAAGGTTATCGACTATTTAAAATCAGAACTCGGAAAAAGCTAAGTTATGAAACAAGTTCGGATTGAGAACTTAGGACTAATAGATTATAAAGAAGCTTGGGAGTATCAGGAAAAGTTGTTCACAAAGATTTCTGAACAAAAACAAGCGAATCGAAATCTAGACAAAGCAGACCAAATTCAGAGTCTAAACCACCTGTTGATTTGCGAACATCCGCACGTGTATACTTTAGGAAAAAGCGGAAAATTTGAACATTTGCTCATCAACAATGAACAACTAAAAGCCAAAGGCGCAAGTTTTTATAAAATAAATAGAGGCGGAGACATCACCTACCACGGCCCTGGTCAGTTGGTGGTCTACCCTATTTTTGATTTAGATCAGTTTTTTACCGACATCCATAAATACCTCAGATTTCTTGAAGAAGCTGTCATTTTGACTTTAAAAGAGTACGGCATTTCTGCCGAACGTTCGACAGGAGAAACAGGGGTTTGGCTGGATATTGGAACCATGAATGCACGAAAAATTTGTGCTATGGGCGTGCGTGCAAGTCGATGGATTACGATGCACGGCTTAGCCTTCAACCTGAATACTGACTTAGACTATTTTACCAATATTATACCTTGTGGGATTACTGATAAATCGGTAACCTCACTCAATATTGAACTCAGAAAACAAGTGGATATAAAGGAAGTTGCTCAAAAGTTGACCGGACACCTTCAAGATCTTTTTGAATTTCAAATATCAAATTAAATGTCTACTAACCAACGATTTAAAAAAGTTAATAGAAAAAAGCTGAGAATCGCCTTTCTAAGCGTATTAATCAGCTCGGCCTTGTTGCTATTTCTCGTTGGGCTTTGGGCCAATGTGATGCTTTCGGCACATCATATTTCCGAAAAAATCAAAGAAGAGTTGGTCATGACTATTTATATCGACCCGCTTTCTAAACCTATTACCTCCAGTAATTTAGAAAAAAAATTAAAACAAATTGATGGCATTAAATCTGTTGATTTTATTAGTAAAGAACGTGCTGCCGAAGCTATGAAAAAAGAACTCGGAAACGATTTTTTCATGCACATGGATTTCAATCCACTTTTCGACTCCTACGACTTGAGTTTTCAGTCTGAATTTGTTAAAAATGAACACATTAACACTTTAGAAGAACAACTTCTCAAGACCGAAGCTGTCTATAAAATCGCTTATGACAGAAACGTATTAGCGCAACTAAGCGCTAATTTAAAATGGCTGAGTTACTTTTTTGTTGGCCTCTGTGTCATCTTCCTCATCATTGCCATCGTTCTGATAAACAACTCAATACGACTATCTATATACTCCAAACGCTTTTCTATCCGAACGATGCAACTCGTAGGTGCTTCTAATTTTTTTATCCAAAAGCCATTTCTTAAAACCAGTTTTTTACAAGGTTTTTTAGCAGCCATTTTTGCCATTTTGCTCAATTATGTGGTGCTGTATTACCTCAATCGAATTATTCCCAGCCATGATTTTTTATCAAACATTAACTATTTCTTACTTAGTTCAGGTCTGATTTTAAGTCTCGGAATCGTACTTTCGCTACTCAGTACCATTTTTGCAGTCCGGAAATACCTAAACGCCAATCTGTCTGATATCTACAACTAACACCCAATAATTATGGAAAACAACAAGTCAAGTCTCTTTAGTTCAGTTAATTACAAACTTCTTTTTCTCGGAATCGCCATCAGTGTTGTTGGTTTTATTTTGATGATTGGAGGCGGATCAGAAGACGGTGTGTCTTTCAATCCCGAAATTTTTAACTTTCAGCGAATTACTTTAGCCCCAATCCTGATTCTTATCGGATTAATCATTGATGTGTTCGCCATAATGAAAGGCGATCCAAAACAAAACTAAATGAGTACATTAGAAGCCATTCTTTTAGGTCTAATTCAGGGACTCACCGAGTTTTTACCTGTCAGCAGTAGTGGGCATCTCGAAATTGCCAAAGCTTTGATGGACACCGAAATTAAAGAAAACGTCAGTTTTACGGTTGTTCTTCATTTTGCAACAGCACTCAGTACGCTAGTGATTTTCAGAAATGACATTTTAGACATCATAAAAGGTTTGTTTTCTAACAATACATCGGATCGTCTTTTTGTACTCAAAATTATTTTATCCATGATTCCTGCAGCACTTGTTGGTGTTGTTTTTGAGGAAGAAATAGATGCGCTTTTTACAGGAAAAATCATGTTTGTAGGCTTTATGCTTTTACTCACAGCGCTACTTTTACTTCTTGCCGACCGTGCTAAATCAACCAAAAAAGAAGTTGGTATTATGCAGTCTATTCTTATCGGAATAGCACAAGCCATAGCCATTTTGCCTGGTATTTCCAGATCGGGTGCTACTATTTCTTCGGCGGTGCTTTTGGGTATTGACAAAGAAAAAGCCGCCAGATTTTCATTTTTGATGGTTGTTCCGCTCATTTTTGGGAAAATTGCCAAAGATTTACTGGATTCTAAATTCACAGTTGAAAACGACCAACTTTCGGTTTATGCCTTCGGTTTTGTCGCCGCTTTTGTTTCAGGATTATTGGCTTGCACTTGGATGATTAAGTTGGTGAAAAACAGTAAACTTCGTTACTTTTCGATCTATTGTTTAGCTGTCGGACTTATTGCTATCGGACTTTATTTTTAGTGATGAAAGTGCTCGTTGCCCCACTAAATTGGGGAATTGGACACGCCAGCAGATCTTCGGTTCTGATAGAACAACATCTCCAAAAAGGACATCAGGTTTTGATAGCCAGTTCAGGAACAGCTTTAATGTTTCTAAAACGTCGACTCCCGAACTTACAATTCTTTGAACTTCCTGATTATCAGATTACATATCATAAAAGCCGACCTGTTTGGCTTAGTGTACTTTTCGGATTAAAAACCTTGTCTTCCGCCATAAAAAAGGAGCAAAAGGTCATCCAAAAATTACAAAATATACACAAGTTCGATCTTATTATTTCTGACAATCGGTATGGTGTCTATCACAACAGCGTAAAGTCTATTTTTGTTTGTCATCAGCTTGTTCCTAAAGCACCTTTTGGTCATCGGCTATTCAAAACATTCATTGAAGCTATTCATCGAAATTATATAAAAGGTTTTGATGAGCTTTATATTCCAGATTATCAATCACCTGAGACTAAGTTGAGTGGCGATTTGAATCAACTCCAGCTGCATTGGAAACAAAATCAAAACTATATTCAACCGCTTTCTCATCTTAAGCTTAAAAATCAAGCTGGAGAAGCTAATCGAATTTTAGTTTTGCTTTCTGGTGTCGAGCCAAAACGCAGTCAGTTAGAGCATCAGTTAATGCACTTGTTCTCATCAGGTTTTGAGGCGTATTCACTGTGTTTTGTTGGAGGAAGCTTGGAGAAAACCACTTTAGAAACTCATTCAAAATCAATAGAATATCATTCTTTTTTGGATAAGCAAGATCTTGAAAACCAGATCAATAAAGCAAGTGTAATTATTTGTAGATCAGGCTATAGCACCTTGATGGATTTACATGAATTAAATAGAAAACATATCATTCTAATTCCAACTAAAGGGCAAACCGAACAAGACTATTTGGCAGCGTATTTGGAAAATAAGTTCAGTCATTTTTCAGCATTAGAATCATCCGAACTGAAGAAAATGACTTCAATTAGTTTAAAAGAAAAACTTAAATCTGTAATCTAGAACTGAACCTGAACTTTGTTGAATAAGCAATTATCTATAGTCAAACCAGCAGGATTTGGAGCAGAAACATTATCAAGAATTCCATTTTCAATCGAAATAGTCAATTCATTTTGATCGTTGAATGCTAAAAACTTAGCCGTTCCAAAGGTCAACGTATACGTCTGGTTTGTGGAATTAATGGTATAGTTTAGGGTGATTTGATTGAGGTCTAAAGTGGTGTTCAAATCCTGAATGATTTCAGCTTTTGAGGTGTAGCCATTTGCACTAAAGGCAATAGAATGAGCGACTGAGTTGCCGCCCAAACCTAAATATTCAAAGGCTGGCGCAAACTGACCATAGGTTTCGTTTTTGTTCCATGCCTGAGTTTGGCCGTTAATATCAGCAACAATAGTTCCTTCTTGTGTTGTTGGTTTTGAAGAATCTTTAGGGTCTTCGGTGTTGAGCAAAAGGTTTCTGGCTTCGCCAAATTCCAATCGGGTGCCATCCTCTAAGTTGGCTTCAAAATCAAAATCAACTCGGTTTTGGACTCTAAATAAATGTATGTTTCCCGAAAGTGCCTTGGTCGTATTTCCATTTTTATGGAGTTGAATGGTGTAAAATCCATTTTTCTTTAGCAAATAACTACCAACTTTCAGTTCATTTGTTCCCACAACGCCCATTCGGATAACAACAGAGTCTGTCGCGTTGATTTGTCCAACAATTTTTAGTCCATCAGCATTGTAAACAGAATAATAATCAGACGTTGATTTAGTTTCTTGGCTTGTAAACAAATTATGAGTCCAATTGAGGCTTTCGTTGGTGTTTTCGGTTTCTACATCACACGAAGTGGAAAACACACCGACAGACAAAACGGCAATAAAAATAGAAAAAATAGATTTGAAAGGCATGACGAAAACAGTTATGTAAATAGTTTAAAATTTGAACAACCAAATATACATAATTCTCATTGTTTTGTCCAAATAAAAGCACGTCCTTTTTGCTGATGATTGAAGATTCTAACTTATATTAGAAGAACTTCTATTGCGTTTTAGGCTAAGTTTAGGTTTGAAGTGTTTTGATATTCAAGCTTTATTTGGGCGCAGAACTAAACCAAAATTTCCATTTGTATCAAGGTGGTTCTCCATGTAAAAAAAGCAACTCATTCGTTAGCGTTTTAAAACTTATGAAGTCGGGTTTCGATATCTTTAGCAAAGGCAGAAAATTGCTTGTCCGTCTCCAGTAGGTTTTTGATGGCTCGGCAAGCATACAAAACTGTGGCGTGGTCTTTTCCGCCGTGTTGTTTGCCTATGCTGAGCAAAGAACTGTTGGTGTATTTTTTAGAAAAATACATGGCAAGTTGTCGGGCTTGCACCAAATGTCTTTTGCGAGATTTTGACAGCATTAGGTCTAAAGAAATGTCAAAATACTGACAGATTTCTTTTTGAATTGCATCGATGCTTATTGGTTTCGATTTTGTCTGAACAACTTGATTTAGAATTGACTTCGCTAGTTCTACCGAGTACTCAATGGAGTTCAAGGTGGCGTGAGCAACCAATGAAATCAGCACACCTTCCAGCTCTCTAATGTTTGTTTTGACGTGTAATGCCAGAAAATCGACAACATCAAAAGGAATTTCAATAGCATTTCGATCTAAAAACGATTGTAAAATCGCTAATCGGGTTTCGTAGGCTGGCATTTGCAAATCGGCCGAAAGCCCCCATTTGAATCGGGAAAGTAAACGTTGCTCCATGCCTTGCATATCGACAGGGGCGCGGTCGGAAGTCAAAATAAGTTGCTTCCCCGAGCGATGTAAGTGATTGAAAATGTGAAAGAAAACATCTTGTGTTTTTTCTTTTCCTGAGAAAAACTGAACGTCATCAATAATCAAAACATCGATGGTTTCGTAGAAATGCACAAAATTATTTCGATTGTTGTTTCTTATCGATTGTATAAATTGTTGTGTAAAACGCTCTGCAGAAACGTAAAGTACGGTTTTTTCGGGAAACTGTCCCTTAATTTCTACACCAATAGCATTGGCCAAATGTGTTTTTCCTAAACCAACACCTCCATAGAGCAACAAGGGATTGAACGACGTTCCTCCTGGTTTTTGAGCTATGGCAAATGCCGCCGATCGCGCCAATCGATTCGCATCGCCTTCAATAAAGCTATCAAAATCGTAATTTGCATTAAGCTGAGGATCAATCTCTAAGCTCTTCTTTTTTTGATAAAATGGGTTGTCGCCCGACTGTTCATCGGCTTGCCTAGAGGCTTTAACTTCGGCTGTTGAAGAACGTATTGTTTCTTGAGTAGCTTTAGTTTCGGATGGTCTTGAATGTGTTTCGGCTGGCAATACGTAAAGCAATTTAGCTTCGTCGCCCAATTCGGCACTGATGGTTTGTCGGAGCAAATCGATGTAGTGCTCTTCCAACCATTCATAGAAAAAATTATTCGGCACCAGAATTTTCAACGTAGTTCCGTTCAATTCCAAAGCTTGTATTGGCTCAAACCATGTTTTAAAACTTTGTGGACTTACGTGCGTTTTGATAGCAGAAAGGCAGCTATTCCAAACTTGTTCAGGTGTTTTTTTCATACGATTTATACTCTTTCTATTATTTTATTTTGGTCGAATCAATCTATCCGTTTTGAGAGTACAAATTTGCACTAAAAAGAATGAAAAAAAAATGTTTTTACTATTGGATTATAACTTTCTTTTTCGGATTTTAAGTAAACTTCTATTTTCAACTTTAATGACACAAATTGTCAATCATTTAAAAATCAACTACTTAAAATAATTTTCATCAATCAACAATGTATGTAGTTGATTATCAATTAATTAAAATTTTAAACTATACTAAATTTACAGCATCGTCCTTAGTAACAAAGACTTAAGTTTAGATTTTCTGATTTGACAAAACTAAGCTCATTTTGGGATGAAATTTCGAGGTCAATTCGCCCTAACTGAAGCCCAGCCCAGCCTGCTTGATTAACAAGAATTTTTGAGCCATCTTGACGTAAAAACTCAAAGGGTTTTTCAAGAAATGTATGGGTATGTCCGCCCAAAATAAGATGGGTGAATTTAGAATGTTGAGCTAAAATTTTGTCCGACACCAGCTTGCTTTTATATTCAAAACCCAAATGAGAAAGACAAATAATGAGGTCGCAGCCAAGTGTTTTTAGTTGGTTTTCCTGATCCAGCATAACCTGAATGGGATCTGTATAAACAAGACCTTCACAAAGTTGGTCGGGGATTAGGCCTTTGGGGTCGATGCCCAAGCCATAGATGCCGATGTTTATGTTTCCTTTTTTGATGATGCAATGGGAGTTAACATCCTGATTCAAAATCGTTTCAGACAAATCATAATTGGCATTTAACATCGGAAATTTGGCGCGTTTGAGCTGTTTGACTAAGCTTTCCATACCTAAATCAAAATCGTGATTACCCAGAGTCGCCGCGTCATATTGCATATAATTCATCAAATCATACTCTACCTGACCTTCAAAAAGGTTAAAATAGGGCGTGCCTTGAAAAATATCTCCAGCATCCAAAAGCACAACATGTTGTTCTTCTTGTCGTATAGTTTTGATGAGCTGTGCGCGCGCCGCCGCGCCGCCCTGGTTGGCATATCGGCTATGGTTTTTGGGAAACGGGTCTACATGGCTATGCACGTCATTGGTGTGCAAAATGGTTATTTTTTGACTTGAAGTAGCTTGGGCAGACATCGAAAGTGGCAAACTCAGGGCACCGCAAGCTAAAGTCGATTGAGCTATAAATTGTCGTCTATTGAGCATAATGAAGTCTAATTTCGGGCTTGAGCGTTAAGTATTCGGATCTTGAAACATAGTGATGAATGGCATCGCGAAGTTTGAGCGATAAATCGACACGCCTAATCGGGTTCGATAGAAAATGCATCCGATCGCCGCCATTGGCCAAATAATCGCTGGTAGCCACCCAATACATTTTGGATCTGTCAAACGGTTTTCCTTTGATTTCACAACGAATTTCAGGCTCGTCATACCAAATTTCGATACCCGAAACTGGTTCGCCACCTCGTGGTTTGATGTAACGGAGCATCGACCAGAGCGAATCGCCATGAATCTGCAACACACTCAGCTGATTGTCAAAAGGCATCAATTGATAAACCGTGCCGAGCGTAAC
The DNA here is from genome assembly GCA_049609625.1 of Flavobacteriales bacterium. Taxonomy (GTDB): domain Bacteria; phylum Bacteroidota; class Bacteroidia; order Flavobacteriales; family CAJXXR01; genus JBMYYR01. Next base: position 8,339 of record JBMYYR010000027.1, on the reverse strand, counting down.
ATTGCCTTTTGGAAGGCTTGAGCGAATACCGCCGAAGTTTACTAAAGCAAAGTCGATCGGAATTTCGGTCTGTTCTTGGCTCATCTCAAGCACAATATCTGCCATCAGATTGGTTAGAGCACTTTGTGGTCTTTTTTTCACGCTTCCCTCTTTAGTTTTGGTCAATACATGATCCATTTTTTTCTTCATCTCTGTTCGATATGTTTGGATGTAATGATCTAAATTAGAGTCGATTGGAAGATTAGAAATGGAATAGTTTTGAGCAGAACTAAAGGTGGTTTTTGAATACGTTTCGGACGGTTTGCTTGAGTCCTGACAGCTCCAAAAGGCAAGCATAATTCCTGCTATCAGTCGTGATTTTGACATTAAGTTCTGTATTAAATTGAGCATTAAATCGGTATTAAAATCGGGTAATGTAATCTTGTAAATCCGTTTCGCCGAGGTTCAATTTTTTCTTGAGTCTATATCTTGCTTTGCGGACGCTTTCTGGAGAAATAGCGAGCAAATCGGAAGCTTCGCTAAGGTTTAGATTGAGTTTAGAAATCATAAATAACTTGACCTCGCTTTTGGTTAATTCGGGATGCTCAATTTTTAATTTGGCTTGCAAACCTTCATAAACCTGATTATATAATTTTCTGAACTCATGCCAATCGTCTTCGGTCAGAATTTTGAACTCCAATAATTCATCCACCATTTTGACCTTTTCATCCGAATATGAGGAATGATCCGAGCGAAGTTTAAGCTCTTCAATTTGAGCAAATAAGGTCTTTATCTGAGCATTTTTATCAATCAAAATACCTGCAATACTGTTTAGATGCTCATTTTTCATGTCAACCTCAGATTTCACTTGCGACAATTCGGCCTGAGCCAGTTCTTGCTTGGCTTTCAACAAATCTTGCTGTTGTTTAGCTATTTTTTTTCGGCGTTTGATGTTGAACAACAAAAGCACAAAAATAAACAACAACAGTATGGAAATCAAACTAATAGCATAGAGCGTATTTTCCGATGCTTCAAGTTCGGTTTGGTAATGTTCAATAGCCTGATCTTTGGTTTTTAAAGCTCTTTCGTTGTTCAAACTCAACATCTGATGGCTTCTATTTTCGGAAGCTATAGAATCGGTCAATTGATTATAATGCACCAAATATTGATTTGCTTTTTCAGTTTCGTTTTTGTCTAACGATATCTTAATCAAAGATTTATAAATTTCAACTTCATCATCAATCAAGGCATGCTCCTGAGCCAAGTCAAGGGCTTGCTGATAAAACTTAACACTCGTTTGTTTGTCTTTTCGGTGTTCGGCAATGGCTGCCATTGCCATCAAAATATGAACTTTTCGAGATTTGCTTTTAGAAATTGAAGAATTTTTAAACGCCAGTTCAAAATGACTTTTGGCTGCCGTATACTCCTTTTCATTCAAATACATTTGTCCAAATTCAAAATAAGTATCCGACATAAAAGCCTTGTCATTCAGTTGTTTAAAAAACTTTTGGGCATTTCGCATAAAGTTTTTTGCCTGATCATGATTCCCATTTTGATACTCATACAAAGCTTTCAAAAAGTATGAACGACCTAAAAAGTAGGGCTTATTTTCGCTGACGCCATATTCAAACACTTCTTGCGTATATTGCTTGGCAAAAGCCAGACGTTTCTGCTCTAAATAAAGCTTAGAAATAAGGTAATTAGCCTCAAAATGTAGTGAATCTTGTTCATTTTTTTCAAAAACACTCAATACTTTCAAGGCATAAGCTAAGGCTTCGGCTGGGTCATTGTTTTGATGATAAAGCTGCGCAAGTTTGAACTCATTTTGAGTTAGTTGCTCTGGGTTGCCTTGAAGTTTATTCCACTGATAGGCCTGAATCATATAATCTAAAGCAAGCTTAGACTGCTGAGCTTCAAGATAATGCGCGCTTACTTGCTGATAAGCTTCGGCCTTGTTGGGCGAGGTTTTGATAAACTGTTGTACCGATTCTGAATCCCATTGGTTGGTTTGAGAAAAAAGTGAAAACGTAGAAGATAAAAGAAGAAAAATGAAAAAACGCATACCAAACTTATTTAATCGTAAATAACACCAGAGCCAATAAGTTCGTTTGAACGATACCAAGCTGCAAATTGTCCTTTGGCGATGCCACGTTGTGCATTCTCAAATATAAGATATAAATTATTATCTTTCATTTTAATGAGGCACTTTTCGAGTGCTTGGCGGTATCGAATACGGACAAGATAAGTCTGTTCTTCCCCGTTTTTTAGTTTCAGGTCTTCTCTAAGCCAATGCACTTCATCCGCTTTTATCATCAAGCTAGAACGGTATAAACCAGGATGTTGCTTACCTTCGCCAACATAAACCAGATTCTGTTTTGTGTCGGTAGAAAGCACAAAAAGTGGTTCTTTTTTGCCACCTATATTTAGTCCCTTTCTTTGTCCGACCGTGTAATAGTGCGCACCAATATGTTCACCTATTTTTTGCCCTTTTGCCTGCTCAAAATCGAATCCTAAACTGGCCTTTTCTTCTGATTTAGTATATTTTTGGGAAAATATAGGGTCGGTTTTATCGAGTTCAATCACATCTCCCGTTTTGGGTTTGAGCTGCTGCTGGAGAAACTCGGGCAGTTTTACTTTGCCGATAAAACACAAACCTTGCGAATCTTTTTTCTCTGCCGTTTCTAGTCCGATGGATTTGGCAAGCGCACGTACTTCAGTTTTTTGAAGATGACCAATAGGAAAAAGAGCTTTAGAAAGCTGATTTTGATTGAGTTGGCACAAAAAATAACTTTGGTCTTTAGTTTGGTCCTCGCCAGCCAAAAGCTGGTAAACAACTTGTCCATCTTGCTCAAATTCAGCTTTTTGACAATAATGTCCTGTGGCTACAAAATCGGCTTTGAGCTGGAGTGCGGCATCCAAAAATACATCAAACTTGATCTCTCGATTGCATAAAATATCAGGGTTTGGCGTACGTCCTTCTTGGTATTCTTTGAACATATAATCGACAATACGTTCTTTGTATTTGTTACTAAAATCAATCACCTGAAACGGAATTTCTAGCCGTTCGGCTATCGCCAAAGCATCATTACTATCTTCAATCCACGGGCATTCATTGTCGATAATTACAGATTCATCATGCCAATTTTTCATGAAAATCCCGATAACATCATAGCCTTGATTTTTAAGCAAATAGGCGGCAACGCTAGAATCTACACCACCCGAAAGTCCGACAACAACTCGTTTCATGTTACTGAGTTTTTTTTTAAAAAGGAGCTTAGTGGACTAATTTCAACTTATAAAGCTGACGTTCGTCTCTAATTAAAATAAAATATAGGCCTTTGGGGTAAGCCGAAAAATCAATCTGAGCTTGTTTTGTGGTCAATAGACGCTGCCCGAAGCTGTTAAACACCTGAATAGACTCTAGTTGATCTACAAAAACAGTAAGTTGATCGGCAGAAAAAGCCCACTGACTAAAGCTTAATTCGTCTAGCCCGATGCCTTCTAAAACAGTAAATTGCTGAACGGCACTATAGTGGGTTTGTATCTGACTAGAATGCACAGAAAACCGATAATACACCGTGGTGTTTTCATCAAAATTTTCTGCAATTGTAGTCGTATAAGTATTTGATGATGAAGTTGTTGACAAGGTATTAGGAAATGTTATTCCGTTTGTTCCCCAAGCCAATTTCACACTATCTACCGCAACATTGAGCAGCTCCAAATCGCAACTAAAATAGACATCGTTTTGATGATAAACGGTTGAGGGAGAGGTATAAAGATTGCTAAACGAAATTTGAGTAGGTGCACCCCAAATGTCTTCCACATAGCTTTCATGATCAATAAATGGGTTCCGATTATTTTGATATGTATAAATTGTATTGTTCCGATCTTCTTCAAACTGATCTACAGGGTCTTCGGTATGCCAAAGTAAAAGCTGACTCAAACGCCCATGAAAAGGACTTGAACCATTGTTTACCAAGTCGTTAAGCTCCAAATCTTCTTCGCCAGACTCGCCCTCATAGCGCACCGCCATATAAAACAGCATCCGAGCTACATCGCCTTTTACCTCATCTCGTGGTTCCCAAGAATCGGAATCGGTGTAGCAAGATGTTGCTTCGCTATGCTGACTCCCGCCTTCGTCAAAATCTTTGCTTCCTCTTGCAGAGTTGACCGAAGCGTCGGTTGGTCTAAGGTGATGTAAATCAGTTCCTTCTGGCGCACTATTTCCAAAGCCTCCATGCGATTTTGCCCACACGTGTTCTCTATTCCAGTCGTTGGCATCTCCGCCAAAGGTGCTTTTGGCTTGCGATGTGCCTTTATAAAGCAAAATGACGTTGGAAGCGTTACTTGGGTCTTCGTCTGTGTCTTTCAAAGCGGACTTTACTGCGCTGTAAGACAATTCATTATGTCCTGAAATAATGTTATTCAGCTCCGTTTTTAGTGCCATCCCTGTTAGGCCGTTTGCACTGTCGTAATATCCGGGTGGAATTTGTCCGATAAGGCTCATCGGCAGAAAAAGTAATAGCAAGCAATAAACTCTCATGTGGTTGATGTTTAGCGGTTAGTGTTTGATTTTGTGAAGGCGAAGGTCGGAAAATTTTCGTTTCCGATAAAGAATAAAATCTGCAACAATATTGCAAGCATAGAGCTGATTTGGCAAGGTATTGACATTCAGTCTTTTGGATTTCAATTGAGAACACATACCATAAAATGCAAAATGTGCCCGAACAACAGCCCAAAAGTGGCTAAACCTAAGTTTTAACAACATGTGAACGGCAATAGCACCATCTAAAATCAATCGTTTAAGAATGGTAGAAAACATTTTCTTTTTTGGTAGATTCTTGTAGAGCATCGCCAAACTGTTTCTGAAATTTAGATAGGTTTTTTGCGGACTGTCGTTACTCAAGGTTCCGCCACCAACGTGATAAACAGTGGATTGTGGTTCATAAAAGATGTCGTAGTTTAAGTTTTTGATACGCCAGCACAGGTCAATTTCTTCATAATGCGCAAAAAAACTTTCGTCGAAACCGCCAGCTTCCCAAAACACCTTAGACTTGATAAACATGGCTGCACCCGAAGCCCAAAAAATGGGAACAGAATCGTTGTATTGCCCCTCGTCTTGTTCCAAATGATTCACAATCCGACCTCGGCAAAAGGCATAACCCAAACGATCGAGAAAACCGCCTGCAGCACCCGCATATTCAAATGTGTTTTTTTGATTATAGCTCAATATTTTTGGCTGAACAGAAGCAGTATTAGACTCATTTTCAAGTCGTTGCACTGGCTCAGTAAGCCAACCTGCAGTAACCTCAACATCGGAGTTTAACAAGACAAAATACGTATAATCCAATGAATGTAAGCCTTGATTGTAGCCGCCAGCAAAACCATGATTTTTTTCTAAAACAACACATTGAATATCAGGGAATTGATTTGCTAGAAACTCAACAGAATCGTCGACAGAGGCGTTGTCTACCACCACAACATCAGCCTCAGCGGAGGAATGCTGGATCACGTTTGGAAGAAATTTCTCCAACCAGTGTTTTCCGTTATAATTTAAAATAACAACGGCGGTCTGATGTGTTTTAAACTGGGATTCTGTCATGATTTTCGGGTATATTTCCAGCGTCGGTGCGACCAAAGCCAGTAGGCTGGCTCTTGCTGTATTTGTTCTTCGAGCTTTTGGGTGTGCAATTTAGTTAATTCAAAATCGTCTCCTGATGTTTCGTCCAACAAATCTAATCGATAACTGTAATGTCCTCTTTTTAACTTTTTGACTGACATAAAATAGGCTGGAAATTTAAGGCTTTTTGTCAATTTTTCTCCACCCAAATACACTGCCGTCTCTTGATTCAAAAACGGTGTTGTAAACTCAATTTTATCTTTGTGAGGCGTTTGGTCGGCAATCAAAACGGGGTAAATACCCTGTTTTCGATGCTTAATCACATGTCTTAGAAATTGCTCCATAACCACCACCGATCCCCCAAAGCGCAACCTCGACTGCAATGTGTAGTCTTCAATTTCGGGATTGCTAATGCGTTTATAGGCAATACAGGCCTTGCCTTGGGTATCGAGAATAAATCGACGCCCAGCCCATTCCCAATTGTTGTAATGGCCTGTGATGATGATGGCCGATTGGTTTTGAGCTAATAGGGCTTCTATAGTTTCTAAATTTTCGCAAACCATACGTGTTCTCAATTCCTTTTCGGTGATGGATTCACATTTTAGGGTTTCAACAATGACATCAAAAAAATGTTTGTAAAACGCTCTTTCATAAGCCTTTAAGTCTAAATCGGACGCGTTTGGAAAGCTGAGTTTTAGGTTAGTTCTAACCACTTTGGTTCTGTAGCCAAACAGTTTGTAAACAAAAAAATAGGAAAAATCGGACAGGAAATAAAGCAACCAAAACGGACTTTTTCCTATTAATTTCACTAAAAAAACACCAAGTTTCATCATAACAAATGCACCTTTATTCTCTTACTTCTTCTTTTTGCCTTGCAATTAAATTTTGCCAATTCTGATTGAAAAGCTCCCCTCTTGCGTTGCTGTGCACCAAATCGTATTTATTGGTTTGAACACGGTCATAAAACACAAACACAATGTTGCCCTGACCGTTTTTTAATTGGTAATAATGCCAAATCTCATAAGGGTTGTCGGTCGATTCGTCGGTCAATCGTTCAATGTCGTCGGGTGCTCCATATTCGAGCTCCACACGCCCTTTTGTACTCAGGTAGCCAGGCGTTTTTTTACTTCCATATTTTTTATGCACAACATCAAAGCGTTTAATAAATTGATGAATTTTCTGCTCGGCATGCAAGGGATGTTTATCTTCCCAATAGGAAATAAAAAAATTCTCTTTTTCGTCTAAATTCGTATTGTCGACTGCGTTATAGAAAATCCGACGCCTTGTTTTTTCCTCCAGCAAAGCCATGGCAGCAATAAGTTGATTGAGCCGATGTGTGTTGTCGAGTTTATAGAGTTTAAATAATTTTTCTTTGTAGATTTTTCGGAGTTGGTTGTTGTTTTCTTGAGCTGTTTTGTCGAGCGTTTTAGACCCTATTTTTTGAAATGGCACTGCGGTTTGAAAAAGAACGTTTTTATCCTCATCAAATACACTAAAATGAAGCTCGTAATTTCCACTCATAAACTGGCGCAAATCGAGTGCTCCGGTTTTAATGTGAGCTAGTTTTGTGTTTGGAATAGACTCAAGTTTGTGGGTGGATTTAATAGCAAAAGGTCGCGCACTATTCCTGATATAACGCTCTAAAGTTAAGGTTTTTGCTGTATCTAGCTGATAAAACTCAACATAATAATTCAATATAGAGTCCTGAATATTAAACAGATAGTCGCCTTTTTGATATTTCGGATAGAGCAACATACCATGTTTGTAGAACGGATGTGTTCGGTCGTCTGAAGGCACTTGTTGATCAAAACAAAAAATATCGCTAAAGCCTTGTTCGTATTTATTTTCGATGTTGAACTCAAAGCGTTTTTCAATCGAATTCACCATATTGTAGGCATCACTAATTTTAATGTTAATGTCGTAATTTCCAGGTGTGTAAACCAAGTTTGTTTTAGTCAGAATACTTCCAAAATTGGCATCGGCAGCAAGCTCGAGCTGATCTTGCCATTGCAAGGTATCGTTTTTAAAAAGCTCTAAACCAATCCTAATTTTCTTAACTAAATTACTATCAATGGTCTGAATAGAAAGCGATTGAGGTTCTATCTTGAAAAAAAACTCAACTAAAGTAAGGCTGTCATTATACGCAAATTGCTTAGCCGTAAGAGAGGCTTCAATAGACTGACTTTTAAGATTTTGAGAAAACAAAATCGTACAAAAAATCATCAGAAAAAGAAAAGAATGTGTTTGTTTCAACTAAAATTAGTTTGATTAAAATAAGGCTGTAAAATTATTACTATTTTCAGGACTTTTGTTGAATTTAGACCTTAAATAGTAATATTGGGAGCTAAAAAGGATTGACCTGTCAAGATTATTAGACACTATTGCGTTTCAAAACTGAAGTAAAATTCAGTATCTTTGAAAAAAATAGAAAAAATGTCAAACAAATTAACAACATTAGCCGTTTTCAACTCAACAACGGAAGCTCAAATATTTAAAATCAAACTCGAATCCGAAGGCATAAAATGCTTTGTTGAAGAAAACATGTCTAGCGTTTATCCTGTTGGCGATTTGTCTATTGGTGGAGTTAAACTACGTGTGTTGGCTCAAGATTTCGATAAGGCAAAAGCGTTGCTTGATGGATTATCATCTGAATCTGAGGACTAATACAAGTATATAATGCCTTCAAATCTAACTTATGCGGCAATCGATTTTGAAACCGCAACCAGCGATCGACATTCGG
>JBMYYR010000026.1:1879-29322 GCA_049609625.1 Flavobacteriales bacterium | reverse complement strand
AGAGGGAATAGCAAATGTATTTCGGAATGCCATGTTCGGAATGGCTCTAATTATTATTTCTGGATACTTAATTGCTAAATTGACCGAAATCACGAATATTCAGAATTATACTTTTTGGACTTCAATGATTGTTGGAATACCATACTTGCTTATTGCATCGAATTCTAAAAAGTATAAAAAAAACCAAAATAAAACAGATTGATTTCAGAAGTGGAATGAGAATGGAGAAAAATAAAAACGATACCACACCAACTAAATATTCGCCTTAGCAATACCTGCTCCGATTTTATCGGAATAACTCAAACGTGAACACGCGGCACTGTTTAAGCCAAGCCAGTATGAGAAAATCATCAAACCACTCTACCTTCCTAAATTTTGATTTGGACTTGTTTTTTTACAAAAAAAAATCTAAAACCAAATTCGTCCAAAGCTTTGTGTCTTCGGGCAACAAATGGCTTTGATTTTTGAGAATAGTATGGTTTAAAGACGGCCATTTTTTAATCTGTGCTTTCCATGGAACTTCCTCATCTTTTTCTGAAAAAATAAAATAAAAATCCTCAGAATATAGATTTAGAAGTTCAGATAAATCTTTTCGCTTAGCTATGCTTTGTTGGAGATGTATTAAGTGTTTTGGGTTTAAGTTTTGAGCAAAACGGGTTTTAGACTCAATGTAATCAACTGAATAACAGTTTAATGAATTGTATTTTTGAAAAGCCAAAACCGAAAGTAGTTCAAATTTTGTTGGAGACAATTTGGCAAACAAAGCACGTTGTTTGCTTTGCTGTTTGGTGTCGGGCAAAAGTGTTGAATTGATGACAACAACTTGCTCTGCATGTTCAGGAAATCTTGCTTTGAAAGCAGCTGCCAAATACGCCCCCATAGAATGCGCAACAAAATGACAAGTGCTAATTTGATGCGTATCTAAAACCTGTTTCCACCTTGAAAGCAGCTCATAAATATCATCAAAACACGGATTCTCCTCTGACTTAAAATGTCCAGGAAGTGATAGTGCAACGCAATTAAATCGATCAGAGAAGGCCTTAGAAGCGGTATTCCAAACCGCAGAAGATTCCATAAATCCGTGAACAAAACAGATGGTTTTTCTTTCAGAATTAAATGAATTTAGAACGTTTATCATCAATTAAAAATGAGCTCTAAGGGTCAGATTCAAACTTCTTCCCATTGCCGAATGCCCAGAACCAAAGGTCTTATAATGCACATCAAGAATGTTGCTGACGCCAGCTTGCAAACTTAGGCTTTTATTTAGCTCAAGCATCGCCATATAATTTAAGGTAAACCACGCTGGTGTACCCTGATAATGCTCATCTATTTTGTTTCCAGTATCAGGATCAAGTTCAACAATAACTGGTGTTTCGTCAAGGTTGTCTGTTCCCGCTTGGTCATAAGTCGACGGGTTTTTTCTGGCATTAAAAAGCAAAGAAAATTGCTGTCGAAAAGCGTTGTTTTTATGCTCCAAAATCCATTTTCCAAACAGCGGAGGCAAATGTGCTAAATTAGTCGTTTGGAAGCCTTCATATTCAGGTGCTAATGCAGTAATTTTTCCTTGAGTAAGACTCAAATTGACCTTCGAAGACCAAAATTTATTGAGCTGAGAACTCATCGAAACTGACATACCATAAGTGTAGGCCGCTTTCATGTTGACGTTAGATTGCATCGGCAGACCGTCTGGTACAAAATAGCCTTCTGGCGCCTGAAAATCGCCAACTTTTATGATCGGATTTCGGATATGACTATAAAATACATCGGCGTAGAGCAAATGTTTGTTGTTCCAATGTCGGCTAAACGACAGTTCGAAATTAGTAACGTATTCTGACTTTAGATTCAGATTTGGGACAACAACAAAACGGCCTTTTTCATAAAATTTTGCCATATCATCAAGGTTGGGCGTATGAAAACCCGTCGAAACAATCATACCGAGCTTTGTGTCTTCATCAGGATTATAGACCAAACTGGTGTTCCAATTGAAGTTAATGTTATTTTGATCGAACTCTTCAAAGGGCAGCTTGATGCTTTCTTTATCAGTAACATAACGTCCTTTCAATTGCGTATTGGTGAGTCGAATACCTGCATTTCCTTTCCATTTTTCTGAAAAAGAATGGGTTTTCTTAACGTAAGCTGCGTAGGATGATAAATGTGCCAGACCAGTAGGATAGCGTGTTGCCGAGAAATTGGCTGTAGAATCTGATTCTGGAAAATATTTAGAAGCCGTGGAATGTACATCATTATAAATAAATTCTAAACCATAGTGATAATCGGCTTTTCTGAAATTGGCATTTAGGCTATAAACCTCCACCATTTCCTCTCGGTTGACCTTAAAATCATCAACTGTTTTGTGGGTATGTCGAGATTCTTCTACCAATTGATAAGACGAAATCAATTCGATGTGATCTGACCATGTTCTGCTTTTTAAATCCTCGAAAGTAATTGCTCCTAAAAGTCGTTTTTGTGGGCCATAATACCATTGTTTATATTTCAATTCATCGCCTTTATAATCGTTCAATTGATCTATTCTATTGATATTAGAACTGTTAGAATATTGAAAATTACCGATCAGTTTACTGTGTTTAGTTAAAGGTTTGACCAGTTTTTGTAAAATATCTGTTTGGCTATAACCTGATTTTTTTTGGATATAAGGCTTTGAGTTACTTTTCATTACGCCATCTTCCGAATAATGAAAGATTTTTCCCCAATCGTCATAACCATGCATACGCCAACGCCCCATGCGAGTATCTTGATAGGTGCTCCGCGTTAGGCTCGTTAAAAAAAACAATTTTTTGGTGCCATATTCAATATCAAGATGATTTATAAGTCCTTGATTTCCAGAATAAAAGCTCGTTCTGTAATTTAGTTTTGGATGTTTGGTATATTCAGGATTTCGAGTTCTGAAATGAATCACACCACCAACAGCATCCGAACCATAAGCAACAGAACTAGGGCCAAAAAGAATCTCCGAATTTGCCAAAATAGAAGGATCGATCGTCAATGAGTTTTGAAGATGTCCGCCTCGATAAATGGCATTGTTCATCCGAATACCGTCGATCATCAGCAATACTCGGTTGGCTTCGTTTCCACGAATGTTGGGGCTTCCGCCACCAGCTTGAGATTTCTGAACGGTAACACCAGCTTGTTGCTCCAAAACATCAGCTGTCGTTTGAGGATTCAATCGCTCGATTTGACGTTTGGTGATAAATATCTTCCGTTCGGCTTGTGTTTTTACATGCTCATTGTTCAAATTACTGGACACTACAATTTCTTGTAAAAAATGTTCTTTTTCAACCAAAACCAGTACGTCAACATTAACTAATTGACTGTAAGTCAATCCTTTTTCTTCATAAAGTGAATGTAGAATTTGAAATGAATCTCCAGCTTTCCATTTAGATTTTAATGAAGCTTCGCCTTTTTCATTCGTCAAAACAAAATCGGTTTTATCGCCAGCATTCACAATCCCAACTTGTCCAATGGGGTTGTTGTCTCCGTCTTTGATAAGCACAAGCTGAGCTTGACACAGAAAGCCTAAAAAGCTAAAAAACAAGGTGATAAGGTGTTTTGTTTGCATGTTAGTGAAAAATTTGCTTTAAAACGTCGTAAGACTTAAGTGGTTTGAATTGATCGAGATAATAGCAAAAATACCAATATAACCAATCAAACGTTTCAGTTCTGGTCGAATACTTTGAATTTAGTTCTCTGGATTTATCAAAAACATGAGCTTCAATTTGTTGTAAATACCGCCGATGCTCTGGCTCGAGATGCAGTACATGATGTTCGTGCGACGAAGCCAGGTTGTTGGTCAAATGGGTGTTTAGGTCGATGTGGAAACCCAATAAACTCGAGCTTTTGGACAGCACAAAGCAGGGAAGGTCTTTTAGGTCTTCCGATGGATGCATTAAAATAAGTTGGATACAATGCTCAAAAAAGTCAAAAAGAGCAAGTTCTGGTTTTCTGTCAAAACTGATGTGGCGTAAAAAATCGGCCAAAAACAGCTGAATAATGGTTTTTACAGGATCGGTAAACGGACTGTTGTCGATGTAAATCAGTCGACTGGATTTCAGAAATTGGAAGGTGCTATTTTCTCTCCATCGATACTCAACTTCCAACAAAAAAAGAGATTGAAAATAGTTTTGAGGATTGGCTTTGCTCGTTCTTGAGGGTAACAAAAAGCTAATTTTTCCGTGTTTTTGTGAATAGGCATCGACAATAAAGCCGTTTTTGAACGGGAATTTATGCAATACGATGAGTCTGTCGCGAATCATCAGCGGACAATCACAAATTTGGCGACTTCTTCTAAATTCTGATCGTTTTCGAACAAGGCACTATACACAATATAAACACCAGATTCTACCGCCCGTCCATCCAGTGTTTTTCCATCCCAAACCACACGGTTTCCATTAGATATTGTTTGATAAACCAACCGACCACTTACATCTGCAATTTTGACATTAGAATTGGCAATCAAACCATCAATCGTTATGGGGCCATCGTAAGCAGGATCTACAGGATTTGGAAAAACTAAAACAGCTCGAGAAGACTCTTCAAGAAGTTGTGCATCAGACATATAACTAATCACGCCATATTCGGTTGCAAAGAACACTTCACCCGTTTTTTGATTGATGGCAATATCATACACTATGTTTGAAAGCAAAGGTGAATTATCGGTATTGAAATGCCGAATTTGCTCTGTACCATCAGCGCTCGTGAGGTAAACACCTTGTGTGGTGGCAAACCATTTCCGATTGGCGCCATCAATCTCGATATCCAAAATATTTTGACCTTTGAATATCGGTTCCCAATTTCCATCAAAAAACACTAAAACGTGATTAGCATCAGGCGTTGTTCCATTAAAAATAGATCGGGGAGAGGACAACACAGAAAGGCCATTGTCGGTACCAATCCAAACTTTATTATTCTGATCTATGGTAGCGCAATTGACCTGATTGCTTTCTAAATTTCCATTTCCAACACCTGCTTTTAAACTTTTATATTTCACTCCACTTTGACTTTCATCAAACACTACGATTCCAGCACCTTGTGTTGTAATCCATTTTTGATTCAAACCTGAAAAGACAGATAACCTATTGATTCTAGCAGTATTAACTAGTTTTGATCCAAAGTTATACTTCGCCCAAACATTATCTTTTGTTTTCGATACCAAAGGATAATCGGAAAGCGAAGAAAGTACCCAAAGTGTGCCCTGATCATCAAAACCTAAATCGGCAACAAGGTATTGATACGTTAAAGCAGGGCGTGGTTGAAGCTCTGAATTTGAGGTGTCGTAACGTGTTTTTAGGATATGATTTTCATACTCAAACAAACCACCACCCCAAGAACTTCCCCAAGATTTGTTGGGGTCAAATGGATCGGCAACCATTTGCGTGATGTCCAACTCTGGTAGCGTGTCGTTGGCGGGGAAATAAGTCCACGTGTTGTTTTGATAAACAGAAAAATTCTTTTTGATGTACTGAGGCGTGTGGCTATTTCCTACCTTGCCATGCGACATATACATCTTCCCATCCTTGGTATAATTTATTCTGTTCACAATGTCCGACTGAGGGCCATTTGGCGCAAAGGATTCGTAGGTCTTCCAGCCGGTTTGTTTTGCCAATCCATAAGCTAAGTCGGCGCCCCAAAGCGAGCCGTCAGAAGCTTTGAGGGCTTGTCTTATTTTTAATTCGCCCACTAATAAAAATTTTGAAGCTTCGCTTAGGCTGGTATGTTCTGTCGCAAAAAAATCATGAGAAGAGTAGATTTTGTTCTTCCAAGTTCGAAGACCTTTTAGCTGAAAGATTGAACTTGTTTCTAAAGAATCAATGTGTCCATCTTTATAATAAAATTGTTGCTCGGCGTGATAGACTGTGTCAATCCGACGATTAAACATCAAAAAATCTGATGTTGCGGCAATATGAGAAATGATTGAGTTGGAATCGAGTTTATTCTGAAAATCAAGTTTTTCCCAATTCTGATAATAACTTAAAAAAGGATGATTTTTGTCTCCAACAAATAGACCTTCAGCGGTGGCGGCAAAAAGGCTGTCGTTGTAAATGGCTGTGCTATAGATGGTTTTGTAGCCATTGTTTTTTTCGAGGTAATAGGTGTCGCTAATTTCTTTTTTTGCGATATTGAGTTTAATAATTCCAAAATATGAGCTTAGATAGGCGAATGTTCCATCGATGTTGATATGAAGAATAGACTTATTTCCTGTGATATTGGGTGTATTTTTTAGGTCAGGAACATTTATAATTTCATCCGAAAAAACAAGGTCAATATTTCCATTTTCATAGCCCAAAACAATGCAGTCAAGTGTTTCTGAGTAGGCCATGCTAACAATGTTGGCGTCATTTAATCCATTGAGCGAAGTGAGCGTTTCTATTTCGCCAGTCGATAATGTGTAGGAAAACAAACCCTGAGAGGTCGAGCAAATTAGTTTTCCATCTTTTTCTATTAGGTCAGTAGCTTGAGAATAATTGAGGTGCTCTTTCCATTGCCACATTGAGTTTTGGGCGTAGGTAGAAAAACTAAAGCTTATGAGAAATAAAAGTATAAAGGTGCGCATCGAAAAAAAGAATTTGGGACGTAAAGTTACGTATTTGAAAAGATTTTTGGCTTATCTATGTAAATGAAAACGGAAAATTAAAAAAAATAGTATATTTGCATCCTTAAATTTATTGGCCCCGTAGTTCAACTGAATAGAATATCAGATTTCGGCTCTGAGGGTTACAGGTTTGAATCCTGTCGGGGTCACAAAAAATAAGACTGAGACGTCTTAGATAAGTTATTAAGATTAAAGAGGGATTAGAAACACTATGTTGTTTCTAATCCCTCTTTTTTTTGAGATGCTCGGAAAAATCTAAATGTCCTGGAGTCAGCGTATTGCTTTTGTCGGACTTAGAGGTTTAAAACCAAACTCAATATCGCTAGTGCGGAAGCTTATCCTTCAATAGTCCATATAAAAATGTACCTAGCAAAGCAGATAGAATGACGAGGATCATAGAAGGAAATCCGACCCCAACCAAGGCAAACATTGGCCCTGGGCAAGCACCTGCAAGCGCCCAACCTAAGCCAAAGATAATACCGCCGAACATATAGCGACTAAAGCTTTTGGCTTTTGGACTAAATTGAATGCGTTCGCCATAAAAAGATTTAATATTGAAGCGTTTTATGGCCTGCACAACAAGTATACCGAGGCCTAAGGCAGAGCCTATGATGCCGTACATGTGAAAAGATTCAAATTTGAACATTTCATAAATACGAAACCAAGAAGCGGCTTCGGATTTAAACAAAATAATTCCGAATAGAATACCGATAAATAGATAAATAACTGTTCGCATGGTTTTAAAATAGTAGTGGGAAAATTAAGTGAATCATAACCAGACCTCCAATAAAAAATCCGATCACGGCAATAAGCGATGGCAGCTGAAGGTCGCTCAGGCCCGAAATGGCATGGCCAGAAGTACAACCGCCAGCGTATCTTGCTCCAAACCCGACAAGAAGTCCGCCTAGCGTAAGCACAATAATGGACTTTAGGCTGAGTAGGGATTCCATATCAAATAGCTCGGTGGGCATATAAGCCTTGCCTGCGCTGGCAAAACCTAAAGCGTTTAAGTCCGCAATTGTTTTAGGATCAATAGCTACAGCCAAATCTGTGGTGAGGTAATGAGCGCCGATATATCCTCCAATGAAGATGCCTAATATGACGACAAGATTCCATTTCTGAGCCTTCCAATCGAAGTTGAAAAAGTCTGTTTTTTTGCCAGCCCCACAAATGGTGCACAGGGTTCTGAGGTTTGCCGACATGCCAAACGTTTTGTCTACCATGAGCAATAAAAACATTATAAAAGCAATCATTGGGCCGGTACTATACCAGGGCCAAGGTTCGTAAATCCAATTCATTAAGGTTGTTTTTTTTGTTTGTAAGTGTTTGGTTTATAAGCCGAATACTTTTATTGTTTTAATTTTCCGGTGGCACAGCTATAAACAGATTTCATTTTGGAAATCATGCTATTTTGGTCATCAGTAGCTGGGTAGCCTAATGATTTTAATTTTTCTTTGATCAGCTGAATATCTTTTTCCTCAGCAAAATCAAAAGAAACACTTGACTTATCGACATCTATTTCGATGTTTCTAACAAGGTTTAGAGCTGCCAATTTGGAGCTAATAGTTGCCGTACAACCTCCGCATTTTAGGTTCTGAACCTCAATAGAGGCTGTTTTGTAGTCTTTAGATGTATTGCTTGGCAGAACTGTTTCTCCTGTCCAGCCCAGCATACCGCCCTCAAGATTGAAGGTGCTTTTGGCGCCCAATCTATCTAAAAGTTGACAAGCCTGCCCACTTCTATTGCCACTTCTGCAATACACATAGTAGTGTTTAGATTTATCTAATGTTTCAAGTGTTGATGTAAAGGTAGAGGCGTCAAAAAAGTCAATTTGAATGGCGTTTTCTATGATGCCTTCTGCGCATTCTTTTGGTGTTCTCACATCCAAAATAACGGCATTATTATCTTTGGCAAGACAGGTTTGCCATTCGGTTTGAGTGATGTTTTTCATTTTTAATTTTTTTTAAAGGCTTGTGGGACAAACAAATTCGGAGACTTCAACGCCAGCTTCTCGGATGGCTTTAAAGCCACCTTTGACGTCTATTAAGTTATGAATACCACGACTTTTTAAGACAGAAGATGCTATGACACTTCTGTAGCCTCCGGCACAATGTACAAAAAATGGTTCTTCGGGAAATTCAGCTAAATGCGTATTCAAAAAGTCTAAAGGAGTGTTGACAGCGCCCAATACATGTTCGGAAAGGTATTCGCTTTCTTTTCGGACATCAAAGACTGGTTGGTTTGAGTTTTTAAGTTCATTTTTGAACTCCTCTGCGCTTATCGAACGTATGTCGTCATAGTCCAACTGGGCTTGTTTCCAAGTCTCAAACCCGCCTTTTAGATAGCCTAAAGCCTGATCAAACCCAACTCTTGAAAGTCGTGTAACGGCTTCTTCTTCTCGGCCTGGTGGCGTAACCAAAAGGATGGGTTGCTTCACGTCGGCAATCAGCGCGCCAACCCAAGGGGCAAAGCCACCGTCGAGTCCAATAAAAATAGACCTCGGAATATGACCTTTCACAAATTCATCCTGATGGCGAACATCTAGGATTACGGCACCAGTTTCGTTGGCAATGGTTGCAAATGCTTCGGGCGACAGGGCTTGAGTTCCTCTTTTCAGAACATCATCTATGTCGTCGTAGCCTTCTTTGTTGAGTTTTACGTTTGCCGGAAAATAGTTTGGCGGAGGCAGCAGACCGTCGATTACTTCGGCTATAAATTCTTCTTTTGTCATGTCTGCACGCAAAGCGTAGTTCATTTGTTTTTGGTTACCCAAGGTATCTACGGTTTCCTTCATCATGTTTTTTCCACAGGCAGATCCTGCACCGTGGGCTGGGTATACAATAACATCATCAGCTAGTGGCATGATTTTTTGGCGCAAGCTGTCGTATAAATATCCAGCTAAATCTTTTTCTGTAATTAGACCTGTTTTTTGGGCTAAATCAGGGCGTCCTACGTCTCCTAAAAACAAGGTGTCTCCACTAAAAATAGCATGATCTTTTCCGTTCTGGTCTCTTAATAAATAAGTGGTGCTTTCCATCGTGTGGCCGGGTGTATGTAGAGCTATAATACTCAGGTCGCCGAGCTTAAACTCCTGACCATCTGTTGCAATAGTGGCTTCAAACAAGGGGTCTGCGTTGGGTCCAAAAACAATAGGTGCACCCGTTTCTTTTGCTAGCGTTACGTGTCCGCTCACAAAATCGGCATGAAAATGTGTTTCAAAAATATATTTAATATTGGCCTTGTCGAGTTTGGCTCTCTGTAGGTAGGGGCTCACTTCTCTGAGTGGGTCTATAATGGCAACTTCGCCCTTGCTCTCAATGTAGTAGGCGCCTTGAGCTAGGCATCCTGTATAAATTTGTTCGATGTTCATCTGTGTTGTTTTTTGTGTTCGCTTTCGCAAACTTGTTTAATGATGATGCTAAAGTAGTATACTTTTTTAGGTTTGATGGTAACTTGAGTTACATTGTCTTACTTTTTAGTGTTTGACGAAAAATTCCATATAAAAAATAAAGAAGGCCATCACAAAAATAAAATAGCCAAAGCCTTTTTTGAGTTTGCTTCCGTCAATAAAATGACTCAAATAGGAGCCAATAAAAATGCCTACAAAAGAAATACTGGTAAAGATAAGAAGAAAAAGCCAGTCGATTTCCATACTCAACGCATCGCCTAAAAAGAAGCCCAAAAGCGATTTGAACGCAATAATAATTAAAGACGTACCAACGGCAACTTTCATATCTACATTGGCGAGTAGAACCAAAGCCGGAATGATAAGAAATCCACCTCCAGCACCTATCAAACCTGTAATG
This sequence comes from Flavobacteriales bacterium, assembly GCA_049609625.1. Classification (GTDB taxonomy): domain Bacteria; phylum Bacteroidota; class Bacteroidia; order Flavobacteriales; family CAJXXR01; genus JBMYYR01. The sequence goes on along the minus strand of JBMYYR010000026.1, from coordinate 18,909 downwards.
GCACCCACAATTAGTCCTTCCAAAAGAATGAGTGGATAATTATATTTTACGGCTTCGGACTCTTTGTTTTGTTTGGATGTTCGTTTTTTTAGCATCGAAAAGGCAGCGGGAATCATCAGCGCAGCAAATAAGCCGAACATCGCCATACGGCGGGTAAACTCAAAGCCATCATCAAATGTAAATAGAATTTCGGGCAACGCTGGCACAAGAAAACGCCTCACTAGCGAGACCCCAAGAATGGCGGGCAAGCCAAAAACGAGTGCCGTTCGCCAATCAACATAGCCTTTGAGGTGCTGTTTGGCGCCTCCGATCAAAGCACTCGAGCCCACAATAAAAAGCGAATAGGCGGTGGCAGCTTTTTCATTTATAGCAAATAAATAGGCCAAAACAGGCACGGCCAAAATAGAGCCTCCGCCGCCAATTAATCCTAAAGAAAGCCCTATAAATAGAGCGCACACATAACCTAAAATTTCTAATATCTCCATAATACTTGTTGTTAGCTGGGGCAAAAATAGATAGACGATTGGTTTTTGGAAGCAACTTAGGTTACATAGCTAAATCTAAATTAATAATTTGGATGTAGTTTCGGTGTAAAGTCAGGCAACCTGCATTTTCCAAAGTTTTTAAAAGTCGAGAAATGACAACTCGAGAGCTATTGAGGTCATGGGCAATGTCTTGATGTGTACTTTTAATAGAATGACTGAGGTTTACCCTCACTTTTTCTCTCAAATAGTTGATTAAGCGTTTGTCCATGTTCCGAAAAGCAATGTTGTCTACGGCGTATAACAATTCATTTAAACGCGTGTGGTAACTTTCAAACACAAAATTTCTCCAAGATTTATATTTAGACGCCCAAATTTCCATGTTCCCAACAGGAATCATGATGAGCTGTGTGGCGGTTTCTGTAGTTGCTTTTATTTCACTTTTGGTATGCCCCATACAACACGTCATCGTTACCGAGCAGGTCTCTCCGTGTTCCAAATAGTACAACAGAAGTTCGTCTCCGTTATCGTCTTCTCTTAGCACTTTTATTACACCCGAGAGTATGAGCGGAATCCCTTTAATATAAGATCCTATGTCTATCAAGGTATGTCCTTCGGGGACTTCCTTTAGGCTACCGACCTCCAAAATGTCTTCAAGTAAGGCCTTCTCAAAAATGTGTTGGTAGTGTGTTTGTAATTTTTTTTGCATTACTCAAACCGTGTTTTGTTTATTAAAAATAAAACTAAATCATTTATTTTCAGAATATCAATTCCGACAACATTTTCTTGATGTCTAAATGTTTTGCGCCTTGAACTGATTTTGAATTTGCTTCAGGCAGCGCAATCCGATCCATTTTAAGCATAAATTCTTCTTTTATTCAAAACCTTTTAGTCATTATCTATAGCGTCTAATGCCTTTTCAATCTTTTGAATGACAGACAGATACTCTTCCTTTAATTCGTCAAGCGTTAAGCTTTCGTACTCTTCGTTTAGAAGAGATAAACTACTTTCTAAAGCATCTTTGATTTGCTCTAAATTCATGATAATCAGTTGTTAGCTTGCGTGTTTTTCCATGGTAGTAAAACAAAAAGAGCTCTTGGTTGTTATTCTATATCCTCAAAAGTATCTTCATCCGTTTGTTGACCTGAATCAACTTTAATATAAGTATTCGGATTTAAAATTTTTTTCCACTCATACATATCCAAAATAGATAATACTTTGGGCATAACCGAAAGCACAGGCTTATAAAGTTTACTTTCAGATTTGGTTTCTGGGGATAGTAATTTAAAACGTTCGTCTACATTGTTGAGTGCATAAACAGCTAAGCCAACCACTAAAAATGAAGTGATAAATCCAAAAATAAGTCCAGCCAAACGATTGACAAAGCCTAAAGCTACGGCTTTGAATAAATTAGTTAAGATTTTTCCTAACAATTTAACTGCCAAAACAATACAGCTAAAAATAATAAGAAAAGCAATGATAGTCAACACGCTTTGACTAAGCTGAAGGTGGTCTTGAAGGTAGTTTCGGATTTGATCTAGAAACAACATCGCACCAAATACACCCAAAATTAGACCAGCAAAAGATGCCAGGGCATGTACTAGGCCTTTTTGAAAACCTTTTATCATATAAATAGCAATGGGAATGGCGATGAGAAAGTCGAGCCAATTGAATGCGGAAAGCTGTTGGTTTAGTTCCATGTAAATTCGGATTGAAATCTGTAAATTTGCACTAAAATTACAAGAAAAAGATGACAACACAAGATATTGATGTAAAATGGGAGAAAATAGTTGACTTTATGTCGGAACGTTTTGCTCAGGGCGAAGAAAAATTGGATCTACAAGCTATTTTGTTTTTTGTTGGTATTCAGGAGCTTGGGAAAGGATTTAAAGAGTTTTCTAAAGACGAAAAGATGGATTTATTGCACATTGCCATTTGTAAATTACTTTCGAGATTTGATTATTATAGTTTCGATAAAACCGACGACGAAGGTTGGCCTCACTATAAATTGAACAAAACCATGCCGCCTTTAAGTCCAAAAAAACAAAATGAACTCATGAAAGAGTCGTTGGTTTATTATTTTGAAGAACAAGGTGTGGAATTTTAAACCATTAAGTTACAACCTCTTAAATCAGAATAATCTAATCTTCCGAGGACTTCAAAACTTCCATCAGGATAAAATTTTCCTAGATCTTGAGTTTGGATAAACGAACAGGAGTACAGGTTGGCAAGATCAATGATTTTGAGCTGACCATGTGCTTTTTTCGACCAACCAAATGGATCTTCAGGGTCTCCAGGCAAAACGTTCATCCAATTTGGACATACAAACCGACCTTCTGTTTTGGCATAGGCCTGAGAAAGTAATTCGGTCATGCCGTATTCCGAATGTATATTTTGGAGTCCTGTTGCGTCTTTCAAAATCTGATGCAAAGCAGTTCTAGTCAGTTCTTTTCGCCGGCCTTTCATGCCGCCCGTTTCCATCACGATGGTGTGTTTTAGATTAATGTTATAAGCTTCAAAAAAATCTAACAAGGCAAAGCTAACACCAATTAATAGCGTTGGTTTTTTTTGAGCTTCGAGCGCTTTAAGTTGCTCATAAAGTGCTTGATGGTCATAAAGATAGAAGCCACTTTCGGCTTGTGTGTTGGTGTTCAGAAATTGATCTATCATCGACACTAAAGACGAATCTTTCCGCTCTAAATAATTGGGCAACAAAGCCAAAATGGCGAACTCATCAGGAGAGCCATAAGCATGCTCAAAGCCTTTTCGGGCTGAGGTATGATATAGTTTCTCATCAAAAACAAGATGCTGACTCAGGCCTTCTTTTCCTGTGCCGCTACTCCTAAACACGCAAGACGTTTCGGTTTTGCAAGACACCCGATGTGTTTTGAAAAACGAAATAGGCATAAACGGAATCTCAGAAACACATTCTGGTATTTTTCGATTGATGTGAGCTAAATATTCTCGATAAACCGGATTGGCTTTAGCCTGATAATGGAAAATTTCCATCGCTAAGGCCTCAAATTCTTGGTCGGATGAAATGGTAAAAATAGCTTGTTCGAGCGCTGTTGTGGTCATAAAAAAAACTTACTGCGCAAAAATACATTTTTTTAAACCCGAAAAGCTCAAAAATGTTCTGAATAGAACTTACCTTTGAAGTCAAATTGACGAGTCTATGAATATCATAATTACTGGAGCAACGGGATTGGTTGGCGCACATTTGTTGAGTTTTCTTCTCAAAAACAAAGTTGAAGACAAGATTCGCATCCCTTTTCGGACAGAAGACAAACGTCAGGAATTAATTCAGTTTTTGATTGATCAAGACATTGATAATCAGTTTATTGAAGATATTGAATGGCTTTCTGGAGATTTGCTCGACATTAGTTTTTGTGAAGATCTTTTGATTAACGACAGCTTGCTTTTCCATTGTGCTGCTCAAGTCTCTTTCAACAAAAAAGAAGCTGAGCAAATGATTGAGAATAATGTGCTGATTAGCAGAAATTTAGTTAATGTGAGTTTGAATCGAGCAGCTATTCGTTTTGTTCATCTAAGCTCCGTTGCGGCTTTGGGCTCATCGCCAGAAGGCACAGAAATAGACGAATCTTGCTACTGGGACGCCGACCAAGCACATTCGCCCTATTCAAAAAGTAAATATTTGTCCGAATTAGAAATTTGGCGAGGTATTGCCGAAGGTTTAGAAGCCTGTATCGCCATGCCTTCCATCGTTTTGGGCGTTTATCCATCCTCAAAAAGCAGTACGGCGATGTTCAAAATGGCCTACAACAATTTTCCTTATTATGCCAGCGGAAGCAATGGTTTTATTGGCATTCAGGACCTATGTAAGGCGCTTTGGCAGATGGCTCAAAGCACTTGCTCGGGCGAGCGTTTTATTTTGTCTTCCAACAATTTGACCTACAAACAAGTCAGCGCGTGGATGTCAATATCTTTTGGAAATCCAGCTCCAAAAAAAATAGCAAGTTCAAGACTTGCCATGTTTGCATTAATCATAGAATGGTTTCGTGTGCTGTTCGGAAAAAACAGAACTTTATCCTGGGATTTGTTCAAAACCGTTTCAAGACACAAGGCCTATTCTAATAAAAAACTTAGCGAACATTTTGATTTTCAGTACAATGAACTTGAGAGTCAGATTGTGGAGTCCTCTAAGCAGTATTTAAGGTTTTCGTCATAGTTTCGTTGAGCATCACGAAGTTCTAGGTTAAAAAAAGTATAGGATTTTGAGCTTTTTGGCTCACTTTGCACCAACAAATTGTGTACAAAACCTTATTCGTTTGGCTCGGGTAAGATTTTTTTGTTAGTTTAGTGGCTTATAATTTATTTGATATGCACATTTCCGAAATCAACAACGATTTACCTTTATTGCCAAACGACACCATGATTTTTGGTGTGCTTTGTCTTTGTTTAGCCCTTGTTTTCTATACTTCAGCTCAAAAGAGCTTTAGCAAATTCTACAAAATTGTTCCTGCACTTTTGCTTTGTTATTTTCTGCCATCCGTCCTATCGTCTTTGGGTATCATTGCCGACAAATGGATTGATGTTCAGGCTGCTATCACACATCTCAGTTCGCTGAACTATGATCTCGGCGGCGTAAAGACCTTAGAACAATTCAAGGCCTTTGTGCTTAGCCATGCAATTCCCCAATCCGAATACAGTGCTTTTATTGGCGGAAGCAAGCTTTACTATGTTTCTTCTCGGTTTTTGTTGCCAGCCTCCTTGGTGTTTCTAACGCTCAGCATCGACCTCAAAGGCGTACTCGATTTGGGGCCCAAAGCACTCATTATGTTTCTTACAGCAACCATCGGCGTTGTTGTTGGTGGCCCTTTGGCTATTTTGTTTTTCAAGTTTGTAGCGCCAGATATGCTAACCTCTGTTGAAGGTTCCGAGCTTTGGCGAGGCTTGTCTACCGTTGCCGGAAGTTGGATTGGCGGAGGTGCCAACCAATTGGCTATGAAGGAACAATGGGACGTTAGCGATAATCTATTTTCTGTCATGGTGGTGGTCGATGTATTGGTTGCCGAGGTTTGGATGGCATTTTTACTTATAGGTATTGCCAAGTCGGATAATATTGATCGTTTTTTTAAGGCCGACAACTCATCAATCAAAATTTTGAAAGACAAAATGGAAAAATTTTCATTAGAAACAGCCCGTATTCCCAGTTTCAATGATTTTATGATGCTGCTGGGGATTGGATTTGGACTCACGTCATTGAGTCATTTTTTCGGCAATCAGTTTAGTCAATTCATCAATGAAAACGCCAAGAGCTTAGCCGATTTTGGTTTAGGTTCGTCCTTCTTTTGGCTCATTATATTGGCCACAACCTTTGGTATTATTCTGTCGTTTACCAAAGCCAGAAATTTGGAAGGTGCAGGCGCAAGTAAGATCGGAACGGTGTTTATTTATATTTTGGTGGCGTCTATTGGTATGAAAATGAACCTAAACGCCATTGCCGACAATCTTGGTCTGTTTGCCATCGGTTTGGTTTGGATGATTATTCATGTTGGCTTACTGTTTATTGTTGCCAAAATCATTAAAGCACCTTATTTCTTCCTCGCCGTGGGTTCAAAAGCCAATATTGGCGGAGCGGCTTCGGCTCCTGTAGTAGCTGGAGCTTTCCATCCGTCTTTAGCGCCAGTAGGTGTTATTTTGGCTGTACTAGGTTATGCTTTAGGGACTTACGGAGCATTGGCTTGCGCATTGATGATGCGTTGGGTGAGTTAGAGACATACTATAGAATTTTTCATTACCTTTAGCAGTTCTAAAAATATCCTATGAAAAAACTTCGATTAGGTTTAGGTAGTTACTTTATGGCTCATCGATTTATTATCAATCACGGCCTTTGGAAATACATTATTGTACCTATTTGTATCAACATCATTCTGATTTTGGCTTTGATTTATTTTGGTTCGGAAGTTAATGAAGAATTTGAATTTTATATTCAACAAAAAATCAATCCTGCGGAAGGTTCTTGGTGGTCTTTTCTCCATGTTTTTACAGGTATTTTGGTTTATATGTTGCTGTTTATTAGCTATATTTTTGTCTACAAAACCCTTATTCTCATTATTTTATCTCCGTTTTTGGCTTTGCTCTCCGAAAAAGTAGATAGTCTCTACACAGGTCGGGACTTTCCCTTTAGTTTCGCCCAGTTGCTTAAAGACATCTGGCGAGGCATCAAACTTTCTCTACGCAATACGGCCTTAGAGCTTGTTCTTTTGGCGGGCTTGTTTTTCTGTTCTTTTATTCCAGTGATTGGCTTCGCCGCTCCAATTCTAATGTTTTTGGTTTCGAGTTATTTTTTTGGTTTTGCGATGATAGACTACAGCAACGAACGAAAAAAAATGTCTTATCAGGAAAGTAAAACCTATATCAACAACAACAAAATGCTCGCTATTGGCATCGGTATTGTATTTTATGCCCTATTTCTAATTTTTGGCATTGGACTTATCATTGCGCCTTTGTATGGCATTGTTGCCGGAACTTTAGCCGTTTTGGTTAATGACAACACCCAAGCACCTTACTCTAAACCGGACTGATGAGCACAAAAAAATCTTATTTTTCAGTTGACTTTAGAGTCCTATATGCCGACACCGACCAAATGGGAATCATGTATCACGGTGCCTATGTGAAATACCTCGAAATGGCGAGAACCGAATTGCTGCGAGCCTGCGATATGACTTATAAATCGATCGAAGATTCTGGACTCATGTCGCCCATTCTAAACCTCAACATCAAGTATATAAAACCTTGTAAATACGACCAAATAATCGAAATCAGGACATGGGTTTCGGATCTAAAAGGAAGTAGATTAATGTTTGATTATGAATTGTTTATAGAAAACAAGCTAACGACAATTGCACAAACCACCTTAGCCTTTTTGGACATGAAAACAGGTCGACCACAGCGCATCAACACAACATTTAAAACTAAACTAAACCCCTATACTTATGAACCTAAAACAGATTAAGCTTAGCCTCATTCTACTCTCTTTTTGTAGCATACAAACCTTTAGCCTAAAGGCTGATGAAGGGATGTGGATTCCGATGCTTTTGGAACAACTCAATGAAGATGAACTCATCGACATGGGCCTCGAGCTAACGGCCGAAGACATTTATTCGATCAACAAATCGAGCCTAAAAGACGCTATTGTGCATTTTGGAGGTGGATGTACCGCAGAAATGATTTCAAAAGAAGGTTTGTTGCTCACCAATCATCACTGTGGATATGGCGAAATTCAAAGCCATAGTTCGGTAGAGCACGACTATCTAAAAGACGGTTTTTGGGCGATGAATAGGTCAGAGGAGCTTACTAACGAAGGTCTTACGGCAAGTTTCATCAAGCGTATGGCTAATGTTAGCAAAGCCTGCCTGGCGGGCGTCAACGACGATATGAGCGAACAAGAGCGCGCCGAAATCATTAAGAAAAACATCGAAGCCATCATCAAAAAAGAAACAGAAGGCACACACTACGAAGCTAAGGTAAAACCTTTTTTTAAGGGCAACCAATACTATTTATTCATCATCGAAACCTTTACTGATGTTCGTTTGGTTGGTGCGCCACCATCTTCTATCGGGAAATATGGCGCCGATACCGACAACTGGGTTTGGCCAAGACATACGGGCGATTTTTCGATCTTTAGAATCTACGCCAATAGCGAAAATAAACCTGCCGATTATAGCCCCGACAACGTGCCTTATGTGCCAGCGCATAGTTTGCCGATTTCGATTGGCGGTGTGCAGGAAGGCGACCTCACGATGGTGTACGGCTTTCCGGGGCGAACTAATTCGTATTTGCCTTCGGATGAAATTCAACAAACCCTTGAGGTGCTGAATCCAGCAAAAATCAAAATTAGAAAAACAGTTTTAGATTTAATGGATAGCAAAATGCGCCAAAGTCAAAAAGTAAAAATTCAATACGCCGCCAAACAATCGAGTATTTCTAATGGTTACAAAAAATGGATTGGCGAAAGCATTGGGCTAAAAGAGACTAAAGCATTAGACAAAAAACGACAATACGAAGCCGAATTTACGCTTTTTGCAAAAGGCACTAAAGACTTTAATAAATACAAAGATTTGTTGCCGCAATTCAAAGCCTTGTATGACCAACGAGAAGCCTTGTCTTTGGCTCGGCGTTATTTCATCGAGACGGCTTTGGTTAATGTTTCATCGATGAGTTATGGTTTTTCTTTGTATAGAATGCATGGGCAGCTTGACAAACAATACCTCCCCGAGCCAGAAAACAAGCCTTGGTACGCATTCCTTAAACTAAAAAAGAAAAAAGCAGATGTTGAAAAACAACAAGAAGCTCTCGGTAGATTAAAGAAATCGTATGAAGGTCATTTCAAAAACCTCGACACGCCTTTAGACAAATCTATATTATCGGCTGTTCTAAAACTTAACGTTAATGACTTGGAAAAAGGACAATATCCGGAACGCTATGACAACATTACAGCTAAGTCGCTAGATAAAATCTATGCAAAATCGGCCTTGGTTAATCAAGATATTATGGAGAAAATATTGAACATGAAAACAAAAAAAGCCAGCAAAAAACTACTTAAAGATCCACTTTATGGCTTGGTAAAGGCTCATGCCGATTTTTATTTTCAGCATGTTGCTGGGCCATATTCAGACGTTCAGGATCAAATTGACCGACTGATGCGCGATTATATGCAGGCACAAATGCAGGTTTTTTCTGACAAAACATTTTACCCAGATGCCAACAGCACTTTGCGATTGAGTTACGGAAAAGTAGAAGGTATGAATCCTAAAGATGCCTTGCACTACAAACACCAAACGTATTTGGAAGGCGTGATGGCAAAATATATTCCGGGCGACTATGAATATGACTTGCCCGAGAAACTCATTGAGCTTTACCAAACCAAAAATTATGGAAACTACGCCGACGCCAATGGCAAAATGCCTGTTTGTTTCATTGCTAGCAACCACACTACAGGTGGAAATTCGGGGTCGCCAGCCATCAACGGAAAAGGACAATTGATTGGTCTGAACTTTGATCGGGCTTGGGAAGGAACAATGAGCGATTTGAATTATGACCTCAGCCGATGCCGAAACATAATGGTTGACGCCCGCTATATTTTGTTTATTGTAGATAAATTTGCAGGAGCGTCGCACTTGATTGAAGAAATGGAAATTATTGATTAGTTTTTTTTCAAAATAGACTAACTATCATAATGCTATAGAGCTAGCTTTTGCGAGAACAAAACAAGATGCAAAGTTGACTTTAGTGAGGTCTAAACCTAAAAAAACATGACCATATAAAGGGAGAATATAAACATTCTCCCTTTATATTTTAGTCAATTTCACATCTTTGATTATATTTGGAAAACTAACTTTCAATTTTATGCGATTTATCATTCTTTTTTGTTTGAGTTTATGCCTTCCCAAACTGGCTCAAGCACAGTCGGAAACCCCTTTCGGCGTTCAGCAATACGGTTGGCTTCTATCGGCGGCTTCCAATCACATTAGTTTCAAAGGCGGCAACGAACGAAAAGGGACGGCTTTTTTAGCCTACCTTGACCTGCAATACCGAAACCAAGCTTTTTCTGTAACGCCACCACAATCCGACAAAACCAACAATCGATTTTATACCGGGCTCGAAGCGGCCGTCAATATCCCGATGGGGAGTTATTTTTTGTCTGGTCGGTATAGCGTCTATCTTCCAAACGATCATCACTACGAGTTTCATCCGCTCTATTTGGACGAGCGCGAGGGCACAGAACAGCTTACTACTTTTAGTATCAATGCCAATAAATTTCACGTGTTTGGAAGCGGTAGAAAAAAACAAATTTTCTACACCCAAGTAGGCGTCGAAAACTACATATTGACCTACAAATACGCCAAAGACAACGAAACCGATCCGACAGAAGAAGTAAGTCCTAAGACCCGCTATAGCGCCTACTCACTCGGCGTTGGTCATCATTTTAGAGGACCCTGGTATTGGGAATTTAGATTGAGCTATACGCCTGAGCAAGCAACCAACTATACTCTAGGATTAGGCTATAGAATATTCATAAAAAAATAAGTCATGACACGAATACTCCAACTCAGCCTCAGTCTTTTTTTGATGGCTTCTTTTAGTACAGCAGATGCCCAAATCAAACGCTACACTCCTAAATCTGACCCCGATTCTTTTTTGAAATGGCTTGACCTAGGTGTGGGTTATTTTGAAGGGAAATTATCCGACAAGCAATTCAAAAACTCTGGAAACGGAGACTACAAGGGTCTTAGTTTTTCGGCCCGAGTGAAGGATAAGGCCCACGCTTTTGCCTATGCCAATTTCGAGTATGGTTTGCCTGGCTATGATGAAGGATTTATTAAATTTTTTAATGCCAATGGCTCAGTCAATGGTCTACAAAAATACAATGTCTTAACACGCCATCAATTCTCAAGGTTTTTTGTAGGTTTTGGCTACAATGTTATCGGTAAACACCATTCGCGTTTTTCGTTTTCGCCTGTATCACCAAATTTTGGCGCACTAAACTACAACATTCGCATCAACTACATCTATGATTCCCCAAGCCTCGAAGATACGAGTGTGTCAGGCTCTAATCTTCTGTTAGGAAACACATCTTCGCTTCAGCTAAGAATCAGAAAATGGAACATTAGCCTTGCTACACATGTTGCTACATCGCTCAAAAATACGACGCGCCATCCGGTAGAGGTAAACAACGAACTCTATTTGCCAGAATTTTTTGTTTATAACTTTGAACTTGGTATAAAATATCGACTTTAGAACAAAATAAAACGATAAACTCTAGCAAATTAGTATTATAAAACTATATTTGTTGAACAAATTACTATGTTTAGAAACAAAAAATATTCACTATGAAACTAAAACTGATTTTTGGAGCAGTTATTTCTGCCTTCGTTTTCAATACAGCAACTGCACAAACAGATGTTGTGGTAAATCCGATAGGTTTGCTTTTTGGCTCCTATACCGTTTCGGCAGAACAAGGGCTAAACTCAAGCTTTGGAGCAGCCATTGAAGGAAGTTATCTTAATCGTCAACTATTTGACATTCAATATACCGGATATTCTCCGAATGCCCAGATAAAATACTATTATTCTCCCAAAAATGGTAATGATAAATGGTATTTTGGCGCTTTTTTCGCCTATTCGAGTTTGAAAGCAAGCGACGGTGATGATGAAATTGAAATATCAAATACGAGTCTAGGCTTTGTTTCAGGTTATAAAACAGTTAGCAAGGGAGGATTTGTTTTTGAATCTGCAGCTGGCTTCGGTCGATCTCTCAATGCGAGTTATAAATTTAACGGCGAAGAAGATGAGGATTTCAATGAAATCGGTGAATATATTCCCGTTTTTTATTCCAAACTAGCCATCGGTTACAGATTTGGTAATAGAAGCAGTGGCGGAGGTGGAAGTGGTTATGGCAGAGGCTCTTCTAAAATGTTTAGATTGCACTAAGACCAAACTACAGCAATGTTTTTTTGCCATCGAGCAACATGTGAAATGGAATCACAAAAAAAAGGAAATCAATTTGATTTCCTTTTTTTGTTCGTGTATTGTGTTTAACGAATTTAGCTGAACACATCTTTTACTTTTTCAAAGAAAGATTTCTCTTTTCCAACATCTTTTGGCTGAAAATTATCTTGGCCTCGCATGGATTTAAAGAACGCTTTTTGTTCGTCGTCGAGGTTGCTTGGCGTCCAGACATTGACGTGTACAAACAAGTCTCCAGTGCCGTAGCCGTTTACAGAAGGCAGTCCTTTTGATCTCAACCTCAATACTTTGCCGCTCTGAACGCCTTCGTCGAGCGTTATTTTTACTTTGCCGTCTACTGTTGGTACTTCGGGCGAATAACCCAATGCGGCATCCGCAAAACTGATGTAAAGATCGTAATGCAAATTAGAACCGTCGCGTTTGAGTAAATCGTGCTCAATTTCCGAAATTTGCACAATCATATCGCCGTTCACACCATTAAAAGGGCCTTCGTTTCCTTTGCCGCGCACGTTGAGCTGCATGCCGTCTTCTACGCCCGCTGGTATTTGAACAGAAACCAGGTCTTCTTTTTCGATCAAACCATGCTGATTGGCTCCAGCTGGTTTTTTATCAATTGTTTTCCCTGCACCGCCACACGCGTTACAGGTTGTTGCGGTTTGCATCTGGCCCAAAATAGACTGCACTACTCGGGTTACTTGGCCCGAGCCTCGACAAGTTGAACAGGTTGAAAACGTAACACCGTCTGCCTGAACCATGCGTTTTACTTTCACGCGCTTTTCCACTCCATTGGCAATTTCTTTCAATGTAAGTTTTACCCGAATACGTAAATTTGAGCCTTTCACACGGCGTTCGCCACCGCCACCACGTCGTCGGCCGCCGCCGCCGCCAAACAAATCTCCAAACTGGTCGAAAATATCATCCATATTCCCAAAACCACCAAAACCGCCAGCACCACCGCCTTGGTTCATGCCTTGATGTCCAAATTGGTCATAACGTTGTTTCTTTTCTGGGTTCGAAAGCACATCATAGGCTTCGGCGGCTTCCTTAAATTTAGTTTCAGCAGCTTCATCTCCAGGATTTTTGTCTGGATGATACTTGACTGCCAATTTCCGATAAGCACGCTTTAGTTCTTTGGCATCGGCACTTTTGCTGACGCCCAAAACCTCATAATAATCTCGTTTTGCCATAATTCAGCCTATTTTGCAACCACTACTTTGGCGTAGCGAATCACTTTATCATTGAACATATAACCCGTCTCAACCTCGTCCATCACTTTGTCTTTCATGTCCTTGTTTGGGCTTGGAAGTTGCGTTATAGCTTCGTGGAAATCGGTATCAAAAGGCTTCCCAATAGAACTTTCCATGGGCTTTAGGCCTTTGCTTTCGAGTGTCGATTTTAGTTTTTGATGAATCAAATCCTGCCCTTTTTTAAGCTCTTCGACCTCGGTACTGTCTTCAAGTGCTTTTTTAGCACGGTCAAAATCATCCAAAATCGGAAGCAATACTTTGGCTAAATCAAGGCTGCCATTTAGCATCAAATCCAACTTTTCTTTTTGTGTACGTCGTCTAAAGTTTTCAAACTCGGCGTACAAACGCATGTGTTTGTTTTTGAGTTCGAGTGCTTCTTCTTGCGCCAGTTCTAGAGGTGATTTTTCAGATTTTGTTTCCTGATTATCAGACTCTTCTGTTGTATGTTCTGTCTGCTCGGTTTGAGCTTCTGTTAGGGGCTCTTTTTCTTGAGTTGTGTTGTCTTGTTCTTCCATTTCAGTCGTATTTTCAGTGATTTTTTTATCTTTAGTGCTTTAGTCCAAAAATATGCCATAAGGCCATACCTGCCAGATTGACACTAGTCTTCGTCGAAATCAAGAATATTATCCATTTCTTCCTGACAAAAGTTGATAGCAGCTTCGGTAAGCTCAGTCAAAGCGGTCGACAATTCGGCTTCATCGTCTGTTCCGATCACTTCTTCGAGATTATCATCGAGGTAGGCAAATTGTTCTTCCGAAACGTTGTAGATAAAATGAGGGTCTTGGGTGTGGATGACATACAGTTGGTCGGGTTGTTGGCTGTTGTCGCCCATTAAAAATTTTGGAGTTTCCATAAGGTGTTGTCGTTTAGTTTTGATGAAATTGATGGATGGCTTTGGCTACATTTTTTGATGCGCCACCTTGCCCCAAAAGGTGTTTTAGGTTTTTGTAATCTGCCAGCATGCTTTTGCGCTTTTCGCCAGAAAGTAATGCTTTGGTGTGTTGAATTAAAGCTTTGCTAGTACATTGATGCTGAATGAGTTCTGGAACAACTTCTTTGTCGAAAATAAGATTGACTAAGCAAATGTATTTTACTTTAACCAGCATTCTACCAATCCAATAGCTAATGGTGCTGGTTTTGTAGCAAACAATTTCTGGGGTGTTAAATAGCGCAGTTTCTAGCGTTGCGGTGCCCGAGGTTACCAGCGCCAAAGTGGCATGTTTCAGAACCTGATGTGTAGCATTTTCGACTAAAGTAATGCTCGTGTTTGCGGTGTACGATTTTATAAAATCTAAGGACAACGAAGGTGCTACAGCTAGTTTGAACTCATATTCCGGAAACGCTTTTGTTACCTCAACCATAACGGGCAAAAGTGCTTTTATTTCTTGTACTCGACTTCCGGGAAGCAGGGCTATATACGGTGTGTTTTGATTTTCTTTAACCGATTTTAGTTCGTTTTCGTCTATCGAATCGAGCAGAGGATGCCCTACGTAGGTCGTTTCGTAGCCGAAGGTTTTATAAAACTCAGGCTCAAAAGGCAAAATGCAAAACAGCTGGTCTACATCGCTTTTTATTTGATTGACCCGAGAGCTTTTCCACGCCCAAACCGTTGGCGAAATGTAATAATGAACAGGTATTCCGAGTGATTTGGCGTATTTCGCCATGCGAAGATTAAAGCCCGGATAATCAATCAAAATAAGCGCATCGGGTTTGTAATCTGCAATATCTTTTTTGCAGAATTTCAGGTTTTTCGCTATCGTTCGGATGTTCATCAACACCTCTACAAAGCCCATAAAGGCTAAGTCGCGGTAGTGCTTTACGATGTGGGCACCGGCAGCCTCCATCAAATCTCCACCCCAAGCTCTGATTTCGAGCTTATTATCAAGTTTTGATAAGGCTTTGATGAGGTTAGAGCCGTGTAAATCTCCTGAGGCTTCGCCTGCAATGACGTAATAGTTCATGATTTAGACTAATCCAAAATGACGTCCAGAAAAATAGAGCGCATAAGCAAAAATAACCAGTAGCATGCCTTTTCCTGTTTTTTCGGCTTCAAGATTCACAATAAAATAACGAAACACGGGCAACACAATGGCGAGTGCCAGAAGTTCCATGGTGGATTGGCGCAGCGATAGCGAAAATACATTCTGAATCAGGCGAACAATCCCGAAACTCACCAAAGGTATAGCTATGCCGAGCAGGATTCCATAAAGAAAATGGTTGGCTTTTAGATTCATAAGTTCCACGTTTTTAGTTCGTTTATAGCCTTGTGGGCTGTCAAATCAAACTGAATGGGCACAACGCTCACAAAGCCATCGGCCAAAGCGGTGCTGTCGGCATGAGCTTCTTCGGCGTCGTAGTTAATAAACGAGCCCGTCAGCCAATAGTAATCTTTGCCAGCGGGATCTTGTCTGTGGTCAAACGATTCTTTCCAGTTTCCTCTGGCTTGTCGGCAAATTCTGATGCCTTTGAGCTCTTCTTTTTTGCCTTTCGGAATATTAACATTCAGGCAAATATCTTTGGGCAAACCTTTGCTCAAAACTTCAGTAATCACTCGTTTGGCAACATCTTGCGAGTAAGAAAAATCGGCGTGTGCGCTGTAGTCCAATAGAGAAAAACCAATTGCAGGAATACCTTCTATGGCAGCTTCTACGGCTGCCGACATTGTACCTGAATAGATGACATTGCAACTCTCGTTTGAGCCGTGGTTGATGCCCGAAATGACCAAGTCTGGTCGGCGTGGTAGCAATTGCTGAATGGCAATCTTGACACAATCGGCGGGTGTGCCCGAGCAGGCATATTCGTGTTCTACGCCATTTTCAAAATCTTGAGGATCAAGCCTCAAGAAGGAATTTATTGTAATCGCATGTCCCATTCCAGATTGTGGACTGTCGGGCGCAACGACATAGATTTCGCCAAAAGGCTTAGCGACTTCTAGCAAGGCTCTGATGCCTTTGGCGCTAATGCCGTCGTCGTTCACAACAAGTATTAATGGTTTTTGAGCCGTCATAAGATTCTGAATTTCGGCAAAGTTAAGCTTATTCTTTGAGCTGTATAGAATTACCTCTGAATAAAACAAGGCAGATACGCAGGTTTCCTTCCAATACTCCTGACTATACTTGAATGGTTTGCTGCTTGCTTTTTTGGTGTTTTCGCTTTTTAGTGTGCTATTTTTATGTTAAAATCCCTTTGAAATTAGGGTAAGAAACTTTAGATTTTTAATGCTTTTAGAAAAAGTTAGTAATTTGTTATTGCTCATAGTCGTTTGATTATCAAACAAATATACGAAACATCAATGCGAAAAATATAACCTACTGAAAATCAATAAATTAATTCAATGAAAATGCAAACTATTTTAATGTGTTTAGCCTGCGATTTCCTCATAGAAGGAGGATAGATTAGCCAGTATGGTATTCATGCTTGGGCTATTCCGATAACAATCGGAACAGGTACGCCAGTATGGATACTTAGTTGTTGCCAGTAGTACTTTTCGTTTTTTTTCACAATTCAGTTTTAATCCACAAAAGTTTCTCTTATTATTTCTTTACATTTCTGTATTTCAGATTTCGTTAATTTGTCAAGCGTCTTTAATATTCGAGATTTGTCAATTGTCCGAATTTGGTCGATTGCAATCATTCCCTTTTTTCCATTATGTTTTACTTTAACTCTGGTTGGATAATTTTTCAAGTTCGTTGTCATTGGCGCAACTACGATTGTTCTTAAAAATTTATTAATCTCGTTTGGCGAAATAATTACACAAGGTCTTGTTTTCTTAATTTCGCTACCAATTGTTGGGTCAAGATTTACGAGCA
>JBMYYR010000026.1:0-1871 GCA_049609625.1 Flavobacteriales bacterium | reverse complement strand
CACAAGGTCTTGTTTTCTTAATTTCGCTACCAATTGTTGGGTCAAGATTTACGAGCACGATTGAATGTTGTTCTAATTCCATTCTTCAAAATTTTCGTCCTCAAAAACATCATTGAATAATAATCTGTCATCATTATTATCACGCATTTCTTCAAATGCTTTTTCCCAGTTTTTCCTTGGACTACTAATTGGTTTTAGTATTATTTGTTCTTTTTCCAAAATCATCTCAACTTTGTCTTTAATGCTATACTTTTCCAATATAGTTTTGCTTAAACGCAAACCTTTAGAATTTCCTATTTTTATTATTGCTGTTTCCATAATTCTATATTCTGTAATTACAAAGTTAGTACAAATTTTTCAATCTGCAAAGTTTTTTCGGTATTAATGGCAGCGGTTAGTAATCGAGTAGGCAAAGGGAGTTTTTACCCTAAGCTTCTCACAGAACTCCCGCTCTGCGGGAGCTCTTGTTATACAAATCTAAGCAATAACATTGAGGTCTGAAAAGTTCCAAAAGCAAAACAACCTAGGCTATTGTTGCTTTACCGTTGCTGGCCATTTTTTTAAGCAAAAAACAAGGTAAAATCAAATTTCAGGAAGGTAAAGCAATTAGTCGATTTCCCCATAGAAGGAGAATGACTTGGTCAGTATGGTATTCATGCTTGGGCTGCGTGTACCGTGTTTTTCGGTATCGCCAGCACAGATGCTTAGTTGTTGCCAGTAGTACTTATTTTTCGGTTTTTAAATGTCCATTGATAATTTCAAACTTCCACCTAATCCTTCTCGTATAATTCTCATCAAAGTCGAAAGTCGAATATCACTTGCATTATTCTCAATTCGAGAAATATAATTTTTGGTCGTTCCAACTTTTTCGGCAAGTTGTTGTTGTGTTAATTGTTGTTTTTTTCTCGCTTCTTGAATTAAAACTCCAATTCTAAATGTTTCAAATTCTTCTTGGAATTTATCACGAGATTCAGTTCCAATTTTTCCGTACTGTTCGTCTAAATGGTCATCAAAAGATGTAATTTTTTTATCTGTTTTCATAATATTCCTTTTTTAATCGTTCCGCTTTTTTAATTTCCTTTTTGGGTGTTTTCTGCGTTTTCTTCTGAAATCCGCTCAACAGAATTATTAAATTCCCTTTGTCGAAAAAACAGAAAATTCGGAATATTCCATTTCCTGCTGAAATTCGCACTTCCCAAAGTCCGTCAGTATTCGTAAGATTTTTTAAAAATTTCTCTGGAACAATTCGAGTATTTCTCAAAAGTAAAAGAGTCCAATCTATTTTCTTACGAACAACGAGCGACTGTTTTAAATAGAAATCTTTAAAGTGGTTTTCGTAAAATCCTATTTCTCTTTTAAACTCGCTCAATTTGTTAGTCGTTACATTTAGGGCAAAGTTACCTAAAAAGGTAACAATTTCCAAATTTAGAACTTAATTTTATTGTGAAACGGATTTTTGCGTATTCTGACTAACGTAAACTTAAGGAGTTAATTGTCAATTATTTAGGTTTACGCCTAGCTCCTCATTAGTCAATCCAAATTTATCAATTTGTTTTTTAATTCTCTTTACAATTCCTAATTTTCTTTTTTGAGCGAGGTATAAATAGCCTTCTGGATTTTGGTAGGCAATACCCTTTGTAACCATATTCCAAATGATGACGGCTAATTTTCTAGCAGTTGCAGTAATTGCCGATACACGCCCTTTTCTAAAATTGATTCTATGGAAAAAATCTCTGAGCGGTGTGCTATCTTTTAAATTCCCTATGGCATTGGCCGCATTTCTGAGAGCTATTTTGAGCCTGCTGCTTCCTTTTCCAATTTTACTTGAGAGCACTTTTCCGCCACTGACTTTATTGTTTGGAGCAAGTCTG
>JBMYYR010000025.1:0-30095 GCA_049609625.1 Flavobacteriales bacterium | reverse complement strand
TTTGCACAATTCAAAAGGATTAAAAGGCAAAAAAGGTGTTCTTTGGTGGTCAATTCACCAAATTTTGGAAAATAAAAAAAACAAGCCAAAATATTTGTTTTTAGAAAATGTTGATAGACTTTTAAAATCGCCAGCAAAACAAAGAGGACGTGATTTTGCAGTAATGTTACAAAGTTTAAATGATTTGGGTTATGCAGTAGAATGGCGTGTAATAAATGCAGCAGAATATGGAATGCCACAAAGGAGATTATGAAAATATTTTATACTTGGCAAATTAAACACAAATCATAAATTTATTTGAAATTGGATTCTTTTATTTCTAATTATTTTTTCTAATTCTGGAATTTTCAACATTGCATATGAAGGCGACTTTTCATTCAAACAGACAAAACAGAATCTAAATCTATCCCCTAATAACTTCCCAAAATTAAATTCATTTTCAGTTGCACCAAAAAAGAAACCTTTTGGATTATCTGGAAGATATTTTTTAGTAGTTTTTAATTCTATAAAAAGTATTTCATCCAAATGTGTTTCTATAAAATATTTGTCAAATTCGATTCCTTTCAATTTTGGAATATATACCATATCAAAAGATTGTAAAAAATTGTGAGAAATATCAACTCTGTCTAAAAGTTCTTTTTTCATTTCCTTATCAATCTTGAAAAATCCCGTTTGTTCTTCAATTAGATAATTTATTCCTTGTTTTTCAGTAACATTATTTGATAATGTCAATTTAAATGAGTGTTTTCTTGACATTAATTTTCAGTTTTTAATTCATATTTTTTAAATAATTCTTTTGCATTATCAAACTTTAGAAGTTCATCAAGAGTTAAATTAAAGGCTTTAGAAAAAATTGCCATATTAGTAAGTGAAATATTTCGCTCACCCCTTTCTATCATTCCAATATAAGTTCTATGAAATCCAGTTTTGTATGATAATTGTTCTTGACTTAAGTTTTCTTGTGTTCTTAAGTAGCGTATTCTATCACCAAGTTCTTTTAAAAGAAAATTATTTATCATTGTTCAAAACTATACTGATTGTATGTTTTTAACAACCGACAATATGTATCATTCTAAATTTTTATTGTATATTGTGAAAAAAAATATTTTTATGAAAAATAAAAAGCAAATAAAATGTTATAACTGTAACAAAATAACCATAGTAATTGAGGAATTTTATTTTTGTTTACATTGTCTAAAACATTTATAGTAGATCACACAAATTTCACTAACTCAAACCATACAAAAAACATTTCTTCACTAAGAAATTTATGCTTTGGAGAACTTCACTATCACGAAGGAGAAAAAAGATGGAATGAATTTTTAAATAAAAATGAAGATCTTTCTTTAATAGCCAAAGAATTGGAGCAAAAAGAAAAAATTGGAATTGACCTTGAATATTCTGAATCAGATACAGATACGCCTTTAGTAGTTGGAGAAATTCAGTTTGGAAATTGGGCTTTAGCCTACAGAGATTTTTTTAAAGTTTTAAAAGCAAATGTTCAGAACTCAATTGATTGTTTAGTGTATGTTGTTCCAACAGGTGAATTAGAGTTAATGTTAAGTGATGGAATTGTAACTTATGACAAAAGTGTTAAAATTCTTAATGATTTTGCCAAAGTTATATCGGTTCCTGTTTGGGTTATTGGGATTGACATCAAATAGCCATCGCAAGTTCAAATACATTTTTTTTCCAACGCTAAAAGTCCAGTATTGTATTTATAACTGTTCAAATCATCATTGGCTTTTTTTCAGAAAGAAGCGTTAATCATTTTTTAGTTTTTCATAGATTCTAGCTGATTAAAAATTTGATTATCAATTGTTTAGACTTTTTTCTATCCCCTCATTAGTCAATTCAAATTTATCACTATGATGTTCTTGTCTGTCAAATCGCTTAATTCTGACGTATTGAAACAGTGGTTTGCCCTGAAACTCTTACGCAAGGACTTGCGCTGTTGCTGTAGTTTTGTATCTTCACGGTTCTAAATAATTTTAAGGTAGAATATAAATTGAACAAGAATTAATTACTTTGAAAACACCATCAAACCATTACATCCTAGCCATCGAAACAAGTACAGCAATTTGCTCAGTAGCTTTGTCTAAACATGGCGTTTTTTGTGATGAGCGGATTAAAAAAAGTCCTAAACCAGCTCATGGCGAGTTACTTTTGAAGTTGATTCAGGAGCTTTTAGATGCTAACAACATTAGTCAAAATGAGCTTTCTGCTATTGCCTTTAGTGTTGGACCGGGTTCGTTTACAGGTTTGCGCATCGGAGCCGCAACAGCCAAAGGTTTGGCCTTTGCTTTGAACATTCCTTTGATTGGGATTGATACGATGACTTTGCCTCTGAAAGGTTTGGAAGGAGTTGATTTCCTTTCAGTTATGAGCGCACAGCAAAATGAAATTTTTGTCGGGTTTGGAAAGAAATCAGATTCAAAATTAGAGACAGAACTTAAAGCTTTAGACACTTCAAATTTTGAACATTTCTTAAACCGTGAGCTTACTTTGGTAGGAAATGCAACCGATTTATTAATTGATTGTTTAGGTGGATGTCCTGAACACTGGACTTTACCAACAAATCATGCTAATTATTTGGCAAAAGATATGTTAGAGCAGGCAAATCGTGATTTTTTGGATGATAGTTTTCTTGATTTAGCCTATTTTGAACCTCGCTACCTCAAAGCATTTAAGGTAACGATGTCCAAAAAGAATAGATTATAGTTTAGTCAAATCGGCTATAATCACCAATACTTACCGCCTTACTTGAGCCTTTGTAAATCACATGATTTCCGATCATCGAATTATCTAAAACGGCCTCTGTAATTTTAGTATTTGATTGTATTAGGCTGTTTTTCAACACACTATCTTTAACAATAGAATTGTCTCCAATAGAAACATAAGGGCCGACATTGGCATTTTCTAAAGTAACATTATTCCCAATATAACAGGGTTGATTGACAACTGAATTGATAAGGTTGACGTTGCTCGATACCAAGTTAATACCATCTTCATATTTCATAGCCAAAATTCGGTTGTTGGCATGAATTGCAGCTTTTGGATTTCCACAATCTAACCATTCCTTTACCGAACCAACACCAAATACAGATCCTTTTTCCTTCATGGATTCTAAGGCATTTGTCAATTGATATTCACCATTTTCTATGATGTTATTGTCGATAAGATATTGAAGTTCAGACTTTAAAAATCCTCCGTCTTTAAAATAGTAAACTCCGATAATGGCTAAATCGGAAACAAATGTTTTTGGTTTTTCAACAAAATCAGTGATAACATCCTTGTCCATTTTTACAACGCCATAAGCTGAAGGGTCTTCAACTTTTTGAACCCAGATGACACTATCTTTGGTCTTGTCGAGCTTAAAATCGGCTTTGAAAAGTGTATCTGCAAAAGCTACAATAACCTCGCCTTCAAGGCATTGCTTGGCGCAAAGAATAGCATGAGCTGTTCCCAAAGCTTCCTCTTGATGAAAAATATGACCTTTAGCATCAATGTCGTCGGCAATTTGCATTAATTGCTTTTCGACATCAGAGCCAAAATCGCCAATAATGAAAGCAACTTCGTCAATTTGTTCGCCACAAACATTGGTAATATCTTTCACCAAACGCTCAACAATCGATTTTCCTGCGATAGGCACTAAGGGTTTCGGTACGGTAAGCGTGTGTGGGCGCAATCGAGATCCTCGACCTGCCATTGGAATAATGATTTTCATTTTAATATAGTGGTTATGATTAAGTTAAACTCCTGTGCTTCCGAATCCGCCAGCGCCACGTTTGGTGTCGTCGAGTTGATCTACAGCTTCAATCTCCATTTTAGAATAGGTCGAAAAAACCATTTGGGCAAGACGTTCGCCGTCGTTTATTTCAACCGTTTCGTTAGACAAATTAACGACAATCAATCCGATTTCTCCTCGATAATCCGCATCAATTGTTCCGGGAGTATTCACCAAAGTCAAGCCTTTTTTGAGTGCCAGACCAGATCTTGGTCGAATTTGAGCTTCATAGCCTTTCGGAATTGCCATAAATAAACCTGTTGGCACCAAAGTTCGCTCTAACGATTTGAGTGTTACTGGCTTTTCGAGCTTTGCTCTTAAATCCATTCCCGCCGAATCTTCGGTTTTATATTCGGGCATTTGGTGTTTGGATTTATTAATGATTTGTACGGTTTTAGTCATGATTGAATAGGGTTTTAATGTCTTTCTTTTCAAGGAAATAAGCTACGAAAATAAAGAAAATTAAAGACATATTATGGTAATATAAAGGGTATGTGTCAAGCTTTTGACTGAGTGCAAAAAGTCCGAAAGCTAGACCAATATAGGTCAAAATACGTTTGATATTATAGGGAATAGGGTAGTGCTTTTGTCCGAATACAAAGGACAGCAACATCATCACAAAATAACAACAGCAGGTTGCCCAAGCACAAGCCATATAGCCGTATTCTTTTATAAATAAAGCATTGATTGATAGGGTGATAATTGCTCCGATGATAGAAAAATTCATTCCAAAATAGGTTTTGTCAATCAATTTATACCAAATAGAAAGATTGGTATAAATCCCTAAAAATAAAACGGCAAGTAGGAGTGGAGGCACAACCTCAAAACCTTGATGGTAGGCTGGATTGGTGATGTAAATGGTTTGAATAAGTTCTTTGTTGAACACAATAAACAAAGCACCCAAGCACATTAAAATGGTAAATAGCTTTAGTAAAAAGGCGTAGGTGGTTTTGTCTTTGGATTGACCTTGAAGTTTGAATAAAAAAGGCTCAACACCCCATCTAAAGGCTGTCATTAACATCATCAACAAAGCAACAACTTTATAATTCATCGAATATATTCCATTGACTTCTAAGTGGTTGTCTAAAAATCGTTTGATAAATTCTCGATCAATCATTTCATTAATCACATAGGCAAATCCTGCAATGGTAATGGGAATGGCGTAGCGCAAAATCGGCTTATAAAGTTGATGTTTGAAGTCGAGTTTGAGCTTTAAAAACTCCGGACTCAACAAGAGCAATTTTACCAAACTCCCGGCCAGAGTGGCGAGAAGAACATAAAAAATCAATTCATCTTTATCAAACCAAGGAGCTGTAATACTTCCATTTTCTATCCATTTTGGGATGTAGACTAGGGCTAAAAGATTGAGTGTGAGCGTAACGGCAACATAAATAATATTGATGGTGGCGTAGCGAAGGGCTTGATTGTTTTGTCGGATTTGAGCGAAGGGAATGACACAAAGTAAATCGGCAATTAAGATGGCAACAGCAACTAAAAAATGGGACTGATAGCCTGTTTCATTGATCACAAGAATAGACCATCTCTCAGGAAATGGAATAAAAATGAGACAAGCCAGAAGGGCTATAAGAACATGGATGGAAAATAATTTATTGGCAACATGGCTGTATTTTTTCTGATTCTCGAACCTAAAATAGGTGGTTTCCAGACCAAAAGACATCAGAATAGAAAGGAAAGCAATGGCAACCAAAAAGTAGGCGTACACACCATATTCTTCAGCCGATTTCAGTGTAGAGCTGTATAGGGGCGTCAAAATAACACTTACGCCTTTGGTAAATACTATACTAAAGGCGTAAATTAAAGTTTGAAATAAAGTCCGTTTTAGTCCGGCCGACATAAGTGTTTAGTTAAAATTCGGCTTTCTTTTTTCTAAAAAAGCGCTAGTTCCTTCTTTGAAATCTTCGGTAGCAAAACAGGCTCCAAAAGTTTCGATTTCGGTTTGAAAACCATCAACATTTTTATCAAAATGCGCATTGACGCAATGAATAGCTGCCGAAACGGCTGTTGATGAATTTTTAATGATTTTATTGGCTAATTGTTTTGCATGGTCTATAAGTTCTTCTTGTTCAACAACTTGATTGGCTAATCCGAAGCTGAGAGCCGTTTGAGCATCAATCATTTTTGCGGTGCAGATGAGTTCGATAGCGCGTCCTTTTCCGATGAGTTGAGCCAGTCGTTGTGTACCGCCATAACCCGGAATTAAACCTAAGCTCACTTCTGGAAGACCAACACGTGCTGTGGAAGAAAAAATACGAATATGTGCCGAAAGGGCGAGTTCTAATCCGCCGCCAAGCGCAAAGCCATTGACTGCCGCAATGACAGGTTTTTCGGTTTGTTCAACAAGATTAAACAAGGTGTCGTGCCCTATTTGACTCAGTTTTTCGCCTTCTTTAACTTCAAAATGAGCAAATTCCGAAATATCAGCTCCAGCCACAAAGGCTTTTTCGCCAACACCAGTTAAAATGATACATTTAACGGTTTTGTCAGCTCTAAGTTCAGTAAAAACTTGATGTAGTTCACTAATTGTTAATTTGTTGAGTGCATTTAGTTTTTTTGGTCGATTAATTTCGACAAGGGCGACTTGTTGGTCGATGTTCACTATTAGATTTTCGTAATTCATGTGTTTTTATTTAGGATTAATAGAGGCAAAATGACCGTAAATTCACTACCAACATGGCGTTCACTTTTTATTGATATTTCTCCTCCATGGGCTTCTATGATGCTTTTGGACATGGCCAATCCAAGTCCTTTTCCCGAATTTTTGGTCGTAAATTTTGGTTCAAAAATACGTTGCTGGAGTTCTGGCGAAATACCCGAACCATTATCTTTTAGGCGAATATAAACTTTATCTTCCGAACGTTCATAAGTCAACACAATTTCTGCTATTTTTCCTTCTTCTATCGACTGGAAAGCGTTCTTAATCAGATTGTTGAAAACACGCTGGAGTTGATGTTTATCTCCTGTGATTTGACAGTTCTGAAACGTTTGGTCAAATTTTAGACCTTGACCTTGGTAGAAATCCCGAAGTTGTTTCAATAAGCTAAAGAGTTCAAAATGTTCAAATTTTAATTTTGGTAGAGAAGCAAAATTTGAAAATTCATTAGCAATATTGGTCATGTTGTCAATTTGTTCAACGAGAGCTTCGGAGAAGTCCGTCAGTTTTTCTTGAAACTTCGGATCATCTGCTTTTAGGCTCTGTTGCAGGTATTGAACTTGTAACTTCATGGGTGTCAATGGGTTTTTGACTTCGTGGGCTACTTGTTTCGCCATTTCTCTCCAGGCGCTTTCTCGCTCTTTTTGGGCCAGAAGTTCGGCGCTTTCTTTTAGTTTAATACTGGTTTTGTTGTATTCATTAATCAAAACACCAATTTCGTCGTCAACTTGCCAGTTCAATTCTTTATTTTGCCCATCAATTCCGAGTTTATTTATCCGTTCGGACAAAGACCTCAGGGGTTCGGTGATGAGTTTAGAAAGAAAGTAGGAAAGAAAAAAAGCGAGTATAAAAAGGAAGAGGTAAATGATCAAGAGATCCTCAAGAAACCATTGAATATCACTACGTTTAACTTCGTTGAAATCAAAGTAGGGGATATTTAAGATGGCCAGATTTTCATTCCTTTTATTTTTAATCAGAAAAAAAGAAGAGAAATATTTTCCGTTTGGTGTGTCTATTTCTTCAATCAATTGGCGTTTGCTCAGCAGAACTTTTGTGGTAATAGATTGGCTCAAAATCAGCGGTAACTCAAAATGTTTAAATCGTTCTGGGTTTGAATTTATAAGTAGTTCGCCATCAAGATTATAGAAGTTTATGTCAAGCTTGTTAATGTCAGAGCGAATACGTGTGAAACGAACAAAATTCTCGATAAAATTTTCTTCGGTAACATATTCAGCTTTGCTCAGCAGGTGATATTCTACTTCTTTTAGAAGAGCTTGTTCTTTACGTTCAAAACGTTTTTTATGGTAGGTATTATTTTGTTTGTTTATGTTTAGATAGGTTGTTACGCCAATCAATATAAACGAAAAAAGTAATAAAATAATATTTGCTAAACGGAGCTTTGTTCCAAGTTTTAATCCTCTTAACATCATGATTTTAAGGTAAATTTTGGTGTCAAGACTCTAAGTTCGATAAAGCTTGAAAGAGAAAGTAAAATTAAAGTATGAATACCCATTTCGCTTAAAAGATTTTCTGATTTAAAATAGCTTTCGTAAACAAAAGCCAGTGCAAAAATAAATTTCAAAATATTGAAAACCAGAAAGATATAGATGTTTTTTTTAGATTTTTTTTGCTGAGTAATATACATTCCAATACCAAGACTCATAAACCCAATCAGCATATAGAGTTTGCTGAAAAAAGACATTTCTAAGCTGTGGTTTACATAAATTGCAAAAAGGCCATGAAAAACACAAAGTGCAACTAATAAAATAAGATGTTTAGCCCAAGTTTGAGCTTTGGTTTCGACTTGATTATTCGGCATATTGTTCTAAATATTTTGAATAAAAAGCCTGATATTCTTCGCTGTTTTTTCGCTTGTAGAACACAGGATAGTTTGAAAAACTGATGGGGAAAATAGATTGAATTTGATCTGCTTTTTCTTTAAACTCTGAGGTTACTTTTAGCGCCTTGATAAATTCAATAGTTGTTGAAAAATCGCTAAATACCTTTAGGCTAATCATACTTAGGTCGTCGGAATAAATCAGGCTATTAACTGCCAAATTTTCTTTAGAAAATACCTGATTTTTGAAATTTCCGATAGTTTGGTTTAAGGTTGCTACGGCGTCATTGTTGACTAAAAATACAAGATAAAAATTCTCTTCAATGCTCTGATTGTAAGCAGATAAGTTGAAAAGTGCATCGTCGCTATTTAGCGCAGCCAAAAGGTAGGAAGCACGTGTTTCTTCGGGTGTTTCAGGAAAATGACTCACAACAGCTTCCAGGGCTTCCACATAGGCTTCTCGTCCTTCAATTCTCACCAAAGCTTCGGCCTTCATGAGGTAAAACCGTGGTGTTAATTTAGACGTTTTTTTTGTGGCCAAAAAGGTGTCGCAAGCACTTAGCAATGCATTAAATTGTTGAGTTTTATAAAGTTCATACGCTGATTCGTATAGCAATTCGTCTTTCTCTTTTTGGGATGCATTTTTGCGTTCCAAAATAAGTGCAGCAAAATCGCTAGAGGCATATTCATCTAAGATCAGATTTTTGTAATAATTCGCTTTTTTATTGTTCTTATTTATGGTGTATAATCGGTAAAGCTGATAGTAGCAAGCTGGTTTTCGTTCAAACTCGTCAAATTTAGCTAAAGTCTTTTCAAATTCAACTTTAGCTTGTTCATAATCAAGCAATTGCTCTTTGTATACCAAGCCTAGTTGATAGTGAAGTTCAGATAATTTTTGTTCTAAAAACCGCTTTTCAGATTCAGTTTTGGGAATCTGGGCTAAAATATTATCAATCTGAACCTGGATCAAAGCCAAAGAATCTGTTGCAACAGAATCAGAAAGAGTTGATGTTTCTGATTTTATCTCTTCACGATCAATCTCTTCATCCGTCAATTCCTCTTTGTTTTTTCTTCTCCAGTTTTCTTCAAAAATACGAAAGCCCCAAACGTCAGTAAAACGTTTTTTTCCTTTTTCTATTAAGCTCGGATTGGCAAAATACCAAGAGCCTGTTCCATTTTCTGATTTTTGAGCGTCTTCAAGTGCTTTGTTGATAGCCTCTTGTTTTGCTTTTTCGATTTCAACGACTCGCAAACTATCTGCAATTTCTTGTTTTATAACACCTTTTGCGTAGTTCAGTTGCGCCGCTGCATCCCAATCTGAAACTATCAATAAACTATCGGTCCAATCTATAGTTTCATAGAGTTCGGCTAAATCGCCGAGTGCACTTTGTTTGTATTTAATTTGTTGATAATCAGGATGTTTTTCGCTTATCAGATTCATAACCTCATCATAATGCACTTGAGCTTGAGCGTAATGTTGTTCATCAAATTCTAAAGTGCCTTTGGCCAAATGTGTTCGGATAAGCTGTTTGTCATTTCCTTTGTCGTTATCGAGCGCAAGCTGATAGTTTTCTAAAGCCAAAATCGGGTCATCAACTAACTCAAAAAGTTGAGCTTTGGCAAAATAAATTTGGTCTAAATAGTCTTGATTTTTAGGTTCTTCGGCTAATTCATCCAAACCTAGCAGAATGTCATCTGGTCGCCCAGATGCGGGATCAAAGGATTTGGCTTGATATAAAAGGGCGTTAAAAACATAAATATAATCGTTACCAGAACGCTCAACTTCCTGAAAATATTCATTAGCTAGAGCGGGTTCGTCGTTTTCAAAAAACAACTGACCTATAATGAATAGATTTCGAGTTTTGTGATTTCCGTTAGATAAATATTTTATGGTTTTTTCTAGACTTTCTACGGCTTCAGCCAATCTGTCTTGGCGTTTATAAAGCTCGGTACGGGCTTCAAGAATGTGAATTTTATGTTTGTTTTTCAGTACTTCTTCCTCAACAATATCGGTCAAAGCACGCTCGGCAATAAAATAATTTCCCATCATCATTTGAGCTTCGGCAGCCCAAATTTTTGCACTTACATGCTCATCCAAAAGTTTAAAATTGGAAGCGTGATTAAACACTACCGACGCACTTTCGTAATCTTGTTTATAAAAATGTGCTTTCCCAAGTAAAATAAACGTTTCGTCTATCCACGGGTTTTTTTCTTTCGACCGAAATTTCATCGAATGCCGTTGTACAACTTCGGTGTTCTTTTTTATCACCGTTTCCATCGGAGTATAGAGATTAAAGGCCTCTTCTTTGGTGCCTAATTTTCTGACATTAAGAATAGATCCATAGTCTTCCTGAATAGAATTTTGATATTGCTCAAGTGCCTGATCAAAAAGAACTTCGGCGTTATAAAACTTGTTGTAACGCGCCGTAATGCCGTGATAGGTTCGGTTTAGTAATTTATCTTTTTTAACCGAACAAGAAAGGCAAGAAGCAAGAAAAATAATGCTCAAAAAGAGTCTACACATATCTAAAAATCTAAAAGGTATGCCCATCATGTTGAGCATACCTTAGTATCTACGTTTTTTTTTAATAATTATTTTATTTCGACCTCAAATTAATTGTGTTCAAAGGTATAAAAAGAGGTGTCGGGTATTTTGATTTCGTATTTTTTTCGACTAACATCTGTCAAAAACGCTTCTCGAAGCCATGGGTTATGAACTTTCAATTGTTTGTAATTAATTCCATAGATATGTGCAAAATCAGCTAGATTGTCAATCGTCGAATCAACCACCACAATATTGGTTGGCACGAGTTTGTACAAATCATCTGGATTTACAAAAAATCCATATTCTTTTGGTTGTTCTAAAATCAATTTCAAAGCCGAAATACGATAGATATACCGTGCCGTTTCTGAGTTTAGCAATAAATCTAAATAATGTTTAGATTTCTGGCGTGCTTGTTGTCTTTTTATCCCCGTAATTCCCATGTTGTATGAAGCTGCAACGGTCAACCAGTCGGCATTGCCAAGGTCTGCTTTCGATTTCAAAAGGTATTTACAAGCCGCTTCGGTAGCTTTTTCGAGGTGGTAGCGCTCATCTACGGTTTTGCTTACTTCTAATTTATGTTCTTTTGCTGCCGACTTCATAAATTGCCAAAATCCTTTTGCTCCAGCTGGCGATGTTACATTTTGAAGTCCACTTTCGGCTACAGCCAAATATTTAAAATCATCAGGGACACCATGTTTTTTCAAGATTGGCTCGATAATCGGAAAGTATTTTTTACTTCTTTTGATAAGTAAAATTGTGTTTGATTGCCAGTAGGTGTTCACATGAAGTTCCCGATCAAATTTTTCGTAAATATCAGGATCATTCAAGTTTATTTGCTCTCCAGCAAAGCTTACGGTTTTTGGTTTTTTAATAGAAAATATTTTATAGTTATCCTGAAATTGATGCATTCGTTCATTGTCGTTGGTTTCGCTAGTTTTTGAGTTGATAAAAAACAGCATTGAACCTGAAATGATTACAAAACTAAGGAGAGAAATAAACAATTGTTTTTTCATAAAAGTATAAGCTTTATTTGGTGGTTTGATATGAGCCATAAAATTAAGATTAAAATTTTAGACTTGAGATATACTACTCGATATTTCTAAAAAAAAAGCCAGCTTAATAAATAAGCTGGCTTTAATTCGAGTTTGGAACGATGTAGATTTGTTTACTTTACTTTGTCAACAACGGCTTTAAAAGCCTCTGGGTGGTTCATAGCTAAATCGGCAAGAACTTTTCGGTTCAATTCGATTTCGTTTTTATGAACAGCGCCCATAAATTGCGAATAAGACATGCCGTGCTGACGCGCACCTGCATTAATACGTGTTATCCAAAGCTTACGAAAGTTTCGCTTCTTCTGACGACGGTCTCTGTAGGCATAAACAAGCCCTTTTTCAACGGCATTTTTAGCTACGGTGTAGACGTTCTTTCGACGTCCAAAATACCCCTTTGCAAGCTTAAGAATTTTTCTTCTTCTTGCTCTGGAGGCTACTGAGTTTACTGATCTAGGCATAGTGTTCTATTTTTTTGTAATTAGTGGTATACTGTTTCAATACGCTTAGGGACTAAATTCCAGGGTTAATAAATGTAATAAACCGAAATAATCCGAGGACTATTTAAGTAAAAGTTGCAATTTGATGTTTGGCTCATCTGCTTTGTGTACCAAACCAGCTTTGGTCAAATTACGTTTTTGCTTTTTAGTCTTCTTCGTTAGAATATGACTTTTAAAAGCGTGCTTTCGCTTGATTTTACCAGACGCTGTAAGCTTAAAACGCTTCTTCGCACTGGATTTTGTTTTCATCTTTGGCATAACTTACTCTTAATTTATACATAAATCCCAAACTCGAATGGGTTTATTTTTTTGGGGCAAACATCATAATCATACGTTTACCTTCCATTTTTGGTAATTGTTCTACTTTTCCTAATTCTTCAAGTTCTTGGGCAAATTTTAGTAATAAAATCTCGCCTTTGTCCTTAAACAATATACTTCTTCCTTTAAAAAACACATAAGCTTTTAGCTTGGCGCCTTCGCTGAGGAATTTTTTGGCGTGTTTCAGCTTGAAGTCAAAATCATGTTCGTCGGTATTTGGTCCAAATCTAATTTCTTTGATGACCACCTTTGAACTTTTGGCTTTCAGCTCCTTCTGCTTCTTCTTTTGTTCGTAAAGATATTTTTGATAATCAATAATCTTACAAACTGGCGGGTTGGCATTTGGTGCAATCTCAACTAAATCGAGTTGCAATTCTTTGGCTTTGGCTTTGGCTTTGGCCAATGGATATACTCCACCTTCCACGTTGTCGCCTACCAATCTGACTTCCGGAATACGAATACGATCGTTTATTCGATGAAGTTCTTTCTTCTCGACACGGCCTATGCGTTTCGTTCTTTTTCTTCTAATAGCTATGGCTAAATCCTCCTATTAATTTAATTAAACTTATGTTAGGTGTGCCTGAATCTCTGTTTTCAAAAGGTCTGAAAACGAATCTAAAGACATACTCCCCAGGTCATTTTTCCCAGGTTTTCTAACCGATACTGTTCCACTTTCTTGCTCTTTCTCTCCGATAATCAAGATAAATGGAGTTTTTGACTTCTCGGCATCGAAAATCTTTTTACCAATCTTCTCTCCTCTAAAGTCAATTTTGCTGCGAATATCCGAATTTTTAAGCAAATCTGAAACTTTATTGCAATAATCGTGAAATTTTTCGCTAATTGGCAAAATTACAACTTGTTCTGGATTGAGCCAAAGTGGGAAATTTCCACCTGTGTGTTCTATCAAAATTCCGATAAAACGCTCTAAAGACCCAAATGGTGCTCGGTGAATCATAACAGGTCTATGTTTCTGATTATCAGATCCTACATAATTCAAATCGAAACGTTCTGGTAGGTTATAATCCACCTGAATTGTTCCCAGCTGCCACTTTCTACCCAAAGCATCTTTGACCATAAAATCGAGTTTTGGTCCATAAAAAGCCGCTTCGCCATATTCTATCGTCGTATTGAGGTTTTTATTCTCAGCCGCCAACATAATAGCTTTTTCAGCTTTTTCCCAATTTTCGGTCGAGCCGATGTATTTCGCAGGATGTTCAGGATCGCGAAGTGAAATTTGCGCAATAAATTCATCAAAACCTAAAGCTTTGAAGGTATATTCTACCAAATCAATCACTTTTTCGAACTCATCCTGAACCTGATCTGGACGACAAAATAAATGTGCATCATCCTGAGTAAAGCCTCTAACTCTCGACAAGCCATGTAACTCGCCCGATTGTTCATAGCGATATACTGTTCCAAACTCAGCAAAGCGCAAAGGCAAATCTTTGTAAGATCTTGGTCTGGCGTTGAATATCTCGCAATGATGCGGACAATTCATTGGTTTGAGCAAAAATTCCTCTTTATCGTTTGGTGTTTTTATCGGTTGAAATGAATCTTCACCGTATTTTTCGTAATGTCCTGACGTTTCATAAAGTTCTTTAGACCCGATATGTGGCGTTACAACTGGCTCATAACCACGTGCAATTTGAGCATCGCGCATAAAACGCTCTAAACGCTCGCGCAACATCGCTCCTTTTGGTAACCAAAGCGGCAAACCTAAACCAACACGTTGAGAAAAATGGAATAAATCCATTTCTTTTCCTAATTTTCTATGATCACGTTTTTTGGCTTCTTCCAACAATTCCAAATGTTGAGTCAATAATTTAGCTTTTGGAAACGTTACGCCATAAATTCGAGTCAATTGCGGACGTGTTTCATCGCCACGCCAATAGGCTCCAGCAACATTCAACAACTTGACTGCCTTGATGATACCTGTATTTGGGATGTGCGGGCCTTTACACAAATCTGTAAAATTACCTTGGGTATAAAAACTAATACTTCCATCTTCCAAACCTTCTAAAAGTTCGAGTTTATACGGATCGTTTTTTTCTTTAAAATAAGCGATTGCATCAGCTTTAGAAACGTCTTTTCTGACGAAATCATTTTTCTGACGAGCAAGCTCTAATATTTTGTCTTCCAGTTTTTTAAAATCATCCGAAGAAAGCGTTTTTTCACCTAAATCAAGATCATAATAAAATCCATTTTCAATCGGAGGTCCAATGGCAAATTTCGTATCAGGATAAAGTTCCTGAATGGCTTCCGCCATCAAATGTGCCGAAGAATGCCAAAACGCATATTTTCCACCATCGCTATCAAAAGTAAGTAACTCAATTTCAGCATTTTGCTCAATCGGTCGATTCAAGTCATAAAGTTCATCATCAAGCTTAGAAACAACAACTTGCCGCGCCAAACCGCTACTAATACTTTGTGCGATTCCAAAAGCTGTGATGCCTTTTTCGTACTCGCGAACCGATTTATCTGGGAATGTAATTTGTATCATTTTTTTTTAAATTTTTAGTCTAACTTAATAGGCTTTAGCAAATAAAACTCTGCGCTTTGAAGGCTTACCAGAATACACACAAACGCCTTCTTCATCGTCTTGATCTTGAGGAATACAACGAATAGTCGCTTTGGTTTCCTCTTGGATGCGTTCTTCGGTTTCGATGCTGCCATCCCAATGCGCCGAAATAAAGCCTGTTTTTTCTTCTAAAACCTGTTTAAAGTCATCAAAATTATCCACTTTCGTGATGTGATTTTCTCTGAAATTCAAAGCTTTAGAGTATAAATTATCTTGAATTTCGGTCATCAACTCCGGAATACGAACTAAAGCCTCATCAATAGAATAGCTTGTTTTTTCTTGCGTGTCTCGTCTAGCGACTTCAATCAAACCTTTTTCTAAATCGCGCATACCCAAAGTTACCCGAACAGGGACACCTTGGAGTTCGTATTGAGCGAATTTCCAACCTGGTTTATGCGTGTCTCGGTTATCATATTTCACCGAAATTCCTTGATTTTGCAATTTAGTTTGGATGTCTTTTGCAACCGCATTCAATTGTTCCAATTGCTCATCATTTCTATATATAGGTACAATAACAACCTGAATTGGAGCTAATTTTGGTGGTAAAACCAAACCTTGATCATCGGAATGTGTCATAATCAAAGCGCCCATCAATCGGGTAGAAACGCCCCAAGACGTTGCCCAAACGTGATCTAATTTTCCTGTTTTGTCCGTAAATTTCACATCAAAGGCTTTGGCAAAATTCTGACCCAAAAAGTGTGATGTTCCTGCCTGCAAAGCTTTTCCGTCTTGCATCAACGCTTCAATCGTGTACGTTTCATCCGCACCAGCGAAACGCTCACTTTCCGATTTTTTTCCTTTTACGACTGGAATGCCCATGAAATTTTCAGCAAAATTAGCATAAACGTCCTGCATTTGCTCAGCTTCCGAAATGGCTTCTAGTTTTGTGGCATGCGCCGTATGACCTTCTTGCCAAAGAAATTCTGCTGTTCGGAGGAATAAACGTGTTCGCATTTCCCAACGCACTACGTTTGCCCACTGATTTATCAAAATCGGCAAATCTCTATAGGACTGTACCCAACCTTTATAGGTGTTCCAAATAATGGCTTCGGATGTTGGTCTAACCACTAATTCTTCTTCCAATTTAGCCTTCGGATCAACCATTAGTTTTCCTTCGGCATCTGGATCAGATTTTAATCTATAATGTGTAACAACCGCACATTCTTTGGCGAAACCTTCGGCATTTTTTTCTTCGGCTTCAAATAAACTTTTGGGTACAAAAAGAGGGAAATAAGCATTTTGATGCCCTGTTTCTTTAAACTTTTTATCCAGTTCGGCTTGCATTTTTTCCCAAATGGCATAGCCATAAGGTTTGATGACCATGCAACCTCTAACACCTGAATTTTCGGCAAGATCAGCCTGTACAACAAGCTCGTTGTACCATTTGGAATAATCTTCCTGTCTTGATGTTAGTTTTTTTGCCATAATATTTTTGGTATGAAAATTGATGTAATGTTCTTGTTTTGGAATTTGATTTGAGTTCAAGACTTTCTCTTTTAATAGATAATTCTGACCCAAAATCAAAAACATTTGCAAATCTAAATTAAAATATCGATTTGTATTCTCCGAAATTTGGTAAATTAGCCTTTTGAACCTAAATTTGAATGATTATGAAAAAGTGGTTTTCTATTTTGATGATAAGTTTTTGCGCCCTTGCATCAGCGCAATATGATGATGAGTTCTATGACGAACTCTACGACGACACCAGACCAAGTTATTACGACGACTCGTATTCTGATGGCTACAGCGATGGCTACGAAGATGGCTATTACGAAAACCGCATCAATCGATTTCACCGAAAATACCCATTTAGATACTATTCCCGATTTTGGGATTATGACCCGTATTGGGATTATGATTTTTATGCAAGCTACAGTTATCCATCATTCAATTTTATGTACTCGTTTGGTTCATGGGGCATAGGATTTAACTGGGGATTCAATTCTTTATTTTATTCAAATTATTACAACTGGAACTCATGCTACCCAAACTGGGCCTACAATAATCATTATTATTACGGACACCACCATCATCATCCCTACCATTACGGAAATAATCATCACAACAACAATTATTACGCTCATGGAAATCATTCTGGTTTAGGTTCTGGTTTTGATAGACCAACTGTTAGCAGACCAGGAGGACGTGGTTTAGGTAACGGAAAAGTAGCTAAACCCGCTGCTTTGGCCAGTTCTTACGTGGCTTCGAGAGGGCGTACAAACCGAACAACATCTAAATCAGACGTACGCAAATCTTCTCTCGATAGATCAACCTTGATGTCGAAGTCCTTAGATCAAAACCCGGCTTATAGATCACAAAATCAAGCTTCTAGGTCTCCTTACCGACCACGAACCAAGGTGAAAGGCGCAAATAGACCCGAACAGCCACGATCGACTTACGCTAGGCCACGATCAAATCAGCAACGAACACCATCTAACTACCGTTCGCAATCGACAAAAACGCCTAGTAGAGCGACAGGCGTAAACCGAGACAAGCCCTACTCTAACCATAGATCGGCAACAACGCAAACGTATAGAAATCAAGCTACTCGACCAAGTTCATCTGCCAGACCAAATCGAAACGCAAATACTCGACCAAGTTCATCTGCCAGACCAAACCGAAACGCAAATACTCGACCAAACAGAAGTTCTAGTTATGGCGGTCGTTCTTTGGGAACTTCAAATCGAAGCTCCTCTTATTCTCGTCCAAAATCGTCGAGCTCTAATCGCTCGAACTATAGCCGACCAAGCAGTTCGTCAAGCTCACGCAATCGATCATCAGTAAATAGATCGTCGTCTAGTCGATCATCCTCAGTGAGCCGCCCGAGCAGGTCTTCTAGTTCAAGATCGACGAGTAGCCGAAGCTCTGGAAGAACATCAAGCGGAAGACGATAATCTTAAAATCTAAATTATGAACCTTAAGTTGCTCGCATGCTGTTCATTATTCACGTTCAGTTGCTTTAGTCAAACGTCCTACGACGCCATGAATTTTGGAATGACTGATCTTGTTGGTGGTGCGCGCTTCGTTAGTATGGGCGGTGCTTTTACGGCTTTAGGTTCCGATTTGTCCAGTTTCAACTTGAATCCAGCAGGTGCTGGCGTAAAAAAAACTAATGCATTTGCTGGAACTATCGCTCTGAATACCACAAGAAATGAATCGACATTTTTGTCCAAAGCCTTTAAGTCAACCAAAAACGTGCTTAGTTTGCCAAGCTTTGTGTATGTAGGTGTCAATAATGCCTACAAAAGTCCAACCTATACTTCCGACTGGGATCGGTTCAATTTTTCTTTTGGACTTCAGCGTACCAATAATCTGAATCGAATGTTGAGTTTTTCTGGTCATCACAACGGAAAATCATACATCAACACCTTAAAAGACAATGCTCAGGCACAATATGACAATGGCGAGGAGCTGACTCAGGATCAATGGGAATATTTGGCTTATCAAACGCTGTTATTAAATCAAAACTTGAAAGGAAACTATTACAGTGTATTAGCTGATGACGGGCAAACCACTGACTATAATTATCAGAGTTCGGGGAGTGGGCAGGAGGTCATGCTAACACTTTCTACTTCGTATAAAGAAAAATTGTATCTTGGTGTTGGCTTCGGCTTTCCTATCCTGGTTCAAAGCACCGACGAGAAGCTAATCGAAAGTAACTTTGAGTTTCCAGACGCCATAACAATTGGCGATCCATCGAATGAACCGACAAATAGTATAGAAGCTCAATTTTCGCATATAAAAAATCTGATAGGAACAGGAGTAAAAAGTACTGTGGGTGCCATCTACAAAATTACACCTGCACTACGGCTTGGTGCTTCCTATCACACGCCCTGCGTTTTAAATATTGAAGAATTTACTTCAGCACAAGTCAATAGCTTTTTTGACAATAATCAATCCTTTTTTATTGACTATTCGGGCTATTCTTACTTTGATCTTAAAATTCCTTCAAAATCGAATATAGGTTTAGCTTATGTTTTCAAGAAAAAAGGTCTTTTATCTATTGATTATCAATACACTAACTTAAGAGGATTGAAATATCAGGTACCTCATTTGGATATAAACGAAGATTATTTTGAGTTTGTAAATGCAGACATAAAAGCCAGTTTGGGCGAATCGCATGTTGTTAAGTTTGGCGGCGAATACAATTTGAAACCCTTTAGGTTAAGAGCTGGATTGGCTCTTCAAAATTCGCCATATCAACATTATGATGATTTTTCTAGTCGAACCTATTCTGGTGGCTTGGGTTACTCAAACAAAGAGTTTTATATTGATTTTGCTTACACGTATATGCAACGCAACGAAACGTTAAGCATTTACAGAAGTGATTCTGGTGTCGATGTTCCTACAAGTTTAGCCATTCAGGACAAATTTCGAGAGACTCAGATTCTCCTAACGATTGGCTATAAATTAATACATTTACCAAGATAGTTGGCATGTTTGTCAAAGTGTTGCATTATAGTATCCTGATTGTATTGTATTCTGTATTGAATTTTTTTTGAAAAAATTGAATTTCCCAAGACTTAACTAAACAAGCCTTCCTAAAGCTAAGTCCAATTGGAAGACAAACTGTATCTTTGTCATCCAAACTAAAAATACACACAACTATGTCTGATGATAAAAAAGTAATTTTTTCGATGCAGGGCATCACCAAAAGTTACCCAAATAAACAAGTTCTTAAAAACATTCACCTGTCTTTTTTCTATGGCGCAAAGATTGGAATTTTAGGTCTCAATGGGGCTGGTAAATCTACTGTGCTCAAAATTATTGCAGGTTTAGACACCGATTTTCAGGGTAATTTGCAATGGGCAAAAGGCTATACGGTTGGCTATTTGGAGCAAGAACCAAAACTCGATCCAGAAAAAACAGTGATGGATATAGTGAAAGAAGGCGCTGCCGAAACCGTTGAGGTTTTGGAGGCTTATGAAGCTATAAATCAGAAATTTTGTGAACCAGAGATTTTGGAAAATCCTGATGCGATGCAAAAGTTGATGGACGAACAAGCCGAATTGACCGAAAAAATTGAGCAATTAGACGCCTGGAACTTAGAATCGAAACTAGAAACAGCCATGGATGCGCTCCGTACGCCACCTTCGGATGCAAAAATAGAATATCTTTCGGGTGGAGAAAAACGCCGTGTTGCACTTTGTAGATTATTGCTCCAGCAACCCGATGTGTTGTTGCTCGATGAGCCGACCAACCACCTTGATGCGGAGTCGATTCATTGGCTCGAACAACATTTACAAGCTTATCAAGGAACGGTCATCGCTATTACACACGACCGTTATTTCTTGGATAATGTAGCGGGTTGGATTCTTGAACTCGACCGAGGTGAAGGCATTCCATGGAAAGGAAATTATTCGTCGTGGTTAGATCAAAAATCGAAGCGTTTGGCTCAACAAGACAAACAAGCTTCTAAACGCCAGAAGACTTTAGAGCGTGAATTGGAATGGATAAAAATGTCGCCAAAAGGACGTGGATCCAAATCTAAAGCCCGTATCAAAAACTACAACAACCTTCTAAATGAGGATGTTAGAGAAAAAGAACAAAAACTTGAAATCTTTATTCCAAATGGCCCACGATTAGGAAATGTGGTTTTGGAAGCCAATAATATTTCGAAATCTTTTGGAGATAAATTACTGTATGAAGATTTGAATTTCACACTTCCACCAGCGGGAATTGTTGGTATTGTTGGACCAAACGGTGCGGGAAAATCGACTTTATTCAAGATGATTATGGACATGGAAAAACCGGATAATGGTGATTTCAAAGTCGGAGAAACCGTAAAATGGTCTTATGTAGATCAAGATCATGGTGGAATTGATCCCGAAAAAACAATCTTCGAAAACATTGGTGGCGGCGAAGAAATGGTTGAAGTTGGTGGAATTAGAATGAATGCCCGAGCTTGGGTCTCGCGTTTTAATTTCAATGGCGCCGACCAGAACAAAAAAGTAAAAGTCCTTTCTGGAGGTGAACGTAACCGACTGCATTTGGCAATGGCACTCAAACAAGAAGGTAATGTATTGCTACTCGATGAGCCTACCAATGATTTGGATGTCAATACTTTGAGAGCTTTAGAGGAAGGTCTCGAAAAATTTGCTGGCTGTGCCGTTGTTATTTCTCACGACCGTTGGTTTTTGGATAGAATTTGTACGCATATTTTGGCTTTCGAAGGTAATTCTGAAGTGGTTTATTTTGAAGGCACCTATTCAGAATATGAAGAAAATTACAAATCTCGAAAAGGCGATTTAGTTCCAAAACGAATCAAATACAGAAAATTACGTCAATAATTGAAAGCCTAAACCATGTTTGATTTTCAGAACAAACCCTACGCCATTGTTGTAGATATAGCGGCAGCTTGCTTATTGAGTGCCGCTATTTATCTCTTGAGTAATCAAGGTGTTATCCCCGAATTCCATTCGTTTTTCTATGTTATTTTCACACCTATTATTGCGCTTTTGCTGATACGGAAGCGAAAACAAGAACAAGACTCTGATAAATAATCAGGTCGTAGGTATTGAATTAGTTATGTTGTATATATCTAATAATCAAATGTTTGATTCATTTTTTCTTGAATATAAATACCTACAGCCCGATTAATGATTTTGGATTTAATACTGTTCGAGTAAATATGTAATCAAATCCGTTGTGGTTACTATACCTTCAATTTTATCACCTTCAACAACAGGAAGGGCATGAAATTCATTGGAAGACAAAATCTCGGCGGCTTCCTTTATAGTGGTTTCTGCTGTAATAGTGGTCAGGCCATGAGCCATAACTTGAGCTAAATCTAACGAATTAAATATAGCTTTGTCAACCGTTTCTTCCTGCCCATAGTTTGCTCCAAAACTTACACGCTTAATGTCCGTCAAACTGATTATTCCTTCCAATTTATCGCCGTTTGTTACAGGTAAGTGTCTGATATTGTGCTTTTCCATAATATTTTTTGCTTCCTGAACGCTACCGTCATGTAGGCTAATCGATTTCAGTTCCGTATTCATAATTTCTTTAACAACTGCTCTTTTTTTCATGCTAATGCTGTGTTTGGTTAAACCTTAATTTCAGCACCAAAGTTAAGTGCAGATGGCTTGTATTAAGCTGATGAAGGTCAATATTGTTTACGATTCTAATCAGCTAGTGAATGACGACTTATATCGAACTTGTATAGCTTTGTTTTTTTGTAGAATATTGATGGTTTTGCATTCATTTGTTGGGTCAGTATAGGATCAGAAAAAAGTTTTGGCACAACATTTGATAAACTCCAGCAGATTAGTTCATTCAACTATTTTACTATAACCAAATTCTTTTTAGCCATGAAACTTAACGTATTTCTACTCTTTGTTTTGACCTGTGTTGGCGCTGGATGTTTTGCCCAACAGAATCCGAATTTTCAACACAGTCAAGATCAATATGCGAAGCTATCAAAATCTTACACGAACCTACAAGGCACAACCTCTCAAGAAACCTACAAAGCCATTGACGAACTGGAAGAACGCCGAGAGCTTAGGGCGTATAAAAGACGCTTGAGAGCCGAAGCCCCAAAGCGCCGCCACGAACGACAATTAGAGCGTATCAAAAACAGACCTCATTATTACCTTAGTAATTATGATAGCTATAATTTGGCTCGGACTTATCGACCATATTGTGGATTTAGATTACATTTGTCAAATCGAATTTGTTTATAAACCAACACTAAAATAAAACTATGAAAATCTCAATTATTACCTTGAGTTTAGCCACATGCCTTGCTTTTTCTAACAGCTCATGTACCAGAAAAGTTG
This sequence comes from Flavobacteriales bacterium, assembly GCA_049609625.1. GTDB lineage: Bacteria > Bacteroidota > Bacteroidia > Flavobacteriales > CAJXXR01 > JBMYYR01. Next base: position 7,029 of record JBMYYR010000025.1, on the reverse strand, counting down.
ACCGCGTAGGCGTTGAAGAAGTTATTGACCTCAGTGGAAGATGGAACGACACCGACTCTAGGTTGGCGGCCGAAGAATTGACAGCCGAAGCTATTTTGAGCAGCTGGATTACTGATTTTAGAGAAGAAAATGGCAAAAAACCAACTGTTATCGTTGGTTTGGTCCGCAACAAATCTCACGAACACATTAGCGCCGAAACTTTCATTAAGGATATTGAGAAAGAATTTGTGCGTTCTGGGCGAGTAAGTGTTGTTCAGGGTGGAGAAATGCGTGAGGAACTTCGTGCCGAACGAAGCGATCAGCAAACTAATGCATCAGTCTCTACTGTAAAACGTTTTGGTCTCGAAAAAGGAGCAGATTTTATGCTTCAAGGCACCATCAACACGATTGTAGATTCCTACAAACGAAAAAAAGTAGTGTACTACCAAATAGACCTGGAACTTACACACATTCAAACCAACGAAAAAGTTTGGTTTGGAGACAAAAAAATCAAAAAATTTGTCAAAAATTAAGCTCAAAACTTAACTATTCACAAGCCTAAATCAGCTACAAACCATTCTGATTTAGGCTTATTTCTATTCACAACATACTGTTAAAATTTTCTATGTTTAAGAACATCGCTCTTTTTTCTTTGCTTTATTTTTGCCTTAATTCTTGTGCGAGTTACTATCAAATGAGTCAAGAATTTCAGAATGAACTGGAAAACGGACAGCTTGATCAAGCTTATGATTTGGTCAAGAAAAATAAGTTTTTGAAAAAACGTAGAAATCGCGTGTTGGCAGCTTTAGAACGAGGCAAGTTGGCTCATCTTAATGGCTACTATGAAGAAAGTAATCGCTATTTCAATCAGGTTGATTCTATTTTAGACCTCAATAAAAAAAATATTGGCGGTAAGCTATTGGCCAATTTTACAAATCCTGAAAAAGCACCTTATAGAGCTGAGGATTTTGAACAAGTATTTATTCATTACTACAAAGCTCTAAATTACTACAACCTCAATCAGTTTGATGAGGCTTTAGTTGAAGCTCGGCGGATTAATCTCAGGCTTCAAGCGATAAATGATTCTTATCCTGCCGATAAGAAAAATCGTTATAATACAGATGCTTTTGCGCACATGTTTCAAGGCTTTTTGTATGAATGTATGAACGAAACCAACGAGGCTTATATTTCATACAAACTCGCTACCGAAGTCTATTTAGGGCAAGAAAATCATCATTTTTTTGGTGTGGATTTACCTGATGCCTTGGCACAAGATTTATTATCATCAGCCAAAACACTTGGATTTAGAGAGCAATACAAACACTACAGCAAAACTCTAGATCAAAAGGCAAAACAGGTTGAAACATCGCCCGGAGGCGAACTTATTTTGATTTGGGAACAAGGCTTAGTGCCTTACAAAGCCGAAACGAATTTTATGTTTTCTATGTTGCCCAATGGCTACGGTTCTTTAGATATTGTGAGTGATGAGCTCGGATTGTCTATCCCGATGGCCTATTCCGGAAATCAATCTAACTTCGATATTATTCGTTTAGCTTTTCCTCAATATCAAACTAGGTTTGTTCAGTATGATTCGGCACAAGTTTCGATTGAGGGCAAGACTTACGATTTTGTGAAAATTGAGAATTTTGATGTTATTGCTCAAAAAACCCTTGAAGATCGTCGGGTGCGAGATTTAACAAGTGCAGCACTGAGGTTGGCAACCAAAAAAGTAGCCGAAAGCCTTGTGAGTAAAGAAAATGAATATGCTGGGGATGCTCTAAAAATTATAAATATGTTTACCGAAAAAGCCGATACTCGAAACTGGCAAACGCTCCCCTCAGCGCTGTATTACACAAGAATACCTCTCGAAAAAGGTGAAAACACCATTCAGGTTAAACTTTCGGGTAATTTAGCCGAAAAAACGCAGACCATCACAGCAAATGGCAAAGGTGGAACACAATTGAAAACACTTTATTCTTTCTAAAAAACACACAGCTTCAACAACGTGTTTAGATCAAAATCAGCGATTAAGAGAATAAAAAGCAAAAAATCTCGGTTTTTTAGCCTAGAATTAGTTTACATTTGCCGACTATTAAAATCAAGGCATGAAACCGATTAAAAACATAGCAATTATTGCTCACGTAGACCACGGAAAAACCACTTTGGTCGATAAGATTTTGTACTACTGTTCGCAACTTACCGGCGAAGGTGGAGATTTAATCTTAGACAACAACGACCTCGAAAGAGAGCGTGGAATTACCATTTTATCCAAAAATGTATCCGTAGAATACAAAGGAACTAAAATCAACATTATAGATACGCCCGGACACGCCGATTTTGGTGGAGAAGTCGAGCGTGTTTTGAACATGGCCGATGGTGTGCTTTTATTGGTTGATGCTTTTGAAGGTCCAATGCCACAGACCCGATTTGTACTTACAAAAGCTTTGGAACTAGGTCTAAAACCTATTGTTGTAGTCAACAAAGTAGACAAAGAAAACTGTAGACCAGAAGAAGTTCATGAAATGGTTTTCGATTTGATGTTTCAACTCGGAGCTACCGAAGATCAGTTAGATTTCCCATGTGTTTATGGTTCTGCCAAGCAAGAATGGATGAGTTATGACCACAATGTGAAAACAGACGACATCGTGCCTTTGCTTGATTCTGTGATTGATAATATTCCATCGCCGACTGTTGAAGAAGGGACTAAACAAATGTTAATCACTTCATTAGACTTCTCAAAATATACTGGACGAATTGCTATCGGACGTCTAAAAAGAGGCGAATTGAAAGTAAACGATCAAGTGTCATTATGTAAAAGAGATGGCTCGATAACTAAAACTAAAATCAAAGAATTATTTGTTTTTGAAGCTTTAGGACGTACAAAAGTAGATTCAGTTCAGGCTGGAGATATTTGTGCGATTGTTGGTTTGGATGGATTCGAAATTGGCGATACCGTTGCCGATGCCGAAAACCCAGAAGCACTTCAAACCATTGCGATTGACGAACCAACGATGAGTATGTTATTTACCATCAACGATTCTCCGTTTTTCGGAAAAGAAGGTAAATTCCTTACTTCTCGTCATATTAAAGACCGTTTGGAAAGCGAACTAGAACGTAATCTTGCGCTAAGAGTTGAGCCAGGAACAAGCGCAGATAAATTTATTGTTTATGGTCGTGGTGTACTCCATTTATCAGTTTTGATTGAGACGATGAGAAGAGAAGGTTATGAACTTCAAATTGGTCAGCCTCAGGTTCTTATAAAAGAAATTGATGGTAAAAAATGTGAACCTATTGAAGAATTAACCATCGATATTCCTGAATCTACGTCAGGAAAAGCTATCGAAATGGTTACCCAACGAAAAGGCGAAATGATTTCGATGGAGCCAAAAGGCGATCGTATGTTGTTGGAGTTTGAAATTCCTTCACGAGGAATTATTGGTTTAAGAAATTACCTACTTACAGCATCAGCTGGAGAAGCAATTATGAACCACCGATTCAAATTATATGCGCCATACAAAGGTGAAATTCCTGGACGTTTGAATGGATCTATGATTTCGATGGAAAAAGGAACGGTTTATACCTATTCTCTTGATAAACTACAAGATAGAGGTAAATTCTTTGTTGGTCCACAAACCGAAATTTACGAAGGTCAAGTTATCGGAGAAAACTCAAGAGCAACTGATATTGCGATAAACGTAACGAAAGCAAAACAGCTTACAAATATGCGTAAATCAGGAACGGATGATAAAGCAAAATTGGCCCCGCCAATCATCTTCAATCTCGAAGAAGCTATCGAATACATTCAGTCTGACGAATACGTTGAGGTAACTCCAGAGTCTATCCGACTAAGAAAAATACTTCTAACCGAAAACCAACGAAAACGAGCTAAATAATATAGCTCTATATTGAAAAATGCGAATTAAAACTTAATGTAGTTAAGTAAAATAAAGTAAGCATTTATCAAAATAGAATGTTTTTTTTTAAATTTTGAGTACAAATAATATGTTTGGAACAAGAGCAGCGTTTGCTCTTGTTTCCGATATGTTTGACTAAAATATATTGACAACGAAGTGCCTTGGCAATAGTACTGGCGTCGAACTCAGTCAGGTTAAGTAAATATATTTAGAACGTTTTCCGACACCTCTCAACATAGAGTTTTTTTTAGGATACTAACCGGTGTAGCTAATCAGGAGTAAAATACGAAATATTAAATCGAAGATTATCCGTGTTTTACTACCTTTACCTCATTCGATTATTTACCGAAAAAACCTATTAAAACAGACCGTCTTTTGCTAACAAAAAGCCCATACATTATTGGCTTCTGCCTCGTGTTTACCTTATTGAGTTGGGGTTTTTTTGGTCATCGAACTATAGCCGAATGGGGTATTTATGCTTTGCCCGATCCACTTTTTGAGGTCTATCATCCACATCAAACCTATCTCATTGAACGCTCTGTGTTTCCAGATGTTAGAAAAAATGCAGATCCTGACGAATATTGCCGTCATTATATTGATTTAGAACACTGGGATACAGTTGATTTGTCGGTAAATTATGCCGACACGTGTTTGAAAGAAGGAACTTTACCTTGGGTTATTCTAAAGCAATACAAAGCCTTAGTTTACAGCTTCAGGTCGCAAAATGCTCATGCAGTTTTAAGATATTCGGGCGACTTAGCGCACTATGCCTCAGATCTTTGCGTGCCTCTTCATACAACAGAAAACTATGATGGACAATTGACATCGCAAGAAGGCATTCACGCCCTTTGGGAAACACATTTGCTTGAGCAAAACGATTGGAAATATCAATATTATGGCATCCATGCCGACACAATAAAGTTTTTAGACCGCCGTATAAAAGCTGAATTAGAGCACAGTCATGGCTTGGTAACTACACTTTTGGATGTCCATTCTGAAACAAAACAGACATTAAAAGACGATACGTATGGCTATTTTGAGCGAAAGGGAAGACGAAAAGAAGGCTATTCTCAGATTTTTATGGATGCTTATGAGCAAAAAATTGGTTCGATGATTGAAGATCAACTCAGGCGTTCCGTTCAGTTGACCACGGACTTGTGGTTTTCGGCTTGGATTGAGTCTAATGTATCTGATTTAGAGTTTCTTAAGTCTCAATTTTTAAATTCAGAAACTGATAAGATGATCAGCCCTTTGGGAGGTGTTAATCCCCGAAATCATGAATAAGTAAGAGGTAAAATGTAAAATAATTTTTATCAAAGCTTGATTATTAGAGAATTAAAACTATATTTGTTTTGTAAAATTTTAAAAATCTTTAAATTAATCCCATTATGAACAAAACTCAACTCATTGACGCCATGGCTTCTGAAGCTGGAATTACTAAGGTCGAAGCCAAAAAAGCACTTGATGCCTTTACAGGAGCAGTAAGCTCAACATTAAAAGATGGTGGAAGACTTTCTTTAGTTGGATTTGGATCTTTTTCGGTATCGCACAGAGCTGAACGTCAAGGAAGAAATCCACAAACTGGTGCAGCTATTACCATTAAAGCTAAAAACCTTGTGAAGTTCAAAGCTGGTTCAGAACTTTCTGATCACGTAAACTAAATCTTGTATAGCCCTAAAGAACTCATGACGACATGAGTTTTTTTATTGCATAAAAAAAGCATCGATATAATTATCGATGCTTTTTTTTTATATGAATTATCCGCCTAGTTTAACTCATCTGGATTTTTTGTTGGTTTTGATGAAGCTTCGATAGTATTGACAGCCGCAAAGGAAGTTACCATATTGGTAAGCATATCGCTGGCAGCGGTAGGCGTGTTTGGTAGCAAAATTAGATTAGAGTTTGTGCTTTCTCCAACCGCTTGAAGTGTATCATAATGTTGGGTAATAACAATCAATGCCGAAGCTTCTTGAGAGTTGATTCCCACATTGTTGAGTACTTCTACAGACTCTTCTAAACCTCGTGCAATTTCTCGCCTTTGATCTGCAATACCTTGCCCTTGTAGTTTTTTCGATTCAGCTTCAGCCTTAGCTTTAGCTACAATTCTAATACGATCGGCCTCAGCCTCAAATTCGGCAGCAAGTTTCTCTCTTTCAGCCGCATTAATTCTATTCATAGCTTCTTTTACGGCCATATCCGGCTCAATATCAGTTACTAAGGTTTTGATGATAGCATAGCCATACTCAAGCATAGATTCTTGTAATTCACGCTTTACAGCCACGGCAATATCGTCTTTGCGTTCAAAAACATCATCTATTTTTAGTTTTGGAACTTCTGCCCGAACGGTGTCAAACACATAAGATGTAATTTGAGACGTCGGGTTTTCTAAGCTATAAAAAGCCTGATAGACTTTGTCTTGCAAGACTTTGTACTGAACCGAGACTTGCAAAATAACAAATACATCATCTTTAGTTTTAGTTTCTATCTGAACATCAAGTTGCTGTACACGCATATTCATACGCCCAGCTTTTCGGTCGATAAACGGTATTTTAAGCTGAAGACCTGGTTTTCTGGCACTTGTATATTTTCCAAAGCGCTCAATAATAACGATCGATTGTTGTTTTACGACGAATAGTCCGAGTAAAACGAGTATTATGACTGGAATCAGCCAAATTAAACTTCCCATGTTTTTTTAGGTTTTAAGATTAGCTCATAAAGATAGTTATTTAGACGTAATTTTAAACAAAAAAAAGCTAAAATTTTGTTGAAAGTTTTAGCTTTTAGTCGGGGTGGCAGGATTCGAACCTGCGACCTTCACGCTTTCAGCGTGACGCGCTATCGTTCAAATATCTTTTAGCGCCACGTTTTTTAATTCTTTTTTCTTCTAAAATTGCTTCCTTTTTGGAGTTAAAAACTATTTGATGCACTATTTTCCAATCCTTAGCTTTAGCTGTATAACCTTTATGATTGTGTAAATGTTCAATAAGTCTTTCTTCAACATTTTTACTGGAATAACCAACATAATGTTTTTGAAGTTTTTGAGAAAAAAGAATGTATACAGTAAACATTTTTTTGAAAATAAAAAAAAAGCTAAAATTTTGTTGAAAGTTTTAGCTTTTAGTCGGGGTGGCAGGAT
>JBMYYR010000024.1:0-30626 GCA_049609625.1 Flavobacteriales bacterium | reverse complement strand
AGTTAGCCAAGTGAATACTTTAGGGAGTTTGTAATAGGAGCTTCCACGAATGGCCGACATCACGTAATTCCAATCTTTTTTCCATTGTTTATAAGTAAATTCATGTTGATGTTGAACATAAAAAAACCACAAAGCAATAATAGCATAAAAAGCAAAAATTGGAGCTTGAACCAAAACAAAATTCCAACCAATAAAATAGACTAATGCGGCATATAATGCAAATATAATCAGATTGTTGACTAGTTGTTGGCGTTTGGTTTTTTCCCAGCCTTTAAGATGGATTAACGGTAAACGCAAAGGCACCAAAAGATAGTAGGCTAAGCCAACACCAAACAAAATAAAGGGATGTCGGTAGATGCGATAGCCCCATTTTTTGACTGTCGATAATTCATCAAATTCTTTAACCGTCAAGGTGTTGATGTCTCCAATATCTCTATTTTCTAATTGGCCATTATGTTGGTGATGGTAAGCGTGTGATCTTGCCCAATATTGGTAAGGAAAACTGGTAAATAGACTACAGAAAAAGCCCCAACGATCGTTTAGTTTTTTGCTTTTAAAGAACGACATGTGTCCACAATCGTGTTGAATAATAAAAATTCGGACTAAGAAAAAAGCTGCAACAACAGCCAAAGCTAGTGTTAGTAAATAGCTGATTTCTAGTGTGTAATACATCAAAATGTGAATGCCAATAAAGGGCAAAAAGGAATTGAGAATTTGAATGGTAGCTTTTGTTTTGCTAGGCTCTTGATAATCTTTTGTGATCATCGCCCAATCCTTCAATTCTCTTGTAATTTGCTCGTCTTTTACTTCTTCGTGCAAAGCGGCATTAGACATCTTTTGTTGTGAATGTTGCATATACTGTTTTTGTAGATAATTTAATGATTATCAATATGTTGTTATCTGAATTTGATTTAAAATTCAGCAGATTTTGGTGCTCTTGGAAACGGAATAACATCTCGAATATTGGACATTCCTGTAACAAATTGCACAAGACGTTCAAAACCTAATCCGAAGCCTGAATGAGGCACAGTTCCAAATTTTCTGGTTTCCAAATACCACCATAAGTCTTCTTTTGGCACGCCCATGTCGTCCATACGTTGGCAAAGTTTGTCGTGATCTTCTTCTCGTTGCGATCCGCCCATCAATTCGCCAATGCCCGGAACCAATAAATCCATCGCTCTAACCGTCTGATTATCATCATTCTGTTTCATGTAAAACGCCTTGATGTCTTTCGGGTAATCAGTCAAAATTACTGGACATTTAAACTCTTTTTCAACTAAAAAGCGTTCGTGTTCCGACTGTAAATCTGCACCCCAATCTTCAATCAAATACTCAAATTTTTTCTTTTTGTTTGGTTTAGAGTTCTTTAGGATGTCGATAGCCTCAGTGTACGTCAGGCGTTTAAATGGTTTTTCGACCACAAATTTCAATTTTTCAATCAGATTGAGCTCTGCTCGTTCATTGGCTTTTTTGGTTTTTTCTTCATTCATAAAGCGTTGATTTAGAAATTCTAAATCAGCTTCACAATGGTCTAAAACATAAGCACATAGATGTTTTAACAAATCTTCAGCCAAGTCCATACAATCATCCAAATCGGCGAAAGCCAGTTCTGGCTCCATCATCCAAAATTCGGCCAAATGCCTTGTTGTGTTTGAGTTTTCGGCTCTAAACGTAGGTCCAAAGGTATAGATTTTTGAAAGTGCCAAAGCGGCTAGTTCGCCTTCTAATTGTCCCGAAACCGTTAAATTGGTTTCTTTTCCGAAAAAATCTTGTTCAAAATCGACTAAACCTTCTTCGTTCTTTGGCAAATTATCCAAATCGAAATTCGTTACTTTAAATGATTCTCCAGCACCTTCGGCATCACTTGCTGTGATTATTGGCGTGTGAATATTATAGAAACCTCGTGCATTAAAATAATTGTGAATCCCAAAAGAAAGGGCGTGACGAACGCGAAAAATAGCTCCAAATACATTGGTTCGCATACGCAAATGTGCTTTTTCTCTCAAAAATTCTAAACTATGGCGTTTAGGTTGAATAGGAAACGTTGAAGCATCAGAATCTCCAATGATTTCAATTTTATTAGCCTGAATTTCAACACTTTGCCCTTTTCCAGAAGATTCTACCAAAAGACCCTGAACGGCAATACTTGCGCCTGTGTTTAGACGTTTTAGAACATCCTCATCGGTTTCATTCTCTAAAACAACTTGAATATTTTGTAAGCAAGATCCATCATTTATTGCAATAAATGACACGTTTTTACTATTTCTGTGGGTTCTAATCCAAGCCTTTACCTCGATGGTTTCTCCAACAGGTTTCTGACTTAAAAGTGATGATATATTGAGTTTTAGCATAGTTTTTTTGCTCAATGTGTTTGGTTTTGGATGTCTATAATTTACCTATAATCCGTTTGTGAAACTGCTGCAAAAATAAACTTTTTGAATCGAATTTCATTCGCAAATTCACTTGATATTGGTCAATATTAACCTCAATTAATGACCTTCTTTTTCTTCTATCCATTTAGAAAAATATTTCGATTGCCTAAAACTTTGATAAATAAGGTTCTGAGTCCAAAAATCCGATGGTTTAAATGACTCAAGCTGTTTTATTTTTTCAATAAAACGAGACTCAAAATGAGTTTTAGAAAACGATTCTAAAATGTCTTCTGCTTTGGCTTGCGCCGATGCCCATGCCGATTTGGACGTGTAAAGTCGTTTGGCATGTTTTGCATAATCCTCAGGATCAGCACAATATGCTCCACTCCAATCTTCCAATTCCGAAAAACCTTCAATGGCAATATCAGAAGCCAAAACGGGTGTTCCCAACTCCAAAGCTTCCATACATTTACCTTTCAGACCTGCGCCAAAACGCAAAGGCGCTAGGCTCAATCTTGCTTTAGAGATCACATCCTGAGCATTATCAACCCAAGATTTTACCAAAAAACCTTCTTTTTCATTATGAAAATCCTGAATCAATTGAGGTGCATAAGCGCCATAGATATGAAGATTTGCCTTTGGTAATTCAGTTCTAATGGCTGGCCAAATACTTGATTTTAAATACCGAACAGCATCAATATTTGGTGGATGTTTATAGCCGCCAATCCAAATAAAATCTTTTCGTTCTTCGAAAGCTAATGCTTTGGTTTTGGATGAAGAATCAGTCAAAAAAGGTAGATAAAACAACTGTTTTTCAGGGATTTTGAAGGTATTGATGAGTAAATCATATTCAAATTTAGAAATCACTAAAGTTAAATCCGAACGAACGATACTCGCTAATTCTCTTTTACTAATCTCCTGAGTTTTGAGAATATCATCAGAATATTTTACTTTATTTTTTAGACAAAATTCACGTGTTTTTCTAAGGCAATGTAAGTCTTCCAAATCTAAAATACGGACGGCTTCGGGAAATAAGTCATGAATGCGCCAGGCCCATTTTTCTTCCATCACAAAACGGTCAAACAAGACGTAACTTGGGTTCAACGCTTTTAATTTAGCCTGAACCGATTGATTGTTAATGGGTAATTTTAGTTGTTGATACAAAGGAAGTTCAACTTCATCAAACAACTGAATATCAGAAGAGTAAATATGTGTGATTTGAAACCCAGCTTTTGAAAACAGAACTAAAATTTCATTCAAACGCCGTCCAGCAGCACTGGCTTTGGGCTGTGGCAAATGCTCAGAAAAAACGAGTAAATGATGAGGTTTAGTCAAGTTATTTTAGGCTTTTTTCCGACAATTCAGCAGAAATACTAAAGGCATTTTGTCGCCAAAAGCTGAAATTTGAAATTTGTTTTCGGCAATCTTTTCCATACCATCAAAACAGGGATAAGGCGAATAATTATATTCTTTAAAATCTTCAACAAATAAGTCGTTGATTTTCAGTGCTGTAAAAATTTCATCAAAAGAATGATTCCAACCAATATTCTCACTTAGCAATGCCGCCGATTTGTCGGCATAGGAATGTTCTTCGATTTCGACGATGGCTTCGGTGTTAAAATAAGAATATTCAATCGACTTATAATCAGATCCATACATCCAAAACACTGGATGAAAATCGGCAATTAAGAATTGTCCTTTTGGTTTTAAAAATTTGGAGATAATCGCTCCCCAAGGTTCTAAATCTGGCAACCAACCAATAGTGCCATAAGAAGTAAAAACGAGGTCAAATTGCTCATTCAAATGGTCGGCAAGACTATAAATATCGCAACAAATAAAGCGGGCATTTAGGTCTAAATCTTGAGCGGTTTTTTGAGCAAAATCAATGGCTTTTTCCGAAAAATCGACACCAACAACTTCTTTTGCGCCCATCCGAACTAAAGACATCGAATCTTGACCAAAATGACATTGCAAATGCAGTACTTTTTTACCTTTAATGTCCTGAAGATAAGCAGACTCAAATGCATTTATGGTAATTTTTCCATCTAAAAAAGAGTGGTGATCGTAAAAGTCCGAACTCACATGAGTATCCACACGTTTTTCCCAATGCGATTTATTGATTTCAAGATAGTTTTTTTTTGTTTTCATGATTTTTTTCTTAATCTAAAAAGCTGGTCAACGGACTGGTCGATTGTGCTTTAGAATATTTTGGAGCTAATTTAGCTAAAAAAGCTTCTCGCCCAGCTTCAACAGCCTTTTTAAATGCTTTTGCCATCAAAATAGGATCTTTTGCGGTCGCAATTGCCGTATTCACCAAAACGGCGTCAGCACCCAATTCCATTGCTTTGGCGGCATCCGATGGCGAACCAATTCCAGCATCAATCACCACAGGAACTTGCGCTTGATCGATGATGATTTTCAAAAACGTTTCAGCTTCCAAACCTTGATTCGTGCCAATCGGCGAAGCCAAAGGCATCACGGCAGCCACGCCAACTTCCTCCAAACGCTTACACAGCACAGGATCGGCGTGCACATAAGGCAAAACCACAAAGCCGAGTTTCACTAATGCTTCGGCGGCTTTTAGGGTCTCTATCGGATCGGGCATTAAATATTTTGGATCTGGATGAATTTCTAATTTCAACCAATTAGTTTCCAAAGCTTCACGAGCCAATTGAGCCGAAAAAATGGCTTCTTTTGCTGTCCGAACTCCTGACGTATTTGGCAATAAGTTTAGTCTCGGATGAGTTAAATGTTCGAGAATGTGATCGGCTTTGTCTTGCATATCTACTCGTTTCAAAGAAACTGTAACTAACTCAGATTCAGATGATTCTATTGCTGATTTCATTTCCAAATCGGAAGAAAATTTTCCTGTTCCGGTAAATAATCTCGATGTAAATTGTTTGTCTGCTATACTTAATTTGTCCATTCTTTTATCTGTTTTATAAGATTTTGAAGGTCTTTTGTTGTGTTGTTTTTTACTAATGCTGAGGCTGCAATGCCATGTATTTTTGTTGATAAAATGTCAGGTATATCCTGAATAGTTAATCCGCCAATACCAACAATTGGTGGTAAGTTGTCTAGGTTTAATTGATTCAAAATCGAATTGAAACCAGCCAGACCATGTGTTTTAGTCAAATTTGTTTTGGTTTCGGATGATTTGTAAGGGCCAAAACCAACATAATCAGTCGATTCAAGATCTAAATCCTGAAATTCTTGAAGCGTATGACAGGTTTGTCCAATCAAATAGGAATCGCCAAAAATACCTCTTACCAAATCGGGCTTCGCATCCGCTTTTCCAAGATGTACGCCATCAAAACCTAAATCTTGAACCTTATGATAATAGTCATTCAAAATGCAAATAGCCTGATAAGGTTTAGCTAATTTAATTAGTTCAATGGATTGATTTTCAATTTCTTGAACACTTCTGTTTTTCATTCTCAATTGAATCCATTGAATGCCAGAATCAAGTGCTTTTTGAATGCCAGGTAAGTGATTGCCTGTTTCATCTGGACTCGAAATATATTGAAATCGACCTTTTTCTAAAGCTCCTTTTTTGTCCATAAATCAGGTTTTATGATAAGCTAAACCCGATGTATTGCTATGCAAACATCGGCTGGTGTAGCTTTTTGCTTTCAAAACAGCTTTAATATCGGGATAGTTTTGAGCCACTAAACTCGCTAAGCTTGAGGAAAAAATACAACCGCTGCCGTGTTTGCTGTATAGAGCAATTGTTTTGGCTTTAAAAGGGTAACAGTTTCCTTTCGAAATCAACACATCTTTTGCCAAAGCATCTGGTCGATGACCTCCTTTTAGTAAGACTTTTGTTTTGAGTTTCAAATTCAAAATGCCATCAATTAGATTGTTATCATCAAAAGAAAATAAGGCTTTGGCTTCATTCCAATTTGGTGTAATCCAATTAATTAGATCATAATTTATGTGTTTTATATCTTCTTTATTAAAGACATCGAAACCTGAAGATGAACTCAGAATCGGATCCCAAATCAATTTGGTTTTTGGAGCGTTTTCTTGAAAATAGTTTAAAATCAAATTAAGCATTTCCAAATCTCTGCAAAGTCCAATTTTTACAGCCTTGAAGACATACACTTTAGTCAAAATATCTAGCTGAGCTAAAATCTTGGATTTAGCATGCCAAAAGACTTCCTCAACCTGATGTTCATTTTGGATGGTAAAAGCCGTTTGCGCCGCCATACCCAAACATTTGTGTTGTTCAAAGGTTTTGATATCCGCCAAAATTCCCGCGCCTCCACTAGGATCAAATCCGGCGATACTTAACACATTTACTCTCTGTTTTGCCATAAATTTTCGAGTGTTTCCCAACGGGTTTTTAATGGTAAATTCTGTTCCCAAAACCAACCTTTTAGAGCCACTTGGCTAAATCCTTTTTGTTTTAATTCTTCAAATTTTTCTGGTCTAACGCCACCTAAAGCAATACATTTTTTTCGTTGAGTTTCTGATAAAAAATCAACATCAATTGATTGATTACCAAGATATTCTGATTTTGAAATTGAATCATACATCGGACTCAAAAACAGATGGTCATAATAAGGCAAATACGATTCCAAATGTTCAATTTGATGAACAGAACAGGAATGAAAACCCAGATGTTCAATTTGTTTCTCTTTCGCTTTGTGATGCATCAAAAATTTAGGATGTTGATGTTGATGCAAAACCAATTGATTTCGATAGCTTTCAGGAATCTGCTGTTCTAATTTAGACCAGATATCATAGCTAAATTCTGAGCGAATATGAAAATAATCCAAACCCAAATCCAAAAGAAAAAGAGCTGATTCCAATTCTTTTTTATCAAAATGTTCAGTCGAAATCAGCCTTATAATCATCTAAATCTAAGAATAAATCTGATTGCCTTGTTCCTGAAACTCTTTTGCTTTTTCTTCCATTGCTTTTTCGATGTCATCAGAAGTCAACAAATTGTTTTCTTCAGCATATTTTCTAACGTCTTGAGAAATACGCATTGAGCAGAATTTCGGGCCACACATCGAACAAAAATGCGCTACTTTCGCCCCTTCGGCTGGTAACGTTTCATCATGGAAAGCAATCGCCTTTTCAGGATCTAAAGCTAAATGAAATTGATCATACCATCGGAACTCAAAACGAGCCTTACTCAAAGCATCATCTCTATGCTGAGCACCTGGATGTCCTTTCGCTAAATCAGCAGCGTGAGCCGCTAGTTTATAGGTAATTACACCTTCTCTAACGTCTTCTTTATTTGGTAAACCAAGGTGTTCTTTTGGCGTAACATAACACAACATCGCCGTTCCGAACCAGGCAATATTCGCCGCTCCGATAGCTGATGTGATATGGTCGTAACCTGGCGCAATATCAGTCGTTAATGGCCCTAAAGTGTAAAATGGCGCTTCATCACAATGCTCTAATTGTTTGTCCATATTTTCCTTAACCATGTGCAAAGGCACATGACCCGGCCCTTCAATCATCACCTGAATATCATGCTTCCAAGCAATCTTAGTTAATTCTCCAAGTGTTTCTAATTCAGCAAATTGCGCTCTGTCATTTGCATCGGCAATTGAGCCTGGACGTAAACCATCTCCCAAAGAAAATGACACGTCGTATTGCTTCATAATTTCACAAATATCCTCAAAATGCGTATACAAAAAGTTCTCTTTGTGATGATGCAAACACCATTGTGCCATAATCGAACCACCACGCGATACAATTCCCGTAACTCGCTGAGCAGTAAGTGGAATATAAGCTAAACGAACACCCGCATGAATCGTAAAATACGACACGCCTTGCTCGGCTTGTTCTATTAAGGTGTCCTTAAATAATTCCCAAGTCAATTTGGTGGCATCGCCTTTCACTTTTTCTAAAGCTTGATAAATCGGCACCGTTCCAATTGGTACTGGCGAATTTCTGATAATCCATTCTCTGGTTTCGTGAATATTGTCGCCCGTCGATAAATCCATTATTGTATCCGCGCCCCAGCGACAAGCCCAAACGGCTTTTTCTACTTCTTCTTCAATGGAAGACGTTACGGCGGAATTTCCGATATTGGCATTAATTTTCACCAAAAAATTTCGACCTATAATCATCGGCTCCATTTCTGGATGATTGATGTTGGCAGGAATTATCGCACGTCCTTCGGCGATTTCTTTTCTAACAAATTCTGGTGTAATTTGCCCTTTTGGTGTGTTTGCTCCAAAATTTTGACCTTTATGCTGTGGTCGCAAAGCTTTGTAATGCTCTAAATTCTGATTTTCACGAATCGCCACATATTCCATTTCTGGCGTAATAATCCCTTTTTTGGCATAATACATCTGGCTCACGTTAGCACCTTCTTTTGCCTTTAATGGCTTGTGTGTATATTCAAATCTGAGCTCATCTAATTTTCTATCAGCAGCTCGCTTTCTACCAAAAAACGAACTAATATCTTCTAATTGATCAACGTCTCCTCGGTTTTCAATCCATTGATTACGAACAGGTTGTAGTCCTTTTTGTACATTGATTTCAATCGACGGATCAGTATAAGGTCCTGACGTATCGTAAACCGTAAGTGCCGGATTGTCCTCAATCTTTTCTTTGGTTGTTTGATCGTAAGTTGGCGAAAGCTCAATTTCACGCATTGCCACAGAAATTTCTGGATGAAGTTTACCTTTAATATAGACTTTTTTGGAAGCCGGAAATGGCTGTCTAGAAATACTTTCTTGTGTCGGTTTGGTTTCTTTTTTACTCATAAATTGATTGATTTAACCACCTTGAGAGGCCGTTATGATTTGAATGTGTTGATTTGCTTTAAGGATAGTGCGTTCCCAATCGGATTTGGGAATAATGTTTTGATCTAAGGCAATGGCAATGCCTGAGCTTGATTTTAGTTCTAAAACCTGAATTAAATCTGAAAGCGAATGGGTTTCAGAAATCTCTATAGGTTTTTGATTTACAATAACTTGCATAAAAATTAAATACAGAGGAAAGCGCTCGTTTAGAACTGCTTTTCCCTTCGTTAGAATTATCTCGTTTTTGATTCAAAGATCAAAAAATCAGGTTCAAAGGGTAGATAAATTATCTTCTCAGCCGTAGCACCCCTAAAGCTGTCCAAAGGTACAGTTTTTAGATAAAACTAGACTAAAACCATGATTATTTTTTGGTAAATACATTAAAACAACCCAATCATCAAAAGCTTTAGGGCAATTCTTAGCTCAGATTAGAGTCAAATGCGTTCTCGAAATAAGATTTAATCAAAAAAATAAAAGAATATGAACTTATTCTTTGGGGAATAGTTTACTTTTGACCGACGAAATAAATCACTATCAAAAAAAACAAAATAAATGAGTGTTTTAGTTAACAACAATTCAAAAATCATTGTTCAAGGATTTACAGGAAAAGAAGGAACTTTTCATGCTTCTCAAATGATTGAATACGGCACCAATGTAGTTGGAGGTGTAACGCCAGGAAAAGGTGGTCAGACACACCTCGATCGCCCCGTTTTCAACACCGTTGATGACGCCGTAAAGCAAGCTCAGGCCGATACATCTATTATATTTGTGCCTCCGGCATTTGCTGCTGACGCCATTATGGAAGCAGCCGAAGCGGGAATCAAGGTTATTATTTGCATCACTGAGGGTATCCCAACCAAAGACATGGTCATGGTAAAAGCCTATTTAGCCGACAAAGATTGTACGTTGATTGGGCCAAACTGTCCAGGCGTGATGACTGCCGGAGAAGCTAAAGTTGGTATTATGCCTGGATTTATTTTTGAAAAAGGTCAAATCGGTATCGTTTCAAAATCTGGAACATTAACCTATGAGGCTGTAGATCAGATTACTAAAGTAGGTTTAGGGCAAACAACAGCTATCGGAATAGGAGGCGACCCAATTATTGGAACAACGACTAAGGAAGCGGTAGAATTGTTGATGAATGACCCCGAAACCAAAGGTATTATCATGATTGGTGAGATTGGCGGCTCGATGGAGGCCGAAGCAGCAGAATGGATTAAAGCCAATGGAACTAAGCCTGTTGTAGGATTTATTGCTGGAGAAACAGCACCCGCAGGTCGAACGATGGGACATGCCGGAGCAATTGTTGGTGGACATGATGACACGGCTCAGGCCAAAAAGACAATTATGAGAAGTTGCGGTATCCACGTGGTAGATTCGCCAGCAGATCTCGGAACTAAAATGAAAGAAGTTTTGGCTTAAACCGGGCTTTATTTAATGTATAAGCTCTAAACTTTAGAATAAATTTGTTCTAAAGTTTAGAGCTTTTTTTTGGTGTTTTGGCTTGTATTTATGTAGTTTTACATCAAAATTAAGTATTAAATATTTAGCCATGAGAATCGTTGAACAGATTCCACATCCGAGTTTTAAAATGACCTTGTTTTCTACCGAGCAGTACTTTATTTTGCAGTTCGAAGCTGGGCCGATGCAGCAGGCTTATAAGTTTTCAAAAGATCAGTTTCCGAGTCCAACTGACTTAAAATCAAAACTTAATGATGTGTTTTTAGATGAAGTCCATGACCTATTCAATCAGATGTTTTTGAATAGAAAAACACTTCTAGATGGCTAAACATATTGTTTTTTTAGTTTTGATAATCCTGCCGTCGATGACTGTTTTTGGGCAAGCCGAACATCTAAATGTTGCCGATTATGTTCGAGTAAACGACATCGGTATAAAAATTATTCATAAAAAGAAACTCAAAAAAGACATTGACAAATTGGATTTATCCAAAGCCGACAAAAAACGCTTAGAAAGCCGATTGAAGGCTGAGGAAAAAGACTTAAAAGCGTCCTTGAAGCAGTTTAATAAAGTGGTTTATGCCGAGCGAAGAGCAAATGAATTTGCATTGAGAACAGGTCAAGTAGACTCTTCCAAAGCAAACAGCTTAGAACAATCAGATGATATTTTGATTGCCAAACGATCGGACAAAGTCTTCGATTTATTAGAATCAGAATTGGAGGAAGAAGAGGCTTTAGAAGCAAAAAAAGATACCATTCCAGAACATCCCATCCGACCTAACAAACGCTCTCAATATCCTTGGAATCAGGATGTTGAAAAAATATTTTGCCCTTGGAAAATAAAGTATATCGATGCTTTTGAACGCGATACACTTTTGCATTCTCCCAATCATTTGATCTATCATAATGGCAAAAAAGAAGTAGATATTGCGACAGGCGAAATGCAACTACAAGTTTTGAAAGAAAACAGGAGATATTATTTTGAAATTCAGCTCGATTTAGATTTACAAGAAGCAAAACAAGCTTATCAATTTTCAGAACACACGAAGTTAGTTTTCCAACTCAAAGACAAATTAAAAACACAAGTTTCATTTCTGTTTTCTGGCTACAGCCAAGTCGCTCAAACGACTAGTGATTTTTCTAAACAAAATATTTCGGGACGTTTTTTGATTTCGAAACCCAAAGCTCAACAACTTGTGGAGGCTAAATGGACTTCAATTCAATTGCAGTTTTTGGGTCAGACCCAAGTATTTTTGCTCTCAAAAAACTTTACATCAAAAGCCGAGAAATCGGATATTTCATCACTTTATAAGCCCTTTTTAGAATGCCTGAGTCAGTAAATAAAGAATGCGTTTTGATTTGTGGAGGAACAGGCCTGATAGGTACCATCTTGCGCCCTTTTCTGATCGAGCAAGGTTACGAAGTTTGTGTTTTAAGTAGAAGACAATCAAATTCTTATACCTATCATTGGGATCCGAAACTCAAAGAATTTCCGATTCAACTTTTAAATAAAGTAGATCACATTATCAATCTTTCAGGTCTGTCTTTGATGAAGCGTTGGACAGCGTCTTACAAAAAAAAATTATTGCGAAGCCGAACTATTCCAACCCGATTTTTACATGAAGTTTTGAGTTCAAACCCACATCAAGTCAAAACCTTTATAAATGCGTCTGGAATTAATATTTACGGTGATAATGGCGACAAAAAATTGACAGAAACTAATGATTTTGGAGATGGTTTTATTCAAAAATTATGTATTGAATGGGAATCTGAGGCTCAAAAAATTAGAAATTTAGGCATTCGAACGGCTATTTTTAGAATTTCTCCAGTACTGCACAAACAGGGCGAATTTGTATCCCTACAAATGCGCTTAGCCAAGTTTGGTTTGTTGGGCAGAGTAGGGGATGGGCAACAGCTTTTGCCCTGGATTCAGGCTCAAGATTTAATAGGTATGATCTTGTTTGCTTTACAAAATGAAAACTGTAATGCGGTTTATAACGCTTGTGCTCCTCATCCAATTTCTCAGCTCGGAATGAACGCTGCGTTTGAGGCATTGGCTCAACAAAAACAATTTGTTCCTCCAGTTCCTAGTCAATTGATTAGATTGACATTAGGGGAGAGAGGAGCCTTGCTTACAGAGAGTCTAAATGCCTATCCCAAAGCGATTTTAGAACTTGGTTATACCTTCAAGTTTAATCAATTTAAAGAGGCCCTAAAAGCCACAATAGAAGAACAATAAACGACTCAAAACTCATTAAAATGACGAAGAAAAAAGGTGTTTTATTAATAAATTTAGGCTCACCCAAAAGTCCAAACAAAGCTGACGTAAAGCGTTATTTGGATGAATTTTTGATGGATAAATACGTGATTGATACCAATTACTTGATGCGTACTATTTTGGTTCGAGGTATCATTTTAAACACAAGGCCTGCCAAATCAGCGGAGGCCTATAAAAAAGTTTGGACAGACGAAGGCTCTCCTTTGATTGTTCACACCCAAAACTTAAACGAAAAAGTTCAGAATCAGCTTGATATACCTGTTGAGATAGCCATGCGCTATGGCGAACCTTCACTTTTGGAAGGTTTAGAAAAGCTTGTGAGTCAGGGTGTTGAGTCATGTTTTTTGTTGCCACTATATCCTCAATATGCGATGGCTTCTACAGAAACAGTGGTTGCCAAATTGAATAAAATCAAGAAAAAACAATTTCCAACCATTGAGTTTAATTTTCTAGCCCCATTCTACCATCACCCCGATTTTATTCGCGTACTTTCCGAAAGTATCAAGAGGCAATTAGGTGATTTTAATTACGATCATTTGTTGTTTTCTTATCATGGTTTGCCAGAGCGACACATCAAAAAATCGGACCCGAGCAAATCGCATTGTAAAATAGATGGCTCATGCTGTGAAACACCTCATAAAGCACACGCTACTTGCTACAGACATCAATGTTTTGAAACCACAAAAGCGGTGGTAAAATACCTTAGTCTACAAGAAGGAAGCTATTCAAATTCTTTTCAATCTAGACTAGGGAATGATCCGTGGTTAGAGCCAAATACAGCTGATATTATTGATAATTTCCCTAAAAAAGGTGTTAAAAAATTGGCGGTCGTAACTCCAGCTTTTGTAGCCGATTGTTTAGAAACTATTGAAGAAATTGGACTGGAAGCAAAACAAGCTTTTTTAGATCAAGGAGGCGAAGAATTTCTACGAATTGAGTGCCTGAATGATGATGAAGCTTGGGCAGAAGTGGTCGCGCGTTGGGCAAAAGAATGGCAAGGCATATCAAATTAAATTCTGATTTGACCTTAGGGTTTGTTCATTTCTAAAAACACAGAGAGCAGATTGTTTTTAGGCACTCAACATGACGGCTTTTTGGATAGGTATTTCCCGATTTATGTTTTCTTGTTAAACGTTGACATACAGTCCGAAATACCTCTAAACACGTAACATTCAATAGCTTTTGAACAATGTTCTACCAATTCTGGAAGTGTTTTTTGTTCTTCTGATGACCATTTTCCTAAGACATAATCGACTTGCTTGCCTTTGCTGTAGTTGGAGCTAATTCCAAAACGAAGTCTGGCGTATTGATCTGACTGTAAGCTTTCTATGATGCTTTTATGTCCGTTGTGTCCGCCAGCAGAACCTTTTTTTCTGATACGAATAGCACCAAAATCTAAACTCAAATCATCGGTAGCAATCATCAAGTTTTCTAAAGGAATTTGATGTTGCTTTAGATGATATTGAATGGCTTTTCCGCTCAAATTCATATAGGTACTAGGCTTAATCAAAATCACTTGCCGTCCTCTGATTTTGATGACACAACGCTGAGCTAATCGGTCGGTTTCCCATATACCTTTTTTAGATTCGGCGAGTGCGTCCACAATATTAAAGCCAATATTGTGGCGTGTGTTTTCATACTCAGAACCTATATTTCCGAGACCAGCGATGAGAAATTTCTTCATAAAATCTAAAGGAAATTAACCTATTGTTGCCGATTCGGTTGGGAAGCTTCTATCGATTTTCTTAACCAAACCTTGCAGGACTTTTCCTGGACCAACTTCGGTAAAAGAGTCTACGCCATCCGCCATCATATTTTGCAAAGTTTGCGTCCATCTTACTGGAGCTGTAAGTTGAGCAATAAGTTGACTCTTAATAAGTTGAGTATCTGTTTCGGCTTTTGCTGATACATTCTGATAAATTGGACAAATAGCCGATTTAAAATTAGTTTCTTCAATCGCTTTAGCTAAAGTTGCTCTTGCAGGCTCCATCATCGGACTATGGAAAGCACCTCCAACAGGAAGAACCAAAGCACGGCGAGCACCTTTTTCTTTTAGACTTTCGCAAGCCGTTTCGATAGCCGAAACTTCTCCAGAAATCACTAATTGTCCAGGGCAATTATAGTTGGCAGCAACTACAATTCCAGCCGTTTCTTCACAAACTTGTTCTACCACAGCATCCTCCAAACCTAAGACAGCAGCCATAGTTGATGGATTTATTTCACAAGCTTTTTGCATGGCATCAGCACGCTGAGCTACCAATCTCAATCCGGTTTCAAAATCTAAAGCACCAGCTGCAACCAAAGCAGAAAATTCACCTAACGAATGACCAGCAACAGCTGATGGACTGAAGTTTTCGCTCAACATTTTAGCTAAAATTGTGGAATGCAAAAAGATAGCTGGTTGTGTAACGTTGGTTTGTTTCAAATCTTCTGGTGTTCCAGCAAACATCAAGTCTGTGATACGAAATCCGAGAATGTCGTTGGCTTGTTCAAAAAGGGTTTTAGCTTCTGCCGAAGCGTCGTAAAGGTCTTGTCCCATACCCACAAATTGAGCACCTTGTCCTGGAAAAATATAAGCTTTTTTCATTGTTTTAGGTTTTAAAGTTTTAGACTTTGAAGAAAGTCTTGTTTTTTGTTATCTTCTGTGTAAACTCCTCTATACGATGTTGTTAATGTTGTAGATTGTTGAGTTTCAACACCTCGCATTTGCATACACATGTGTTGAGCTTCAATCAATACCGCAACGCCTTTAGCGTTTAGTGTTTCGCTTAAGCATTGGCAAACTTGGTCGGTCAACCGTTCCTGAACTTGCAATCGGCGAGAAAACACTTCCAATAATCTAGGAATTTTACTCAATCCAACAATATGTCCATTCGGAATATAGGCCACATGAGCACGCCCAAAAAAAGGCAGAATATGGTGTTCGCAAAGACTATAAAACTCGATATTTTTGACTAAAACAGGTTCTTTATAATCTTCCTTGAACATGGCTGATTTTAGAACGTCGACCGGATCTTGACTGTAGCCGTTGGTCAGATATTGCATAGCTTTGGCCACGCGTTCTGGTGTTTTTAGCAAACCTTCTCGGTCTTTGTTTTCGCCTAATCCATCCAAGATATCGCTGTATGCTCTACTTAGTTTTTCTGTAGTTTCTTTCGGAAAATTATGTTCGTTATTCATCATAGGTGTTCGCCGTAATAACTTACGGTATTGTTTTCTGTTTCTATTATTTTTATGCAATGCAGTTGAGCGTCTGCCGCATTTATTTTTGGTTCCAAAACTTCCCAAATAGCTTTGGTTAGCACTTCTGTTGAGGAGAGTTTGCCTGCCATAAAATCAACATCGAGGTTAATGTTGGCATGATCGAGTTTGTCAATTACCTCATTTTTAATAAGTTTACTCAAAGTTTTGAGGTTGATTACAAAGCCAGTTTCTGGGTCGATGCTTCCTTTGACCGTAACAAATAACTCGTAATTATGGCCATGCCAATTCGGATTTGCGCAACCGCCAAATACAGCAGTGTTTTGTTCGTCAGTCCATTCAGGTCGAAACAATCTATGGGCAGCCGAGAAACGTTCTCTTCGTGTTAAGTACATCATAATTCAACTCATTCTATTGGCAAATATAAGCATTCTGAAGATGTTCAGACTTTTTGAGCTTATTTAAAATAGAGTAAACGTATCTAGATTTTTTAGTTTGAAAATCAATGATTTAATAGTTGCAAACGTTGGTTTTAGTTTGAAAAGTTAAACAAACTACTGGTTAATGTGTGTTGCATTCGGGTGTGTTTGTTTTGCTATGTAGAGCTGATGAATTAAAATTAGCATTTTAAGTCTAGAGTTCTATCAAAATTAACCATTTAGTTTACAAGCACTTAAAGTAGTCAAAAGGTTCTAGACAAGTTTTACAAGTGTAAAGTGCTTTACAAGCCGTTGAGCCAAATTGCGAAACTAATTGTGTATCAGTTGATTTGCAATGCGGACAAGGAATTGTTTTTGCATCGAGAAAGAGACTGTTTTTATCTTTAGAACGTTGGGGTGGCGCAATGCCGTAGGCTTCGAGCTTGTTTCTGCCTTGTTCGGATAGCCAATCAGTTGTCCAAGCCGGACTCAAAACTGTTTTTATTTCTCCTAAAGTATAGGGGCTTTCTGCAATTTTTTGACGAATATCACGTTCAATAAAATCCATTGCAGGACAACCCGAATAGGTTGGCGTGATGATAATAGAAACTTCTAAATCAGAAAGCTGAACGTCTCTCACGATGCCCAGATCGACAATAGAAATAACGGGCACTTCGGGGTCTGGAATGTCTTCCAAAAGTGCCCATATCTTTTCAGTGGCTTGATCGGATTTGGTTACCATTCGGCGTTAGGATAGGCACGTTGTAGGTATTGCAAGTCGGATAAAATAAAGCCTAAATGCTCGCTATGTCGGCCTTGGCGCCCGCCGCTAACCATCCATGCTTCTGGATCTGGCGGAGTCAAACAAGCTTGCTTTAAGCCTTTGCTTACTATATCCATCCATTTGATTTTCAAATCTTTAGACTTAGGAATAAGATTTTGATTAATCAGTTGATTCTCAATTTCGTCTTGTTCAAATAATTCGCCCGTATACATCCAAATATCATCAATAGCTTCTTGCATTTTTTGATGACTTTCTTCTGTTCCATCGCCAAGTCGGCAAAGCCATTCGGAACTAAACCTGAGGTGATATCGACTTTCTTTGAGTGATTTTTCGGCGAAAGCGGCCAAAAACTCATCTTTGGAATGTTGAAGTTCATCATACAAAACAAACTGGTAGGCATCAATAAAAAATTGACGCGCAATGGTTGTTCCGAAATGACCATTTGGTTGCTCACAAATTAAGGGGTTCAAATATTGATTTTCGATTCTGAGGTAAGCCAAGTCGTCTTCAGTTTTTCCTAAACCTTCAAGCTCAGCTGCTTTTGCGAATAAGGATCTGGACTGGCCAAGAATATCTAAAGCCGTGTTAATCAAAGCAATATCTTGCTCCAAAACAGGGCCTTTTCCACACCATTCGCTTAGGCGATGACCTAGAATAAGATTCAAATCGGCGGCTCTGAGGAGATAGGTAAATAATGCAGGTTGTGTTGTCATAGTCTGATTTCCTTAGATATTCTCAACGCCATCAGGAATGTGATAGAACGTTGGGTGTCTATAAATTTTGTCGTTTGCTGGGTCAAAAAGTGCGCCTTTCTCATCGGGAGAAGAAGCCGTAATTTGATTTGATTTTACAACCCAAATCGAAATGCCTTCGGCGCGCCGAGTATAGACATCTCTTGCGTTTTCGATTGCCATTTTTTCGTCGGCAGCTACAATGCTTCCCGCGTGTTTGTGATGAAGTCCGTTTTTAGATCGAATAAAAACTTCCCAAAGTGGCCATTCTGTTTTGTTCATAGTCTTTAATTTCTACGTTTAGTTTGTGTGTTTTTTAGCGTAAGCTTCGGCGGCTTGCCTTACCCATTCGCCATTTTCTTCAGCTTTTGTTCGTGCTTCCAAGCGTTGCTTGTTGCAAATGCCTTTTCCACCAACGACGTTATAAAATTCTTCCCAATCAATAGGGCTATGGTCGTAGTTTTGCTGTTCTTCATTCCATTTTAGATTGTCATCTGGAATGCTTAGTCCTAAAAATTCGGCTTGAGGAACTGTTTTAGTAATAAATTCTTCTCTAAGTTCGTCGTTAGATTGACGTTTTATTTTCCATTTCATACTCTGTGCAGAGTTCGGAGAATTTTTATCCGAAGGGCCAAACATCATCAAAGACGGCCACCACCAACGGTTGAGCGCATCTTGTGCCATTTGCTTTTGCGCAGGCGTTCCGAGTGCCAAAACAGAAATAATATCATAACCCTGTCGCTGATGAAAACTTTCTTCTTTACAAATCCGAACCATCGCTCGGGCATAAGGCCCATAAGACGTACGGCAAAGTGAAACTTGATTCTGAATGGCAGCGCCATCAACCAACCAGCCAACTGCGCCAATGTCTGCCCAAGTGGTTGTAGGATAGTTGAATATACTCGAATATTTTGCTTTTCCGCTTAATAAGGCATCAACGGTTTCTTTTCGACTTGTCCCCAAGGTTTCGACAGCAGAATAGAGATAGAGTCCGTGTCCGGCTTCATCCTGAATTTTAGCCAAAAGCGCTACTTTTCGCTTCAAAGAAGGTGCTCTGGTAATCCAATTGCCTTCGGGAAGCATTCCAACAATCTCAGAATGAGCATGCTGCGACATTTGTCTAACTAAAGTTTTTCGATATTTTTCTGGCATCCAATCTTTAGGTTCAATTTTTTGCTCAGCATCTATTTTGACTTGAAAGTGTTCTAATAATTCAACTTCGCTCATAGGATTTTTGATTTATTTTTTTGAGTGTATAAAGGTACAATATTATATGTGTTTAGACTTATGTATTTGGAGAAAATTTTGAGTTCAATGTCATTAAAAGGTTTACGGTGTGACGAATATTTTTTCTTATCAACCTAATAAACCATTTAACTGGTTTTCGATAGATTTTACTGTTTTATATCTTAGGCTATTAAAATCAAAGGGAAAATACAAGGAACTAAGTTTGGATTTTATAACAAGTTGATTTTCATCAAATTGAATACTATACCTTATTCCTATTGAAGGTAAACTAAGCTTGGCTTTAAAGTCAATTTGATGAGGGGAAACTTGACTAATTCGATACGCGTTTTCTTCTAAAAATCTAATGATTTTGTGTTTGATCTCCAGCGAGCTGCTGTATTTTCTTTTAAAAAGTATCGTCCGTTTTTGTTTTTTCAAAATCATATCAATTGAAAATGGCTCTTCATTTTTAAAGAAAGGATGAATCAACATAAGGCCTGAGATTATACTGATTAAAACTAATTTCCAAAATGGTGTATTGTCTTCAAAAATCAGATCCATGACAAATTCTGTAATGAAGAATAACAGGATGATTAACAGAGAAAATATCCAAAGGTTTTTAGTTGTTTTTAGCCTCATGTTTTAGTTCAGATTGGGGTAGATGAGCTTGATTGCTCAACAAACGATGACAAAACCCAGCCAAAATTCCACCTAGAATAGGAGAAAGAATATAGACTGTAAAAAATCCGAAGTTGGCAGTTGGAAAAGCGGCGGATCCCCAACCCATAAAGTAGGCGACGAGTCTTGGACCAAAATCTCTTGCCGGATTGAGTCCAGCTTGAGTGAAAGGCGCAACTAAACAAATGATGATAGTAACGCTTAAACCAATAAGCAAAGGCGTACTATTATTGATGTCTTTTTCCTTTTCTGTAAGTCTAAAAATCATAAAAACTAAAAGAAAGGTACCAAAGCCTTCTAAAAGGCAAGCTCCTAAAGTTGAGATACTTAATTGATCTTTGAAGCCCGGATTCGGGTAAAATTCACCGAAAATCATGGCGGTTTGTTGGGATTCTGGACTTCCGCGGAGGATGTGATTTGTAGCTTCGAAATGGTCTATAGCAGAACCAAATATGGCATACAAAACCAATCCAGCCAAAATAGCTCCAAACAGCTGACTTAGGATATAGCCTGCCAGTTTTTTGAACTCTAGTTTTTTTGCAAAACACATAGCGATACTCACCGCAGGATTCAAATGCGCAGGACAACTATTCCTGACAGTAAAAATGGCTAAAGCAACACCAAAACCCCAAACTAAAGCCACTTCGAGCAGACTATTGAGTGCGCCAAAAAGCACCGCAAGCGCAACAGAAGCACAGCCAAAAAGCACTAAAATAAACGTGCCGATGGATTCGCCAAGATATTCTTTTATTTTCATTTTCAATCAGTTAATTTTATTTTCAAACACATGAATTGGCCGATTATTATTGCGTTTGTTTCGCTGAAAAAGCTTGTCTAAAAAACTAGGTCGGGCGGTTTCTAAATATTCCATATTTGGATAAACTGTTTTAAGGTTTTTTATTCGATGTTCAACTTCATCATCTTCACCGACAACAAAAATAAATTGCGGATAAAGCGAATCAACAATCTGATAATCAAATCCTTGCTCGTCTATCCAAAAATCAAATTGTTGTTGTGCCGCAATAGATAAACCAGTTTCTGAGTCTATTTTTCTGTTTTTTGTAATGTTGAAATACTTTGGGTATTGTTCCATATAAAATAAAGGAATCCGCGTGGCAACTGGTCTATCCGATTCTTCAATCAACACATAATTGATAGTTTGATTTTGTTTTGCAACCACTTCTGCCGCAGTTACACGGGCTTGTTTCCCATAATAGAAGGTAAAAAGTAATAGAAAAGGTAAATTAATGGACCAAAGTAAAGTTCTAAACAACCTTTCCTTAGTTTTAAACCAGGTTCCAGATTTAGTTTCATTCAAAAACGTCTGCCAAGCCATTACACCAACAGTCAAAATGAGTGGTAATGCGGGAAGAATAAAGCGTTCTTGTTTGTTTGGAAACAGGGAATGAAAAGCCAAAAACAGGAAAGCTGGAAGAAAAAGAATCAGGTATTTTTTGGCATAACGGAAAAAAGCAAAAAGATAGCCAAAGCTTAAAGGAAGGCCGCAAGCAACGAGCAAAACGAGTAGATATTTAAACACATTGCCCTGAATAAAATCATGTTTATGCGCATCGTTGTAGGCAAAATAAGCTTTGAATTCAGCAAAAAATTCTCCAAAAATAAACCAATCGGGCAACTGAAATAAAACCATTGAAAGTCCACCGCCAAAAGCGAAGTAAAATGCTTTTAACCAATCCTTTACAATCAAATAATACAAACCTATTCCAGCTAAAAATAAAGCATTCTGAAACCTAACCGAAAACGCGATACCAAGAATAAAAGCGCCCCAAAACACATAGCGATTGGCTTTTTTGTTATCCACATTTTTGAGTTGCCACCAAATGCCCCACATCACAAAGGGAATGCCAATCACTTCAACCAAATTCCTAACGCTCAAATAAGGCATCAAAGCCAAAACGGAAAGTAATAATCCAACTTGAAAAGCCGTTTTTTTGTTCGAAAAGTGTAAGGCAATTTTATAAGAAAATACAAGCGTAAGCGTCGAAAAAAGAGCTAAAACCAATCGATTGAAAAACATCAAAAGTTGAGGATCGTGAACACCCAAACTTGTCATGGCTTTAAAAAAACCGTATTGAAAAGCGGGATATAACAGACTGAAACCTGCGGGTTTGGTTTCTAAAGTATTTGGCAACCATCGATCAAAATCATAATCTTGAAGCCATGCGTAAGGAATATCGACCAATAAAAAGTGATCATCAAACATCAAAAAGCCTTTGGCAAAAACTGCGGCTAGGAGTCTAAAAACCAAAGCTATAAGAAACAAAAGCAGTAGTGGCTTTTCTTCTTTAAGCTGAGTTATTTTAGCAATCATAGGGTGTTTGATTATGTTCTTGTTGGGACTATTTAGTAGGTATTTCTCTAAAAAAAGCCATCAAAGACTAGAGTATTGATGGCTTTTTGTGCGTATTGTTTTAAAATTACTTGCTGTATGAAGACAATTTATCACGTTCGATACGGAACATTGCTCCAAATGTTATAATGCCTGTAGGGTAGAAATATTCTTTTGGGGCACCATTGAAGTTGACCATCGGTAATTGGAAGTTTGAGTATAAAGAAAGGCCATTAATTAGCTTGTAGTTTATACCAAACTGAGCGTCTAAATGATTTAATGCGAATGGTTTAGGTTCAGATTTTAAGAAAACCTCGTCGTATACATTCAACAAGGTATAGCTTCCGCCCATACCTAATCTGAGATTCAAACCACCAGAAATCGTCCAGTTGTCGTTGAGCCAATACTGGAGTGTTGGTTTAATGTTCAGGTAGTTTAAGGTATTGCGTTCTGTTTTGGTTATAGACGAATTTGAAAGAATCCGTGTAACATCAACATCTGGTCTAATAGACTGATAACCAAAAGCATACTCAGCACTAAAAGCATGAGAAAGATTGTGTCGATAAGTCATCCCAAGTTCATATCCCCATGAAGAGCTATAGTCCGTAACAATGGTTTCGGGGGCTCCACTTGAATTGGTTGTCGAAATTCTGTTGTCGGCTTCTTGGCTCATCAAAACGTTATTTTTTCCGTAATAAATACCAATTTCTTGAGCTTGAAGGGCTATACCTGAAAGAAAAAGAGAACAGTAAATTAATGATTTTTTCATAAATTTTTTCATAAAATGGATGGTTAAAAATTTTGTTCTATAGGTTTGTAGTTCTTGATGTACTGGTCAATCAATTCATTGTAACTGACCTGAATATCTTGGAGATTTTCATCGATTTTTTCTCTGTATTTAGATAGAAGAATCGTGTACTTTTCGGTGTATTTTTGAGAAGGTGTATTGGCCACGTAGGCTAAGTGTTCGGCTTTGTTTTTGAAATTCGATTTGTCGTTCTTAGTTCGTTCATATTCAAGTTTATTGGCACGTTCTTGCTGAAGAACACGCGCATTTTGAATATAAAATCCTTGGATAGCTCGATAGGTTTTTTGACTAATACTTTGGTAGTTTTTCACTAAGCGTAGAACGTTGTTTTTGAGTTCGTTTTCGCTGTTGTTGTATTTTGGATAAGCCGTAAATTCTTGAAAAATCCGATTGGAATGATTCATTTGAAAGCGCGTCGTTTCGAGCATTTGTTTGTTGTCAAAACTATAGGCGGCTTGTCTGAAATCTGAATCAATAGTTTCTAAAATTTTTACTTCTTTGTATAGTCGCAAAAAGTAAAGTGTTAGGCGTTCAATATGGTTTATTTTCTGATCTAAACCATAGCGTGTTTGTTGGTCTGGCGAATAACTTTCGATTTCGTTTTTGTTTTCGGGAGCTAAATCATAATCTTGTTCAAAACTCGAAAACGCCGCCTCAAAACGTGCTCTACATGCTTTAGAGGCGACAACCTGTCGCTCGATAAGAAGAAGGAGAGCTTTGTATTCATCTAAGTCATCAATTGTATTTTTTTGCATGATAAGCTCAAGTCGCAAATCTTCTTTATACAAAAAACCAAGCTGATCAATCAACACACTCAATTCTCTATGTATGGTGTGTTTTCTGTCATTGAATTTCTGATCGTAATCTTCTTTTCGATAAAGCTGTTCTTTAGCTTTTTCAAGTGCTAGAATGCCTTCTTGGCGCAAGAGTTCAATGCGATCGTAAGCTTTAGAAAAGGTCAATGCCGACAAAAAGTGCATATAGTCTTTGTAAACCTGAATCTGGATATTATGAATGTGATTTTGATACGCTTCCGCTGATTTTACTTCGCTAGAAAAACGCTTGTCAAAATGTTGGTTATATACTTGTGCGTAAGATATTGAAAAACAAAAATTTAAGCTTATGAAAAGCAAGCAGAATTTAGGCATATTGTATCCATATTTTAGGGTCTTTTTAAAGGAGTCAATGGCATACGACAACTTAAACAGACGTTTGTTCTAGTGTTCAAAAATAGAAAAAAATTAGACGTAGTCTACTAGAAATCTAATTATTCTACATTTATTGCTTGTTTTCTTTGATTTAGTTTCTTGAAACCACTTATTTTTTTCAGCTTTTTTATGTTTTTTGTGCATAAATTTTGAAACTCAAGTAACAAAAAAATCAATTTCTTTGGCAAAATTGTAGAAATCTAAACTCAAATGTATATTTTCCCAAATAAATATAACATTCAATATTTCGACTGACAAAAGTTGACAGTTTAGAGCGTTATATTTGCTGAAAATAAATTAAATATGACTCCTCAATTAACATTACATGAAGCCTCGGCGGGATCGGGAAAAACCTATACTTTGGTGAAAAATTACCTTAGTATTTGTCTTGATCCCAAACAAGCTATTGATGTCTTTAAGCGCATTTTGGCGATAACCTTTACCAACAAAGCCGCCAAAGAGATGCAGGATCGGATTATTGAAAAATTACATGATTTTTCATCAGAAAAAACTGAGGATCAGTTTCTTGCGGATTATTTTTGTCGAAAGTTTCAGTTTTCTAATGAAGAGTTAAAAGCACGGAGCTTTAGTGTTTTGCAATCCATTTTACACCATTATAGTCAGTTTTCGGTTTCTACTATTGACAAATTTATGCTCAAGGTCTTGAAGTCCATTCAGCATGAACTTGGCATGCACGAACAGCTGGAAATTAGCTTAGATTTTGAAGACTGGTTGAGTGCCAGTATCGATGATTTGTATGTCAGTTTGGGTCAGGATGAGGCTAAAAAGCAATTTGTTATTAACAAGTTGAAATCTAATTTGTTAGAAGAGAAATCTTGGCGTTTAGAATATCAATTTAGCACTATTGCAAAAACCCTTTTAGAAGAAGATTACAGAACACATTTTGGCAAATTTGTTCGGACATATAATTTAGAAGAATTTTCAGGTTTTGATGAACAGCTCAACTTGAAATACAAAGATTTGGATGCTATGTTTTTACCCATTCAAAGCGAATATCAGGCTTTGATTAAAGAATATGATTTGGCTCGGTCAGACTTTTCAGGACGGTATTCTTGCCCAATTTACAAAGTATTTTCGAGTCATTTACCAGTAAGAAAAGTCTTACCTAAAGATTTCGAAAGCTTACTCAACAGGTTTGAAAAAAACAATTTCTTCAGAAAAGCCGATCTTAAAGATCAAAAATTTATTGACGCCCAACAAGGCTTAGAACACTTTACTCAAAAGCATAAAAACAGCATACATTCGCTGTTGTTTTTTAACTATTTATATCAAAAAATAGCAAATCAACTCTCAGATTTACAGTTAGATAAGCTTTTGTCTACGTCCATAAAAAAACAACTCGACGAACAGCGGCTTTTCCCTTTAGCTTTTATAAATTCGTTGTTGGGAAAATACATCAAAAAAGGAGAAATTCCGATGTTGTTTCTCAAACTAGGCGAGCGTTATGAACATATTTTTATTGACGAATTTCAAGATACATCCCGCGCGCAATGGGCGAATTTATTGCCGCTTATCGAACATGTTTTATCCAAAAATCAGGCGGTTCATCTTATTGGCGATGCCAAACAGTCGATTTACCGTTTTCGTGGTGGCGATGTTCGGATTTTGTTGGACCTGAAAGAGAACCCAAATCGAGATTTTTATGAAGTTGCCATGGCGCCAGCTTTAGAATCGAATTGGCGGTCGGGCAAAACGATTGTGGACTTCAATAATAAGTTATTTTCAGATATTTTAATCCCAGAACATAAATCGAAATCTTACCAATCGATTTATAAAACGGCAGCTCAAAAGGTTGAAATTCAGGATGAATCTTATGTTGAAATAAACACAAAAGTAGTTGACAAAGAAGAGCTTGAAGAAGAAACTTTAGCCTTGCTTTTGGAAAAAATAAGATACTCTAAACGTGCCGGATTTGAGTATGGAGATATGGCTGTTTTGCTAAAAAACAACAAAAGCATTGCACTAATTTCTCAATTTTTGTTAGAGCATGAAATTCCTTTTGTAGATCAAGATAGTTTGTTGGTATCTTCGGATGATCAGGTGGATGTTTTGATTAAAATTCTGAGCCTAAAAGCTGATCCAACAAATGAAATTGACAAAGTAAAAGTGTTCAATTTCTTTTATCAGAAATTAAATCAAGATATTGATAATCAGCAATTTGAATCTTGGTTTGAGAAGCATAAAAACCTGAGTATAGAAGCCTTGTTTTCTGTCATCGAACCCAATTGGAAATCTTACGTTTACACCAATTTTTTCGAGTTTTTGGAAGCCATTGTTCAAGGTTTTGATTTTCAGCGAAGTATCTATTTGATTGAATTTCTAAATCGGGCGCATCAAAGTTTGACAAAAGGCTGTAATTCGGCTCAAGATTTTGTCGAAACTTATGAAAAATATCAAACCAAATGGAAAGTTGATTTTTCTCATGTCAATGGAATTCAGCTGATGACCATTCATAAATCGAAAGGTTTGGAATTTCCCGTGGTCTTTCTTCCGTTTTTGTTCACTTGGTCGGATTGGCATAAAGATAATACGCAATTTTATCCCTTAGAAGGCTTATTTCCTGATTTGCCTTATGCAAATTTTGGTTTAACAAAACCGATGCAACGTTTGCCAAAAGAGACTTTAGGTGTGTTTTATGATATTTTTGAGCAAGCTGTCGCCGATGCCCATTTCGATTTTATCAATAATTTATATGTGGCTTGCACGCGGGCTTCTCGTCAATTAGTTTTTATAAATGTGTATGAAGGAACTGGTAAAACTAAAGCGAATATTCAAAGTGAATCGGGAAAGTTACATCATTTATTGACCAAACATTTTGTGCCAGAAGAATATTGGGCATCAGATGAGTTGCAAGTGCTTTCTTATGGAAATCGGCAGATGAAATTTGAGAAAAAAGAGGATGAAAAAGATAAGGAAATAGAAAAACCAGAAGATTTAATTTCAGCGTCGAGTTCGATGTTGAACTGGAATTCGAGAATTCAAATTGCCGAAAAACAAGAGTTTGAATGGGCTTTTGGAGAAGAATTATCGGCTCAAGATCAGGGAAATCATCTACATCAAATTTTGGCTGGAGTTAATTCTATTTCTGATTTAGATTCGGCGATAAATAACTATTTTTCAAAGCGTTGGTTTAGTTCCGAACTAAAAGAAAAATGGAAAACCCAACTCGAATCCATGTTGAATTTGCCAAATTTATCGCCTTATTTTCAGTCGGGATTAAAAGTTTGGAACGAGCGGGCTTGGATGTGTGAAAATGGCGATTTATTGAGACCAGATCGTGTGGTAGAACTCGAAAATGGACATCTTGTGGTGATAGATTACAAAACTGGAGCCGAGAAAAAAGAACATCAAGATCAGGTCAAAACCTACGCAAAACAGCTCGAATCGGCAGGTCATACAGTTGATAAAAAAGCTTTAGTTTATATTGAAAATCAATTAGTAAAATTTATTTAAATGACATTTATTCAATACGTTACATCCTATATTTTAGAAAAAGAATCTGATGATTTAGAAGGTGTTCAGCTCATTGTGCCAGGAAAACGAATGGCGCATTTTTTTCAGGATGAATTTAGAAAACATATAAATGTAGGTCAGTTTTTTCCTGAATTTACTTCCCTTCAAGATTGGCTCGAAGTTCAATCCGATTTAGCGGTGCCTCACCCCATGCGATTGCAAATGGAATGCTATTTGGCTTATCAAAAGGTGTGCGAAAACGAGCCAGAACCTTTTGAGCGTTTTCTGAAATGGTCGCAGGTTTTGCTTTCCGATTTCAATGAATTAGAAAAAAGTTGTGTCGATACCTCGGCGATTTTAAATCACTTAAAAGCTTTTTCTGATGTTGACAAATGGGCGGATCAACTTTCTGAAGAAGAGCTCTCTGATTCGGAATTAGGAAAAAAACAACAAGAATTTTGGCAACTGATTGAAGGTTTGTATCTGCAATTTTCTGAACAGCTTTCAGAAAAAAAATGGACTTTGAATGGGAAATTATTTCGGCATGTTTCCGAAAAACTAAAGCCAAAAGACAAATTGCCCAATCGCATCTATTTGGTTGGTTTTAATGCACTTTCGAAAGCTGAAGAAGCACTTTTTGATGTTTTAATCACAAAATTTGGAGCAAAAATACTTTGGGATATCGACCAATCGATGTTTGACGACCAGCAACAAGAAGCAGGGCAATTCATCCGACAATACGCCAAAAAATGGGAGACCTATTTAGCAAAAGATTTTAAGTGGAAACAGTCTTTTTTCGATGCCGATCAAAAGAAATTCACAAAATACAGCCTGCGTGGAAACATCCAACAAAGTGAAATTTTGTCGAGTATTATAAGTCAGATTGATCCAAAAAAATATGACAAAACGGCTTTGGTACTTTGCGATGAAACGGCACTGATTCCTGTGTTGAATAGATTACCTAGTGAATTGAATACCATCAATGTAACCATGTCTTATGGCTTGCATCAAACTCCAGTTTTGACCTTTGTTCAAGCGCTTTTTGACTATCTAAATCCCAATCAAAATTACCGACAATTAGAAGGTTTGGAAGGTCTTTTTAATCATCCATTTTTGAATTTTGTGGATAGCACGGCTTTTTTGAGCGAAGCTAAAACAATAGGTTTTTGGCGAGAAAGCAACGAAAAATGGATGGACTTGCTGAAAACACATCATTTAGAATCTTTTAGCTTTCTTTTTCCAGAAAAAATTGATGTAAATTCGATTTTATCAATTGGTTTTCAATTACTTAATCGGATTCACAAAGCACAATCAAAAGCGATTGTGTTCCAAAACGATTATGTGTTTCATCTCCATCAAATTTGGTTGCAATGTATGGAAATGGAAAAAGAATTTGGTCTGCATTTTAAAGAAGTTTCGGTGCTTCGTCAGGTGGTTTCTACCTTTGTTCGGCAGGCGGCTTTGCATTTTATTGGCGATCCCATTGGTGGACTTCAAATTATGGGAATGTTGGAAACCAGATTGTTAGATTTTGAAAATCTTATTTTTCTCGGCCTCAATGAAGGTACAATGCCAAAAGGACAAACCAACGACAGTCTGATTCCCTTCGACCTAAAACGACACTATGGTATGTCGACCTTTTTGGAAAAAGACGCCATTTATGCCTATCACTTTTTTAGATTGTTACAGCGCTGTAAATCAGCACATTTTATTTACGACACCAATGTTGATAAAGGTGGAGGGCAAGTCAGTCGATTTGTAAGTCAAATTGAATTGGAATGGACTCAAAACAAGGCTTTTACATTCGATTTTGAGACCAAAAAACATCAATTGAGTTTAGAGACCAAGCCTTTTGCGGAATCTTATCCAAAAACCAATCAGGCAAAAGCCATTCTGAAAGCCAAAGCCGCACGCGGACTTTCGGCTTCTTTTCTAAATGACTATTTTAATTGTCCTGTGCAATTTTACAAAAAGCGAATCCTAAAACTCAATGACAACAGCTTTGAAGAAGTCATTTCTTCAGCCGATTTGGGAACGGCGGTTCACGAAACTTTGGAGGAACTCTACACCCCATTTTTGAATGAGATTTTAACGGTTCAGCATTATAAAATCATCAAAAAACGCCTCAAGCCTGAGCTCGATAAAGCCTTCTCAAAATTAGGTTCGCCACTCTATCTAAACGCCATCGAAAACCAAATGCGAAAGGCGGTAGCTGAGCAAATGGTATGGTCGGCATTGAGGATAGATGAAGCTTGTGTAAAAGATGGTAATGAATTGATAATAAAAGATTTAGAAAAAGAAATTTCTATCAATTTTAATCATCCAAAACTAAAGCACAAGGTAAAACTGAACGGAAATATTGACCGAATCGATAGCTTAAATGGAGAGCTGAGAATTATCGATTACAAAACAGGGAAAGTGGAGGACAAAGATCTCAGTTTAAGATCTGTCGATTCGATTTTGGACCGAAGTACAAAACACCAAGCCAAAACCTTTCAAGTCTTATTTTATGTCTATTTAGTCTCAAAATCGGAATACAACATTGACGAAAATCTAAAAGCCGGAATCATCTCTTTAGTGAGAGCTTCAAGTGGTTTTATTGATCTAAAAAACATCAAAAATCCAATAGACGTTATGCCAGATTTTGAACACGTTTTAGCCGAACTCATTTTAGAAATCTTGGAAGAAGATTTGGCTTTTGAGCATCTGCTTGAGGCTGGGGATTCTTGTTATTATTGTGTTTAGTATGTGAATTAATATTTTGTTATATTTGGGAATTATATTTGAAGAATAACCTGCGAGAGAGTAGTAGGTTAAGGGGAATATGTAGCCTTAAGTTATACAAATGCTAGGTGTAATTCGAAAAAA
>JBMYYR010000023.1:0-31811 GCA_049609625.1 Flavobacteriales bacterium | reverse complement strand
AACAGAATTCACGGTTTTACAATAGATAAAGCATTACAAAAAGGTGCAATTAGTGGAATTTGGTATAAATTATCGCCAAAAAATATTTTACATAGTTGGGTAGAAGTTTATGTTAATGAAACTTGGTATTTTCTTGAGGGCGTTATTTTAGACAAGGAATATTTAAACAAATTACAAGAGAAAAATAAAGATTGTAAAACTACATTTTGTGGTTATGGTGCATACACAGATAATTTTGAAAGTCCACCAATAGAATGGAATTTAAACAATACTTTTATTCAAGACAAAGGAATAAATCAAGATTTTGGACTTTTTGACACACCAGACGAATTCTATGCGAAACACCAACAAAAACTAGGAGCATTTAAAAGGTTTGTTTATAGAAAAATAGTTCGACACAGCATGAACAAGAATGTAGAAAAGATAAGAAACGGCAGGTAAACAACTAAGCATCCGCGCTGGCGATAAGCAACCGCAAACCACACATTCTATAGAAAAAATGACTTTCTCAATGCTAGTTGTGTTTTTTGTATATTGCTCTGGATTTAAAAACTAATATGTTTGCAAAAGGTAGACGCAGAAATAAGGCACGAGGCTTAGGGCAAACAACTAACACAAAACTAAATAGTAGAATATGAACTATGCTTACACCATACTCTATGTGGAGAATGTGGCCGAAACAATTGAATTTTATGAAAAAGCGTTCGGATTTAATCGAAAATTTTTGACACCTGAGAATGATTATGGAGAATTGATTTCGGGAGAAACTACAATCGCATTTGCTTCCATTGTATTGGGAAACTCTAATTTTAAAAACGGATTTGAAAAGAGCTCAAAATCTAAAAAACCTTTTGGAGTGGAGTTAGCATTTACGACTGAGCATATCGAAAAAGACTTTCAAAAAGCAATCACTTTTGGAGCAACCGAATTTGAGCCTTTAACTAAAAAGCCTTGGGGGCAAAAAGTTGGATACCTAAGAGACAATAACGGATTTCTAATTGAAATTTGCACACCAATGAAAACCGAACAAAACACCTAGAATGCCTTAGACAGCAACGTTTTCAAAACATAAGAAGCACACTGGCTTAATCTAACTTTAGTTCCTAAAATACTTTTCAGTTATGTGTTTTGCTTTTAGTAAATAAGGACCAATTAACGCGCACTAATCCAATCATAAGCATTCTCGAAAGCACGAATCCATGGCGAAACGTCATCTTGTCTTTCATTCGGATAGTGCGCCCAATTCCATGGAAAAATCGAACGTTCTAAATGGGGCATCATAGCCAAAATTCGACCATCTTTTGAGGCGACTGCCATCGCATTATCGTCAGAGCCATTGGGGTTTGCAGGATAAGTTGAATAGGCATAGCGCGAAACAACATTAACATCTTTTGGCTTGTCAAATTCAAATTTTCCTTCACCGTGAGCCACCCAAATACCGAGTTCTGATCCTGCTAAACTCGATAACATCACCGAATTATTTTCGGGCACGTCAACCTTAACAAAACCAGATTCAAATTTATGAGACTCATTGTGTTTCATTTTTGGATGATTTTTTTGTTCTGGATACAATAGATCTAACTCCATAAAGAGCTGACAACCATTACAAACACCCAAACTTAAGGTGTCAGGTCGGTTTACAAAATTTTGGAGTGCTGCTTTTGCTTTTGGATTGTATTTGAATACGCCTGCCCAACCTTTGGCAGAACCTAAAACATCCGAATTGGAGAAGCCTCCAACAGCTGCAATAAACTGAACATCAGATAAATCCTCTCTGCCTGACATCAAATCTGTGGTATGAATATCTTTAACATCAAAACCTGCCAGATACATAGCATGCGCCATTTCTCGTTCAGAATTTGAGCCTTTTTCTCGGATAATAGCTGCTTTTAGTCTCGGTTTTGATGAGGTATCAGGTAACTTTCCATTGAATGCTTCGGGGAACTTAAAGTTCAGTTCGTGTGTTTTATAATTTTCAAATCGGGATTGTGCTAACACTTCTCCACTTTGTTGTTTATCAAATAAGTAGGACGTTTTGAACCACAAATCTCTGTATTTCGAAACATCCAAATTCAACTCTTGACCAGAAAGACTCACATTCACTTGAGCATCTAACTTCACTTTCCCTACAACGTCCAGTTTTATATTTTGCTGATTAGCAAGCTCTTGAACCGTATACAAATCTCGAACCTGAATCAAAACACCTGCGTTTTCGGCGAATAGTAATTTAACCGCGTCTTCTTCATCAAAAATGGATAAATCTAAGTCTAAACCAATGCCGTTGTTTGGAAAACACATTTCCATAGCGGCAGAAATCAGACCACCATCAGAAATATCATGACCTGCCAAAATATGTTGATTATCAATTAATTGCTGAACAAATGCAAAACAAGCTTTGAAATAATCTGGACTCTGAACACTCGGTGCTTTTTGTCCGACTTGATTTAAAACTTGAGCCAAAGCCGAACCGCCCAACTGACGTTCGTCCGAAGAAAAATCAATATATAATAAGTGAGAATCTTTAACCGCTTTTAGAGCCGGATTCACTGCTTTTTTGAGGTCGCTCACATTGGCAACCGAAGAAATAATAACGGTTCCTGGCGAATACACTTTTTCATCAGCATATTTTTGAGTCATCGATAAAGAATCTTTTCCTGTTGGGATGTTGATTCCCAAATCGATAGCAAATTCTGAAATAGCTTCAACAGCTTGGTATAATCTGGCGTTTTCGCCTTCGTTTTTCGCTGGCCACATCCAGTTTGCCGACAAAGAAACTTGTGATAAATCGCCTTCAATTGGCGCCCAAACTAAATTAGTTAAAGCCTCAGCAATCGAATTTCTAGAACCTGCAACAGGGTCAATCAAAGCGCTAACGGGCGAATGTCCGATAGACGTTGCAATACCTTTTGTACCCGTATAATCTTGACTTATAATGCCGACATTGTTAAGTGGTAAATGTAGTGCGCCCACATTTTGTTGCATAGCCACTCTCCCACTCACACAACGATCTACTTTGTTGGTTAGCCAATCTTTACAAGCTACGCTTTCGAGCTGAAGAACTTGAGAAAGGTAATATTCTAGTTGTTCTTGTTGGTAGTCTAAGGCTTGAAAATGAGATGGTTTTATGTCATCTTTTAATATGGTTTTTGGAGACTTTCCGAAGAAATCTTCCAAACTTAAATCAATTGGTGTTTCCTGATTTTCTAATGATTTTACGGTGAATTTATCATCTTCAGTAATTTCTCCAACTACATAAAAAGGAGCGCGTTCACGTTCGGCAATCGCACGCATCTGATCCACATCCTCAGCTTTTAGAATCAATCCCATACGTTCTTGAGATTCATTTCCGATGATTTCTTTGGCAGATAAAGTCTTATCGCCAACAGGCAATTTCGATAAATCGATAAATCCTCCTGTTTCTTCCACCAATTCAGACAGGCAATTGAGGTGTCCTCCAGCACCGTGATCGTGAATAGAAACGATTGGGTTTCGGGTACTTTCCACCATCGTTCGGATGGCGTTGGCTACACGTTTTTGCATTTCAGGATTTGATCTCTGAATGGCATTGAGCTCAATTTGACCAGAAAATTCGCCAGTATCTACCGAAGAAACGGCAGAACCTCCCATTCCGATTCGGTAATTATCACCACCCATCACAACGATTTTATCGCCTTTTTTCGGACGACTTTTTAGCGCATCTTCTCGTTTTGCCATGCCGATACCTCCAGCCAACATAATGACTTTATCGAAACCATATTTTTTGTCTTCTTCGTGTTCAAACGTAAGAACAGAACCTGCAATTAGCGGCTGTCCAAATTTATTTCCAAAATCGGACGCACCATTTGAGGCTTTGATCAGAATATCCATTGGCGATTGGTAAAGCCACGGTCGGGCTTCCATTGCTCCAGCCAACGATCGCCCTTCTTTGTGTCTTGGGTAAGATGTCATATAAACAGCTGTTCCGGCCAAAGGCAAACTTCCTTTTCCGCCAGCCATTCGATCTCTAATTTCTCCTCCAGACCCCGTTGCTGCACCATTAAAAGGTTCAACGGTTGTTGGAAAATTATGAGTTTCTGCTTTTAATGACAACACCGAATCGAAACTTGTTTTATGATAGAAAT
The DNA here is from genome assembly GCA_049609625.1 of Flavobacteriales bacterium. Lineage (GTDB taxonomy): Bacteria > Bacteroidota > Bacteroidia > Flavobacteriales > CAJXXR01 > JBMYYR01. Next base: position 27,690 of record JBMYYR010000023.1, on the reverse strand, counting down.
CGGCTTTTTCTCCCGATTTGGGCGCAAACAGTTCAACTTGACAACCATCTACAAAAGCAACGTTGTCTTTATAAGCCGAAACTAAGTTATCTCCTTGATTTTCAGATGTTTTTTTAATGAGTTTAAACAAGCTAGTGTCTTGTTCTTTTCCATCTAAAATAAAGGTGCCATTAAAAATTTTGTGTCGACAATGTTCTGAGTTTATTTGAGAAAAGCCAAATACTTCCGAATCGGTCAAGGCTCTTCCCAAACGATCAGAAACTGAATTCAGATAATCTACTTCTTCATCGCTCAAAGCCAAACCTTCAGCTTGATTGTAAGCCGCAATATTATCGATGTCTTTTATCTTTTCAACCTCAACATTGACCTCAAAAAGACCTTGATTGAGTTGATTATAACGCACTTCTAGCATCGGATCAAAATTCAAATCCTCTGCATAAGGCGTATAGCATTCAATACGTTCAACACCTTTGACACCCATGCTCGAACAAATCTCAACCGCATTGGTACTCCAAGGTGAAGTCATTTCTTTTCGTGGACCAACATACTCGCCATCAATGGTTTTGGTCGACAAATAGCTCGCATCGCCAAATAACCAAAGTAGTTTTTCTATGGCTTCTGGCTGGATAACATCCTGATAACTAAGCGCATAAATTTGTCCGGATTGACCTTTGAAGAAATGTAACATAGCTCTGCGTTTTATGTAATTTTTAGGTTCTCAAAAAGAAAGCACAAATGTAGTGTTTTTTTGAGTTTTTTTAGTTCTACGTCTAGTGTAAGTTTAATCTAGAAATTTTATTACTTTCAAACCTTATTGCTGTTGATTTTCATTTACTTAGATACTTTTTTTGGGTTTAATTGAAATGAGTTTAGTCAAAAAAAAATGGCAAATTTACATTTGCCATTTTTTTTACTACCATTATTTCTTTTTGAAATAGCCTAACTATTGAATTGATCAACAACATCTTGACTAACGCCCGTTTGAGAAAAACCGCCGTCATGATAGAGGTTTTGCATGGTTACCATTCGGGTTAAATCCGAAAATAAGGTAACGCAATAATTAGCACAATCTTGCGCTGAAGCATTGCCTAAAGGCGACATTTGTGAGGCAAAGTTTATAAATCCATCAAAGCCTTTCACTCCACTACCTGCAGTTGTTGGTGTTGGCGATTGAGAAATGGTATTGATTCTCACTTTGTTAGATTTTCCATAATGGTAACCAAAGCTACGAGCAATAGATTCTAACATCGCCTTATTGTCTGCCATGTCGGAATAATCTGGAAATGCACGTTGGGCAGCAATATAACTCAAGCCCAAAATAGAACCCCATTCGCTCATGGCATCAAGCTTGAAAGCCGTTTGGATCACTTTATGAAACGACAAAGCCGAGACGTCTGTTCCTTTTTGGAAAAAATCGTAATTCAAATCGGTGTAATGACGTTTTTTTCTCACATTGACCGACATACCGATCGAGTGCAAAATAAAATCAATTTTTCCGCCTAAAATATCTTGAGACTTGGTTATCAACTGCTCCAAATCTTCCATTGATGTGGCATCTGCTGGTATGATTTCTGATCCAGTTTTTTCGGCTAATTGATTGATTTCACCCATTCTCATGGCTATAGGTGCGTTGGTCAACACAAATTGACCACCCTGTTCGTGGCAGGTTTCGGCAACTTTCCAAGCGATAGACTGGCTGTTTAGAGCTCCAAAGATAATTCCTCGTTTTCCTTTTAATAGATGGTTCATAGTGTTTATGTTCTATGTGGTTAAATTCTTTTTCAAAAGATTGATTATCAATTAATTGACGAACTGAAATCAATAAAAATTCTAAAGTCAAATATAATGTTTTTATTTATACTTGCTCCATTTTCGCGTTAAATATTTTGAAGTCTAAGTTTAGAACGTTTACCTATAGTATTTGACATAGAGCCGAAATTGTCTACCTTTGTGCTTTGGTTATTTATCACATCACGAATATGATGTTTTGAGGAGAAACCGCAATACGATGAACAACACTTATTTCAGAGCAAGTGAGGAGACAAAAACTCCTTTGCTGACCTGAAAAATATAATCAAAATTGAGGTCAATCCATTGCCGTATTTACAAATTGAATTTAAGGGTCGAGTCTGGCACTATTTATAAAGATAGGGTTAAAAAAAGCTGAGAAATGCTACCCTGTAAGTTATGACTATGACAAAAACGTAAAACAAAATGAACTACTGGAAAAACTTAGGTATAGAAGCGCTAAACAGCATGCAAGAAACGTTCTTGGAAACCGCCAAAGAAAACGATCATGTCTTGTTGCTTTCGCCAACGGGTTCGGGAAAAACCTTAGCTTTTCTTTTAGCGAGTTTAGAGTCTTTAGATGTTGATAATCAAGATGTTCAATTATTGATTTTAGCGCCATCAAGAGAGTTAAGTTTACAGATTTTTGATGTATTCAAAGGCCTGAAAACGCCCTTTTCGGCTTGTTGTTGTTATGGAGGAAATTCACTCGAATTAGAGAAAAAACAGCTCAGAAATCAGGTGCAAGTGGTTATTGCCACACCAGGTCGATTGACTGATCATATTGCTCGTCAGCACATCAATTGCCGTTCGATTAAAGTCTTGATTGTCGATGAATACGACAAGTCTTTGGAGTTCGGATTTCACAGAGAGTTAGATCAAATTTTTGAGGAATTAGAATCTGTTTCTCGTCTGCTTTTAACTTCGGCAACAAAGCCAAAATCCTTACCTTATTTTAGTGAGCAATTGGATATCAAAACCGTTGATTGTTTACAATCGGCTCAGCCAAAATTGCAATTCAAAACCATAAAATCAGTCGAAAAAGACAAAACAGATAGCCTTTATCAGCTGTTATGTTGGCTTGGTGGCGAAAAATCGATTGTGTTTTGTAATCATCGGGAAGCGGTGGAACGTATTTCTGAACGTTTGAAAAAACAGGGCGTTGCTCATGGTAAATTTCATGGTGGTTTAGAACAAATAGACCGCGAACGTACCTTGTTGAAATTCAGAAATGGAACCAGTCAGATTTTACTTTGTACAGATCTTGCTGCTCGTGGGATTGATATCACAGACGTAAAGCATGTTATTCATTATCAGATACCTAGAAAGCTTGATGATTTTGTGCATCGAAACGGAAGAACAGCTCGAATGAACAAAAGTGGTTTGGTTTATGTTTTGCTTAATGATTCTGAATTTAAACCAGATTATATCCAGTCTGGAGAAGCTATCGACTTGCCAAAAAAGGTAAATCCGATTCCGCCAAGTGAATGGGAAACATTATACATTTCGGGTGGAAAAAAAGATAAAATCGGTGCTTTTGATTTAGTTGGTTTTGTTTGTAAAAAAGGAGGCTTAGAAGCCGATGAAGTGGGGAAAATTGATGTAAAACAGCAATTTTCTTTCGTTGCCGTGAAAGCAAATAAAACCAAATTGCTCATCCAAAACCTAAACAACCAACGTTTAAAAAAGAAAAAAGTGCGTGTGTCGGTAGCCATGTAGCTGACGTACATAAAAAAAAACATTCACCAATAAACACCTCTCTTTATCGGATTCAAAATTTTAGTATGAATACAAAACAATCACTTCTTTTTTTGACACTTTTCAGTTTGATAAGCTGTTCAAAATTACCAACTTACCATTGTCTTAATAAAAGTCAGATTGATTTTTCGGAACCAACGTATTCGGGCTATAATGCGCGTTTTGGCTTTCGCTGGATGCTGTTTCAAGAAGCCGATACCTTTAGTTTATGGTTAGATTCTGATTTGCCTTTGAGCCAGAAAAAAATATTGTATTCAGGTTTTAAACTTTATTTTGATGCCGAAGGAAAAAAGAGCAAGACCCATTATGTACATTTTCCCTTTGCAACAGAGCGTACGTTTACCATGAAAGATTTCGATTCTAGCTTCAAAAACGATCATTTTTCGGTTAGCAAAAACAAAGGATTAGATGCTGATATTCAGAAAATAAACAAAGAAATGGAGGTCGTTTTGGGCGACAAAACAGAAAACTTAAACTACCTTTATGATCAAGCTGATATCAACATCAAGCTAGAACATCAGGATGGGCGTTTGATGTATAAATTACAAATTCCGATGTCGAAATTTGGTTTAACAGGTCTGTCTAAATTTTCGCTCGGCATAGAAAGTGGCGCATTAGATTTTGATGTTCCAGACGACCTTAAAGATCCTGGTGGCATGCCAAGAAATACCGCTATGCCCAACGTGAATGGCACCCGAGGAAATCCGGTAACGGGAACTGGCCCAACAGGGCAGCAAAGGCAATTATCAACTTTTAATCAGATAGAAGAACCTATCAGATTTTGGATGGAAATAAATCTTAACCAATTGTAGACCAATAAATTGAATAAGAAAATGAACGAACAAACTGCATTTCAAAAAGGTCAATTAATGTTGGTAGACAAACCCTTGACTTGGACGTCTTTTCAGGCAGTCAACAAACTCAAACACGCCATCAGAAAAGCCGATAATTTAAAGAAAATTAAAATCGGACATGCCGGTACTTTAGATCCTTTGGCGACAGGTTTACTCATTATTTGTACCGGAAAAATGACTAAATCCATTCAAGGTTTTCAGGATTTACAAAAAACCTATACCGGAACATTAAAACTGGGCGCAACCACACCGAGCTACGACAAAGAAACGGAAGAAAATGAGCAGTTTTCTACTGAACACATCACCGAAGAACAACTACATGCGTTGGCTAAACAATTTGTGGGCAAACAAGAACAGTTTCCGCCTATTTTTTCTGCTATTAAACAAAAAGGAGAAGCCTTATACAAAAAAGCTCGACGCGGCGAACAGGTTGAAGTAAAGGCAAGATCTATTGAATTTTACAAAGTAGAAATCACCAAAATCGATTTACCTTTTGTCGATTTTCATATCGAATGCAGCAAAGGGACTTATATTCGCTCTTTTGCTTACGATTTTGGAAAAGCCTTAGATTCAGGAGCTTATCTTACCGCTTTGCGCCGCTGTCAGATTGGAGAATATGATGTGAAACATGCCATTGATGTTGAGAAACTTGCAGAAAAAATTAGCGAGGGCACTTATTTTTCTGAGGCTGAATCTTCGGAGTTTTGAGCTGTTTTTAAAGCCTGATAAAATTCAAATAAGCTTGAATATTTGATGGCTTCAAAAGGACTTTCGTCTGAAGAATCGCTGATGTGAATGAGTGTGTTCATGTTTGCATTCCAGCCAAATTCAAGATCAGAAATACTATCGCCAACCATAACTGATTTTTCAAAATTAATGTCAGGAAAATCGAGCTTTGCCTGATGTGCCATGCCAATATTAGGTTTTCTGAATGCAGATTGCTCACTAACCAGCTGCGGAGCATGGTAAATAGAATCTATCGTAACATTATGATTTTTAGAATCTTGAATCAATTTTGAATGCACAAGCCTTAATTTATGCTCTGTCATCAAACCTTTTCCGATCCCCTGCTGATTGGTTACAATGATGAGTCGCCCAAAAAAAGCTGACAAGCCATTCAAGGCTTCCAAAACACCATCGATCCATTCAAATTCATCTACCGTTTTGACATAATCCCCAATCAAACGCGTGTTCAAAACGCCGTCTCGATCCAAAAATAAAGTCCAAGACGTGTCAATAGTTTTCCATGTTGTTTTCATTATTCAAAGTTAATTATCTTTTTTTTAGGATGACTTCTTAAATTCAAAAAGTAATCACAAGGTCGTTTTAAAATCATACGTTTGATTGTGTTGTTTTTTAGAATTAAAAACCAAAGCCCACTCTGTTGAATAATTTCACTATTTTTGACGCATTATTGACGCCCGACTTTAGTCAAACACTCTGTATCTAATCCAATTTTGATGAAAAACACCTGTTATTTTTTAAGTACTTGCAATACCTGCAAGCGCATTATGAAAACCCTAAATATTACGGACGAACATTGGGTGTTGAAAGACCTAAAACATCAAGCCATCAGCGAAGAAGACCTAGAGGCGGCTTTCCAACAAACGGCGTCTTACGAAGCCTTGTTTAACAAACGAGCACGAAAATACATCAGCCAAGGTTTGAATAAAAAATTACTGAGCGAAGAAGAATTCAAATCATTGATTTTGAGCGAGTATACCTTTTTAAAACGTCCAGTGATTTTTTATAATGGAGCTGTTTTTATAGGAAATTCAAAAGCAGAAGTAGAACGTTTGAAACAGGCTCTAAAAAATGAATAAAAAACTAATTCTAGCCCACCTGGCCGTCTTCACCGTTAATTTGATTTACGCCCTAAATTTTACGATTGCAAAATCGGTTATGCCTGAATATATTCAGCCATTTCCTTTTATTTTATTGCGAGTTTCGGGTGCATTGATTCTTTTTACTTTTCTCAATCGGTTTATTGTTCGTCAGAAAATCAATCTAAAAGATTGGGGCAGAATGGCACTTTGTGGCTTACTTGGCGTTTCGGCAAATCAGCTATTGTTTTTTGAAGGCCTCAGTTATACCACACCAATCAATGCGTCGGTTATGATGACTTCGGCACCTATAATGGTTTTTCTGGGAGCCGTTTTACTCAAACAAGAAGTCCTGAGCAAAAAAAGATTTATAGGCGTTCTATTAGGTGCTATCGGTGCTCTAACTATCATTTTATCCAAAGAAAACGGCATCAATGCTCCAAATCCAAGCCTAGGTAACGTTTTGGTTTTCATTAATGCAGCCTTCTATTCGGCCTACCTTATTCTCGTTAAGCCTTTGATGAAAAAATATAACCCGATTCAAGTTTTGGCCAACTGTTTTCTGATCGGATTTCTATTTACTCTGCCTTTTAGTGCCAGCGACGCTATGGATATTGACGTTTCGGCATTACCCAAAACCGCACTTTGGGCTATTGCTTTTGTGGTCATCTGCGCCACCTGCATGACCTACTTGTTCAATATTTATGGCCTTCAAAACCTTCGTTCGTCAACTGTAGGATTTTATATTTTTCTACAACCACTTTTAGCTACCGCCTTTGCTATTTTTAATGGCGTAGATGAATTGACTCCAATTAAAATGTTGGCCGGTGGACTTGTCTTCGTAGGTGTATATTTGGTTAGTTTCACCAAAGTCCGAGTAAAACCTGAGTAAAGATATTATCACACAAAACATTGACTATCAAGTAAATAGATTCAATTTATTTACTATTCAGCTAGATTGAAGTCTATTTCGTTTTGATGTGGCTTCCGAGTTAGGTAAAACAATCAAGGAATTTGAATTGAAGCCTGAGAAAAAAATGGATGGGTAATAGTAGTGGAGAATATCGGAGTCGAACCGATGACCTCTTGCATGCCATGCAAGCGCTCTAGCCAGCTGAGCTAATCCCCCATGTTTAGTTGTGCAAACATAAGATTTTTTTCTTCAATCTTAATGCCGAAATTAAAAATATTTTGCATGTGAGAAATTTCATACCAGTCAACATGAAACTAAACAAAAACATCATTCACTAAACCAGCCAAAAGTTCCAAATCTGAGCTAGTATGCTGTCTTTGGATCGAAAAACGCAGCCGCTCCTCTCCTTTCGGAATGGTTGGTGAGCCAATGGCTTTTACAAAAATATGTTGTTTTTCTAATTGTCGTTCAAATTCTTTAAGTTTTTGAAAATCAGTATCTAAAAAAGGAATGATAGGCGATTGAAATGGATTGGTTTCCTTAGATTGAATACCTAAACACTGAGCCAAATAACTGGCATTTTCTTGTAAATTTGCGCGCCACTCTGGATGCTTCGAAATACAGTCTAAACTCTTCTGAGCTTTCATAAAAGATAAGATCGGCGGAGAAGTGGAATAGATAAATGGCCGAGCAAAATTGATTAAAAACGACCGAAAATCAGTTGGTCCGAGGACAACAGCACCATGGCAGGCTACGGCTTTCCCGAAGGTCATAATCCGACAAAAAATCTCTTTTTCTAAACCTAATTCTACACAAAAACCTTCGCCTTTGTCGCCATACAAACCTGTCGTATGTGCCTCATCTACAATCAATAAACCCTTGTGTTTTTTACAAAGCTCAACAATGGATTTTAGCGGACAAAAATCGCCATCCATAGAATACAAACTTTCCACAACCACATACACCTGTCCTTTGGTTTTGATTAAAAGTCTCTCTAAATCTTCTACATCATTATGTCTGAATTTCAGACATTTAGCAGGCGACAATTGTAGAGCTTCGCGAATGGAAGCATGACAATATTGATCATAAATGATGGTGTCCGTTTTGGAAGCTATGGTCGAAATAACGGATTGGTTAGCAGCATAACCAGAAGGGAAAAATAAAGCGGATTCATCCTTAAAAAATTCAGCAAACCAAGCTTCAATAGCTTCTTTTTGACTTGAATTTCCAGCAATCAGCCGACTAGAAGGCGAACTTTCTAACCAAAGCTCTTCGGGAATTTGGTCTTTTAGATAGTTCCTCCAAACAGGGTCTTGATGTAGAGAAAGGTAGTCGTTTGAAGAAAAATCTAAACCGACTCCATTTGATTTCAATGTCCTGAATAGGTTTTGATTACGACGTTTTTCTAATTGATTTTTATAATGTAAAGTCATGGATATTTACTCGAAAACTTAGGATGTTTTACCGAATCTTTGAGCTTAATTTACAGCCTTTCCTTGATCTTTAACCAGCCTAAACTTTGAAAAATAACGGTGGAATCTCAAATCTAATTTTTCGACCACCTTAGTAAAATCACGTTTGAACAGCGGAACACTAGCGTAGGTTTTTACCCGTCGTGGAAAAGGATAGGTAAGTCGAATAAAATCATCATCCAAAACATGTAAGGCCTCTGCTCCTGCTTTTGTCATGGTGTCGCGACCTGTTTGAGGATTTTTATCCACTCTTTTAAGCCATGTATTGTTTAATGTTACCAACAAAAGTTTGTTGATATCAATTTGTTTATGAATTTTCCTAACACGCTTCAAATCAGAGTTATAAAACTTTACTTTTTTCAATTTCCCTGACTTTATGTGCGCTTTGTCATCATCATAAACAAAATAAACTGAGCTAAACGTATAGTGTTTTTCAAAACCTGTTACAATAGTTTGATGTCTTTTGGCGACGGCCAGCTTAGTTCGGTTTCGCAAGTCTATTTTGTTCGCCTTTTTCATTGCTTCAAGCTTTCGGTTCTCATTGTTGAGAACAATAAGCAATGGTTGTCCGTCTTTTAGAGCTTTCATACGCTCAAAATAATCTTGACTTAGATGTTTGTTCATAAAGCCCTGAGCCGAAGTATCTAACTGAAAACCAGCCAGAAACATCATCAAAACCAAAAGGCGGAATGTCATTGTATTCATAAACTTAAATTTTCCAGTAAGAGAAATCATGGTCATTCTCAATATTTTGTAATCCATTGTAAATCAACTTAATAATATCTTCAACATCTTGCTGATGCACCATTTCTACCGTGGTGTGCATATAGCGTTGAGCCAAAGAAATGAGTATCGAAGGTACACCGCCGTTTGAAAATGCAAAGGCATCGGTATCGGTTCCGGTAACCCGACTTGCCACCTTTTTCTGAACGTCAATCTTCTGATTTTTAGCGGTTTCTAAAAATAATTTTTGTAGATTATTGTGAATCGGTGGGCCATAAGACATCACAGGGCCGTCTCCCATTTTGAGGTCGCCTTGCTCTTTTTTGTTGTAAAGCGGACTTTGAGTACAGTGGCAAACATCGGTTACAATGGCCACATTGGGTTTGATGGTTTCGGTAATCATTTGCGCACCTCGAAGCCCCACTTCTTCCTGAACGGCATTCACAATATAGAGTCCAAAAGGGAGTTTTACATTATTTTTGTGCAACAAACGAGCAACTTGAGCTATCATAAAGCCTCCAATCCGATTATCGAGCGCACGCCCAACCCATTTATCTTTATTAAATACCTGAAATTGGTCATTAAAGGTGGCTACACAACCAATATCTACACCCATTTCCATGACTTCCTTTTTCGATTTTGCCCCAACATCAATAAAAATATTATCTAAACTTGGTGCTTTTTCGTTTTTGCCTTTACGAACATGAATGGCTGGCCAACCAAAAAAACCATCAACTTGTCCTTTTTCGGTGTGAATAACCACTCGTTTCGACGGGGCAATTTGATGATCTGAACCACCATTTCGTTTTACGTAAATAAACCCTTCCTCAGTAATATAATGTACAAACCATGAAATTTCATCGGCATGAGCCTCAATAACAACTTTAAATTTGGCTTTCGGGTTGATCACGCCAACGGTTGTGCCATAATTATCCACAAAAGCTTCATCTACATAAGGTTTGATGTACTTATACCACGTTTTTTGCCCTTCGGTTTCAAAACCTGTTGGCGCATAGGTATTTAAATAAGTTTCTAAAAACTGATGTGCTTTTTTATCGAGTATCGTTTTAGTTTTTTTCATCGTAGAATAATCCTTTTATAATGAGTGAAACGCCGTAAATCAATAGGGCAATGCAACCAAATGTAAGCACAACGGATAGAATTTGAGTCAAAAAACTCATTTTTTTTAAGGAAAACGCAAAGTTTATGAGCAAGGGCACTGAGAATAGTGGAATCAGCGCATAGCTCAAAACACGTATGCCTTTGGTTAAGATTTCTTTAGCTTCTGGACTCATGTTTTAAGTGATTTAAGGCTTCGCGGACGTTGCCATGTTCATTAATTAGGCGTTGAGCTTGGTGTTGATCGATACCAGAAAGTGATCGGAGCATGTCTACAGCTCGATGTTTTAATTTGTTGTTACTCAACTGCATATCAACCATTTTGTTTCCAAAAACACGACCAAGTTTAATCATCAAACTAGTAGAAATCATGTTCAGAATAAGTTTTTGAGCTGTTCCGGCTTTCATTCTGGTGCTACCTGTTACAAATTCAGGTCCAACAACCGCTTCGATGGCTTGTTCGGCAGCTCGACTTAGTTCAGAATCTCGATTACAAGAAATACTTGCCGTAAAACAACCGAAGGTTCGCGCAGCTTCAATACCGCCAATAACATAAGGCGTGGTGCCGCTTGCCGCGATGCCAATCACGCTATCGAGTTCAGAAATAGTATAGGTTTTCAAGGTCTTTCCAAGCCTGATGTCTATCATCTTCGGCAAATTCTACAGCTTTTCTAATCGCAGAATCGCCACCCGCAATCAGACCAATAACCGTGTTGTGGTCTACACCAAAAGTCGGTGGGCATTCGCTGGCATCCACAATCCCAAGTCTGCCACTTGTTCCTGCGCCAATGTAGAACAAACGGCCTCCAGCTTGCATCCGAGGAAAAATAGCTTCAACCACTGTTTCAATATCATCTAAACAAGCATTTATCACTTCGGCTACTTTTCTATCTTCTTCATTTATAGACTGTAACAGCTCTTTTGTAGTTTTTTGATGCAAATTTTGATGTAGACTATCTTGTTCGGTCGATTTCATTTTTTTACTCTGATTTTACTGACAAAGATAAGGTTTTATGTTTGGCTTGGGCTTGTTTTGCAATGCCGTTCCAAAACTCCTGGGCAACCGCAAGGGATTAATGATCAGACCAACAATACCTGTTTAACTGTTTTTTTTCAAAAAAGCAAAGCTCTAGAGATCATCTTGACGCCATTCTTTTTAATGATATGTAAAACTTTTATTTTACAACTCCACACTAAACTTAAGATTTATCATCCTACCTGTCAGGTAGTTAGGAACAGCAAACTGTGTTCTGTTGGCATCCGAAACCCAAAGATGACCAGCACTATTGTTGATGTTCAACAAATTGAGAATTTCGATGGAAGCCCAGGCATTTTTGATGTGTTTTTTGAAACCTTTCTGGCTTCGTTTTTTTATCAAAGCCTTAGAGAATCCGACATCAACACGTCGGTAACTTGAGTTGCGTAAGGTTTGAGCTGCTCGAGCGGTGTTGGGTGCTCCAAAAGGCATTCCAGTAGCGTAGGACGCCGACAGGTGGAATTTGATGTCTTTATGGTTTTTGAAATGATCTTGATAGAACATACTCATGCTAAAGACTTGTTCGGTAGGTTTTGGAATATAGCCGTGGCCATCGCCCAAAATATCTTCTTTGTTTTGCATAAAACCAAAGGACACAAACGATTCGTCTCCAGGTACAATTTCGCCATTCAAACGCCATTCCAAGCCATAAACATAGGCTCTGGCTTGCTCAAAAGGAAGATAGCGAATTTGCAGGTTCTCAAGTTCATAAGGCACTACATCCCAAAGTTTTTTATAATACACTTCGCTGGTCATTCTGAACGGTCGGTTCCAGATTTCGAGGTTATAATCGAGACTAAAACTGGTTTGAACGGATTTTTGCGACTTTAAGTTTCTATTCAATTCGCCATTCTTTGCGCGCAAATCTCTGTAAAACGGCGACTGGTTGTACATCCCCAAGGCATAGCGAAAAACGATGTCTTTTTCCCAATGCGGTTTATACGAAACGTGGGATCGTGGTGTTAGAAATAACTCCTGATTCAAATCCCAATACTGCGCTCTTAAGCCAACATTATAAGCCCAAAGTGCACTGTCTTTGGCAAGAAATTTATGTTCGTATTGGGCAAAGCCAAACATTCGATTGCTATGAATGGTATTTGATGTTCTGACGGATTCGTAAAGCTCTAAATCGTTCGTATTGTCGTTTACCGAAAAGCCTAAGGAGTCAATATATTGCCACTCAAGTAATTGATCTTCAATAGATTCATTTTGAACATCAATACCCCAAGACCATTTAGACAACTGATCATCACTTGTCCAAACTCCTCTGTGATTTAGATTAGAAACTTGGGCATAAAACTCATTTCTACCGTGGTTCAAAAACTCGCCAACGCCCGTAACAGAGGTTACAGAACCGAAATTCTCTGAACCTGGATTGTTGTCCACCAAACCTAAAATATAATAGCCATCGATGTCGTAAAACTCACGCTCTAAGGTTCTGAAATGTGAGGCTTGCCAACTGAGCTGAATTTGGTCGCTGGCTTTGTAATCCCATTTGAAAGCCAAATTACTATTGTCATAATTATCAACTTCTTGGCCTTCAAAATAAACATAAAGTTGTTTGACGTCGCTGGCTGTCCCAAAGGTGCTTGTTCTCGATTCTGGAATAAATTGATAGACACTCTGGGAATAATTTCCTAAAAAAGAAAAGTCAGATCGTAGCGATAAATCATATTTCATAAACACCTGAGCATCAGAGAATCGAGGTCTATAATCGCCCTGAGTTTCGAGAGAATTAAGAAGAAAAGTGGGCGATTTGTAGCGAAAACTTCCAATAAAAGAAAGTGGTCTATTGGCGACTTTAAATGGATTAGAAATCGTTAGACCAGCACCTTGAAAGCTCAAATTTGCTTTGAGGCTTAGGGTGTCGGCTTCTCGGTAGCTGATGTCTAAAACAGAAGAGAGTTTATCGCCATATTTGGCCTCAAAACCTCCAGCCGAAAAGCGAATACTTTCTACCATATCAGAGTTCAGAAAGCTCAAGCCTTCTTGTTCGCCTGTTCTGACCAAAAAAGGTCTATAAATCTGTAAACCATTCACATAGACCAAGTTTTCGTCAAAATTTCCACCCCGAACGTTATATTGCGAGCTCAATTCGTTGTTGCCAATCGCCGACGTGGTTTGCTTTATCAACGCCTCAACGCTATTGTTGGCGCCAGCTAGTTTGTTGATGTCTTTGACTTTAATTTCGATATTGTTATTCAGACGATCTTTGTGGGTGTTGTCCGTAAGTTCTACTGTGGTCATCAGGTTGACGTCGTAATATAAGCGAATATCAATGCGTTTTTCTTGCCCAGATTTTAATTTGAGTCTTTTTTTCCATGGTTTGAAAGCTACATTTGAAGCGCGTAAACTATAGACCGAATCGCTAGGTAAAAAAAGCTCATAATATCCTGTTTCAGAACTTGTTACTCCTTTTTTTTCGGATACAAAAATGGCTGTATTTGCTAGAGCCTCACCATCTTCGGAAACCACATAACCCCAAACTTTGGTTTCTTGGGCCTGAAGCTGAAAAGAAGTCAAAACCATCATCAAAACCATACAAAAAGATACAGTACATTTTATATTCATGGGGTATTAACGTAAAAATTGACGTTTTATTTGTGTTTTGTTGCCACAAACATCTACAAGTTCGATGTGTAAGCTATGCTTTTTTCCATCTGGTTGGTTTTCAAACTGATGGTATATTTTTTGATTTTTGGCATCGTAGTATAAACTAATCCATTGACCGTCCAAAGTGGCGTTGTAGGATCGAACACCCGACTTGTCGTCTTTGGCAATCATAGTAATTTGCGTATGCGTTTTGGCCTGTTTACCTTCGCTGAGATAGGGCAGTTGCAAAGTTGGCGGCACGGTATCGAGCTCAAAACCAAAATCGCCAAAAGATCTGAGCTTGCAAGACAATATGTTGCCAGAGACTTTAGGCTTGATATAGGACTTGTAATTCTTTTTCTTGTTGTAAATCAACAATTTATTGATGTTTTTTTGATGTATTTCGGGACAATCAACTTGCAGTTTCACTGGCGAATGGATTGGGGTATGTTGGGGTAGAATAGAAAAGGTTTGGGTGGAATCAAAGTCAGAAATTAAACTTAAATTCAGATCTGTGTACAGACTTTTAGCTTTGAAATCGAGCCGAATACCTGCAGTATCAACCCGGTAAGCTTCGCCTTCCAAAATCCAAAAATCAGCTTCAGGATCGGGAATACTGTCTGGCAAATGCGTTTTGAAATGCCAGGTTAGCACCGAGGTGTTGTTTTTGTAATCGCGCAGAACAGCCAAGGCTTTGTGCGTTTGTTCCGGAGAAAAACAGTGTAATTGTTCTGCATTTTTTCGGCTTAATGATAGCCGATTATTGGGTTCATGATAGAGTTTTAATAGTCTTTTTTTATGATTTTTAAAATACGGATAGTCAATCAAGCTATTGATATACCGTGTTTCAGAATAAGAATATTCATCAAAAACTAATGAAAAATAGGGCTTATTATCAACAAAGTATTCAATACTTCGGTAACCGTTCTTGTTTCTGGCGCCAGATTGCCTGTCAAAAGCCGATAGCGAAAAGCCACCAAAGCTGGTCAATGTCAACGTATCTTCGATTGTATAAAACCCTGATTTTATTCGGTTTACACCCACTGTCTTTTGACTTAAAACAACATTTTCGTGCGTTTCGGAGAAACTATAATAACTCAACATATCGATTTCTGGTGCTACATCATCTTCAATCTCAAAGGCAAACAATGGATTTATTGGATGTTGATTTGCCGAATGCCTGAGTTCGAAATGTAAATGCGGTGCTTGCGAACCGCCCGTATTTCCGCTTTTGGCAATAATCTCTTTCTTGCTCACTTTCAGAACATTAACCGGAACGGACTGGTCAATAGTATGCTTCTTTTTTTGTTTTTGAATGGTTTTGATGTAGCGTTCAATCTTTGGCGAAAAGGTTTTTAAATGAGCATATACGGAGGTTATTCCTGTTTTGGGATGATGAATATAAAGTGCTTTTCCGTAGCCATAGGGCGAAATTTTAATTCGAGTAACATAACCATCGGCAATCGAAAAAATGTCTAAGCCCGTTCTGCCTTGGGTTTTGATGTCTATACCACCATGAAAATGATTTGAGCGTAGCTCGCAAAACGTACCCGAAAGAACCATCGGAATACTTACCGGCTTAACAAACTGACTTTGAGCCAATTGACGCTCCCAAGATTGTGCTTGTAGTCCGAAAATCATCAAAATAAAAAGAAAAAAAAGAGAATATTTCATTTATATAGTTCTGATTATCAAGTTATTAATTTCTTTTTTTTCTTCTGGTCTAAATCTAATCATACCTTCTTCTCTCCGCAGCCACGTCAGCTGTCTTTTGGCAAACCGACGGGTATTTTGTTTAATGAGTTGCTTACAGCTTTCCAGATCAATTTTATGGTCAAAATAATCAAAAATCTCCTGATAACCAACCGTTTGCAAACTAGCCAAATGCGATAAAGTTCTCAAAGCCTTCACTTCCTCCAGTAAACCTTGTTCAAACATCAAATCAACACGTTGGTTAATGCGCTGATAGATTTCTTCACGCTCTCGGATTAATCCGATTTTCAGGACTCTAAATGGTCGTGTTTTTTTGGCTTGATGCTGATAAAAACTTAATGGTTTTCCGGTCTGCAAAACCATTTCTATAGTACGCATCAAACGGCGTGGATTATTCTGATCAACCTCAGACCAAAGTTTTGGATCATAGACTTTTGCAAGCTCTTGAACGCCAGCCAAACCTTTATCTTCATAGAGTTTATCAACCTGTTTTCTGATGGCCATATCGATGGACGGAATATCGTCTAAACCTTCGTAAACTGCTTTGGCATACATGGCCGATCCTCCTACCAAAAAGGCGACGGGTTTATTTTCAAAAAGTTTGGATAAGCAACGGACAGCGTCAATTTCAAAAGCGCCTGCCGAATAGGCTTCGCGAACCGATTTGTGTTGAATAAAATGATGTTTTACCGCATGAAGCTCCTCTTTTGAAGGAACGGCTGTTCCGATCTGCATTTCTTTATAAAACTGTCGGGAATCGCAAGAGAGTATTTCGGTAGAAAATGTAGTTGCCAAATCAATACTCAGAGCTGTTTTACCGACCGCCGTAGGGCCAGTAAGCAGAACGAGTAAAGGGAGTTTGTTGGTCATTTTCGATTAAATTCGGGTTCAAAAAAACGGCACTAATCGTTGTGCTTAGTGCCGTTTGTGAGTCTATATTGTGGTGTTCTGTCAGTTTTATTTCAAAACTTCTCTCGAAATGACAATTTTTTGAATTTCGGAAGTTCCTTCGTAAATCTGGGTAATTTTGGCGTCCCGCATCATACGCTCAACGTGATATTCGCGCACATAGCCATAACCGCCATGAATCTGAACGGCTTCGGTGGTAATACGCATCGCTTTATCTGCCGCAAAAAGTTTTGCCATAGCACCCGATTTGGTATAATCTAAACCATTGTCTTTGTGGAAAGCAGCTTGTAGACACAGCAATCTGGCGGCATCAATTTCTGTAGCCATATCTGCCAATTTGAAGGCAATAGCCTGATGCTGAGCAATTGGCTTTCCAAAAGATTCACGTTCTTTGGCGTATTGCAAAGATAAATCTAGAGCTCCTGAAGCAATTCCGAGCGCCTGAGAAGCGATCCCGATTCGACCTCCAGATAGAGTTTTCATCGCAAATTTGAATCCAAAGCCATCTTCGCCAATGCGGTTTTCTTTTGGGATTTTTACGTCGTTGAACATCAATGAATGCGTGTCCGAAGCTCGGATTCCCATTTTATTTTCTTTAACACCTACCGTGAATCCTGGTGTGTCTTTTTCGACAATCAAGACGTTAATTCCTCGATGGCCTTTCTCTACATCAGTCTGAGCAACAACAAGATAGACCGAAGCTGAATTACCGTTTGTAATCCAGTTTTTTGTTCCGTTTAGCAAATAGTGATCACCTTTATCTATTGCGGTTGTCCGTTGCGAGGTCGCGTCTGAGCCTGCCTCAGGTTCCGACAAACAGAAGGCGCCTATTTGTTCGCCTGTTGCCAGCTTGGTTAAATATTTTTGTTTTTGCTCCTCGGTTCCGAATTGTTCTAAACCCCAACAAACCAAAGAGTTATTAACTGACATCACGACAGCTGCCGATGCATCCACTTTTGCAATTTCTTCCATCGCCAAAACGTAGGATACGGTATCCATTCCTCCGCCATTGTATTTGGGGTCTACCATCATGCCTAGAAAGCCAAGCTCGCCCATTTTTTTGATTTGTTCTGTCGGGAAAGTAGCGTTTTCATCACGTTCAATAACGCCTGGCAAAAGTTCGGCTTGCGCAAAATCTCTTGCAGCTTCTTGAATCATTTTATGTTCTTCACTTAGTTCAAAATGCATGGTTTTAGTTTTTTTCAATGAGAGTTGTACATAGGTTTTTATCTACAAAATTTAGTATAAACATGAGTCCTTTTAAATTTTGTTTTGGCAAAGATAATCATTGTAAGTAAATTTTTTACCTGATTTAAAAAAAAAGCAAACCAGACAAGTTCAGTTTCAATAAAGAGGTCATTCTGGCGAAATGTCTGCTAATATAATCCTTAAATCGTAAGGTTTCGCACAGCTCTAACGCAGCAAAACCTAGCGTTAGAGAGTAGCTAAAGAAAACACATTAGCTTTTGCAAGCGTTTCTAATTTGGAATTCCATTCAGCAACTTGATTGGCATCAAAGTGTTTTTTTCTGAATTGAGCAATATATTGAACACCAAAGCTAGAGTTACAAACCAAAACCTGATCGGCAGTATTAACTTCGTAAGCTCTCAACGGTTTTTGAGCTAAAGTAAAGCCTTCCTGCTCAAGCAATTTCAACATTTGTTTTCTGATAATGCCATCCAAAGCACCTTGTTCGGGGTTTGGAGAAAAGACCTCGTTGTCCTTAAAAATCAATAGATTAGCATTTTGTGTTTCGATGATTTCCTGATCTGTATTCATCAAAAACACTTGATCTAAATCATTTTCTTTCGCAAAAATGGAAGCTAAGACGTAAATAAGGGCATTATCACTTTTAATGGAAGACAAAATGGCTTTGGCTTTTTTGTGATCAAAATACAGATCGGAAGTCAATCCAGCTTCATTAAACACATAGCCAGAAGTCTGTTCAGGCTCAACTTCTATCAAATAATCAACCGATAATTCTTGCGGTGTATACAAACCAGAACCTGTTCTAAAAACATGCAAACGTACTTTGCAAGACTGTTCCTGTAAATCGTTTTTAGTTATGGTTTCGATGATTTGCTCATAAAGGTATTCCATATTTAGTTTTGATGGAATATCGACGCGCAACATACAAAGCGAACCCATCAAACGAAAATAATGATCTTCGTAGAAATAGACTATCCCATCGCTGTATTTCATGCTTTCAAAAAGTCCATCGCCATAGCGAAAAGCCCGATTTGAGGGCCTAAGTTTAAAGTCAGGTTCGGCTAAAAGCTTGCCATTGTAATTCAGAAATGTTCCCATCAGTTCTTACTGTTTTTGTCTAATCAAAGCTTCGGCAATAGCTAAAAAATCTGCCGATTTGAGTGCCGCACCTCCAATTAATCCACCATCAACATTGGGTTGAGCAAAAAGCTCGTCGGCGTTGGATGGTTTGCACGAACCTCCATACAAAATAGTACATTGGTCGGCAAGGGTTTCAGAATAGTGCTTGGCAATTTCTTGACGAATGAAATTATGGGTATCTTCGGCCTGTTCTGCGGTAGCCGTTAGTCCAGTTCCGATTGCCCAAACGGGTTCATAAGCCAAAATTAGTTTGGAAAAGGACTCAGCATCTAAATGAAAAACAGAGTCTTGGAGTTGTTTTAACAGAACTGTTTTGAAACTCCCTGACTGGCGTTCTTCTTTTTGCTCGCCCAAACAAAATATCGGCGTCAAGCCTTGTTCTAAACTCAAGTCTACTTTGCGTTTCAGGATGTCGTGGCTTTCTCCAAAATAAGAACGACGCTCAGAGTGTCCTAAAATGACATAAGGAATGTTCAAATCAGCAAGCATGGCAGGCGAAACTTCTCCGGTATAAGCTCCAGAATGCTCAGAAGCACAATTTTGAGCCGCAATTTTGATAGATTTTGGCAAGTCCGCTTTCTGAAAATCGGATAAGTGAATATAAGGTGGAGCAATAATAAGCTCTTGATTTTGTTTTAATTTCGGATAATCTAAAGCTATGGCTTTCAATAAATTAAGACCTTCTTCGAGACTTGTATTCATTTTCCAGTTGCCAGCAACAAGGTGTCTTCTGTTCATAAGTTTAAGATTCTAGTTTGATTCGAGGATCTAAATAACGGTAAATTAGGTCGACAAAGATATTAATCACAACAAAAATACTGGCAATAAAAAGCACAATTCCCATCACAAGTGGTAAATCTAATTGTTCTAAACTCTCAACTAGAAGTTTTCCAAGTCCATCCCAAGAAAAAATATACTCCACAAAAACAGCTCCAGCCAAAAGCGAAGCAAACCAACCAGAAGTGGCTGTAATGACAGGATTTAAAGCATTTTTGAGTGCATGTCTGAATAAAATTTTTGATTCTGATAAACCTTTAGATCGGGCGGTTCGGATATAATCTTCTTTCATCACTTGGCTCAATGAGGCTTTGGTAAGTTGAGAAATTACAGCCAGCGGACGAATACCTAAAGTTAGCGCAGGAAGCACTAAATTTTTGAGTTCCAAATAACGGCCTTCGCCAAAATCATCAACAGCAAACAAGCTTCCTGTCATATTGAAAGGCAGATAATCAGATAAATAAAATCCGAAAAACCAGGCGACCAAAACCGAACTAAAAAAAGAAGGTAAAGCCATACCCGCCATGCTCAAAAATTCGATAATTAGACTCAAAGTTTTAGATTTGGTATATTGTAGATACACGCCCAAAAGCAAACCCAAAACCATGGCAAAGGCAATAGAGGCGACAGCCAAAACAAAGGTGTTTTTAAATTTACTGATGATAATCGAACTCACTTTTTTACCTTTTTTCTGAAAAGATTCTCTTAGGTAAGGCCATTTTAGAGCCACGCCCCTATCGGACGAAAGTTCAAGATAATAGCCAGAATATTTATCCTCAGACCAAAAGTCAATTTTGTTTTTTTCGCTGTGTTGATGAACAGAAATCGGAGAAAGGTCATTGAGCCAATAGAAAAATTGATCTTCAATATCGAGGTCTAAGCCGTATTTGGCATGAATTTGTTCAACTTGTTCAGTATTTTGGCGTTGACCTAAAATCATTTGGGCTGGATCGCCAGGCAGCATGTAGAACAGAAAAAAAATCAGACATAAAATCCCAAAAAGCGTCCCGATTAGGTGAAAAAAACTCGATTTTAGATAGTTCAACATAGGTTTTAGGGGTTCAATCGGGTTTTGATCCAATGTAATGATGGATGCTGGAGTTGGTAGCGGATGCGGTCGTGCATACGATTCGGTCTGCCTTGCCAAAACTCCATTTCTTGAGGTTTCAGAATATAGCCACCCCAATGTTTTGGGCGTGGAATATCTTGACCTTCAAATTGGGCTTCTAAAGCCTTTAATCGCTCTTCTAAAACCGCTTTACTTTCCACAATTTGACTTTGTTCCGAAGCCCATGCGCCTAATTGTGAGCCTCTTGGTCGGCTTTCAAAATAACCATCAGATAAATTTTCAGAACCCTTTTCGACTTCACCTTTGATGATGATTTGTTGTTCTAAGGCTGGCCAAAAAAAGGACAAACAGGCTTTTGGGTGTGCTTCCAAAGCCAAGCCTTTTTCGGAATTGTAATGCGAAAAAAACGTAAAACCTTCCCAAGAATAGCGTTTGAGTAAAACCACCCGCGTTTTCGGAAATCCATCTAAACCAAAGGTTGACAGACTCATGGCATTAGCCTCTCGGATGTTTGGTTCATCTTTGGCAGCAAGGTACCAATCCCGAAACAATTCTAAAGGATTGTCTGGTAATTGAGCTTTGCTGAGGCTTGTGCGCTCGTAGCTTTGTCTTTGACTGGAGAGGTCTTCGTTCACAGGAAATAGATTTTGTTTTCGAGCGTAAAGTTAAGGTATTTTGGTTTAAGGATGGTGTTTTGTGTGCATCATCAAGCGTTGGAAAAATGCAAAAGATATTAGTTCGCTGAGATTAATGTTTTCTATTTGGATAACGGACTTTACAACGCTATTATTTTTAGAGATTTTTTTATCCAATCATTTCATTAAGATCGAATCAAACGATACGCTCTCAGACATCAAACCTTGTCGAAAAACAGTGTTCAATCTTCAAAAGATGACTCTTTTGATGGCATCACCTCTTCATAAATGACGGGTTTGTGCTCCAAATCCGTTAGAATAGCCTGTTCTTTTTCCCAAGAATAATCATCTCTAACAACTTTTGGCAAATAGCCAGGCAATAAATACGCTAAAATAAGCCCAGTAAGTGCGCCAAAAAAATGACCATCCCAAGAAATATGGAGGTAATCTGGCAGCGGTAAAATACCCCAAATCATACTTCCATAAAACATCACAACAACAAAAGAAATGGCCAAAGCTTTTCGATTTGGGTCAAATAAAGCATTGAAAAACAGATAGAAAGCCAAAGCATAAACCCAACCACTAGCTCCAATATGAAAATTTGACCGAACACCAATCCAAGCTAAAAAACCAGATAAAATAAAAGTCAAGAACAAAATGGTGTACCCTCGGCGAGGATAGAAAAAAAGCAAAAGTACGCTCAGCCCAAAAAACGAAGTGATATTACCAAACAGATGATCCCAGGATCCATGCAAAAAAGGCGAAAAGAAAAGTCCCATCAGATGTTCTAAACGTCTGGGATACAAACCAAAGGTATGGAAATCGCTTTCTGTAAAAAACTCAATAAAATGCACCAAAAACATCAACAAAACGATAAAAAAAGGCCATTTAGCGGCTTTGGAAAAGACTTGGAAAAGGGATGCTTTTTCAGGTTTTTGTTTGTTTTCTGTAATCTGTGGTTTCAAAAAAGTGTTGATTTTAAAATTTTATTAACTTTGGTTCAGAATTACAATCAACAATCATGCAATTTAAAACTTCTGCCATTTTAGGCCTTTTTCTACTTTCGTTCACGTTTTCATGCAGAGAAGAATCGAAAAGTTCATTTAGCGAAAATCTTATTAGAACTTGGAACGTTGACCGAACCGTTCTAACCATGTCTGCGCAAGATACAACATTTATTGACCTTTGGCAGCAATCAGACACCAGTCTTATTGAACTCGAGTTTACACTTCCAGATTCTGTGGTGTTTTATTATTTAAACTTTGGTTTCGCCGTTCACGATACGCTTGTTGCTGGTTCAAACTGGGATAAGCTGGATGAAGATCTTATTAAAATTGGGGACGAATTTTTCAAAGTTATCGACCTGAATACCAACGGAATGCACCTACAATCCAGCAACCCAAATCCAACAAATTCAACGTTTGAAAGCCAAGTTTATGACCTCTACGCCACACCAATAGAAGATTTGTCTATTGATGAGTAATGACAGTTTGGCAGTAGATTGTTAAAATATGAATCTATAAATGTGTTGCTACACATTTGAAAACCGTAACTTGAGATTAATATTCTACATATCGTTTTTGATTTTTTTACTGCTCGGATGCTCAAATCCAAAACGGCATTTAGTTGTTGTTGAAAAAGATTATGAAATTGATTTAACCGTATTAGATTCTGTACGTGAAAGTCTAAACGGATTTTGGACTCCTGAAAATCACATTGATTCTGAAAATATACTTTGGTTGAACTTTGGCAAAGTCAAGAACTCATCAACTTGGCAAATAATACCATTTGAGGAAGAAATTGAACCAGTTGAATCCTTACCAATAAATCTTGTCCGACTATAGCTGGTTTGATAAAAATAGACGGAATGACGTATTTAAGACATAAAGGTTATGGTTTCTTACAAGACTTGGAATGTTCACTAAATATGAATCCGAAAAATAAAAAAACTGGACAATACATGTAAAAAGTATTGAAATAGTGAAACACGACAGGAAATAAAGTACATTAATAACCAGAAAAGCCAAGCATTAATGGAATTAAAATTAGAACTATTAGAATACCAAGAAACCGCAATCAAATCTGTTGTGAATGTATTTGACGGAAACGACAAAAACACATTTGACAATGCTTGTGCTGATGGCATTCGTTCAAATATTTGCACGCTTTCAAATGAGCAATTATCGGAAAACATCAAATCCATTTTGCTAGAAAATGGAATTGATGAAACTGTTGCAAAACTTGAAGAAGCTCGTGAATTGACTATTGAAATGGAAACTGGAACAGGAAAAACCCTTGTTTACATTAAATCCATTTACGAAATGTTTAAACACTACGGATTTACAAAATTCATCATTCTTGTTCCTTCTGTTGCTATTCGACAGGGCGTTTTAAACACACTTTCACTTTTTGAAGAACAACTGGGCGACATTTACGGCTTTACTCCCAAAGCATTTGAATACAGTAGTAAACGATTAAACAAAGTAAGCAATTTTGTAGAGGAACAACATCCGCAAATAATGGTTATGACTTTGGCGTCTTTCAACTCGGAAGATAAAATTTTGAATCAAACTAAAAGAGAAGGTTTATTTGCAAACATCTCATTTATTGAAGCCATTGGACGTACCAATCCGATTATCATAATGGATGAACCACAAGAAGGAATGGACACGCCAAATTCCATTAAACAAATTGCTAAACTCAAGCCTCTTTTCAAAATTAGATATTCGGCAACGCACAAAGTCGCAAAAAACAAAACCTATCGTTTGACTCCTTACGACAGTTACAGGCAAGGTTTAGTCAAAAAAATTGAAGTTTTAACGGTTACAGAAAAGAATGATGAAGCCACTTTGAAGCTCGAACTTTCGGAAGCCAAAAGTGTAAAAAATAAGATTACAGCCAAAATTAAAGCGTGGCATCAAGCAAAAAATGGTAAAGTTGAATTTAAAAACACGAAATGGCTGAAAGACGGAGATAATTTAGGAAAAGTAACCAACAACCCAAGTTATTTAAACTATACCATTAGTCGAATTAACAAAAGCCTAAGAACAGGAAAATGGTCTGTTAGTTTTCATAATGGGGTTGAAATTTTTGAGAAGCAAGCATCTGGAAGCATTCAAAGTATTTGGGGCTTACAATTAGAATGGCTTATCCTTCGTCATTTCACAAAAAAACAAAAACTACAAGAAAAAGACATCAAATGCCTTTCGCTTATTTTTATTGATAAAGTGGCTAATTATGTAAGTGATGAGCCAATAATCAAAAATCTTTTTATTGAAAAATACAAAGAAATATACCCTGATTTTCACGACAATAAAGCGCCAACAACAGAACACATTGAACTGATTCAGGGTTCGTATTTTGCAAAAACGACCAAAAATGAATTTACCGACAACGAAACTTCAATGCGTAAAAACAAAGATGTTTTTGATGCCATTTTAAAAGACAAAAAAGGTTTATTAAGTTTTGGTGATTCCATTTCCAATAAAATTGAATTCATTTTTTCACACTCGGCTCTGGGTGTTGGTTGGGATAATCCAAACATTTTTAACATTGCTACATTGAGCAACTCTTTTTCTGAAATTAAAAAACGTCAAGAAATTGGTAGAGGATTACGAATATGTGTTGATACTAACGGAAAGCGTATTTATGACAAATTAAATGTAAGTGATGATGAACGGATTAATCACCTAACCGTAATTCCAAACGAAACCTACGAAACTTTTGTAACACAATATCAAGAAGAAATAAAAGAAGTTTACGGAACATCAGATGCAGGTGCTGGAATGACACATACGCACAAAGGCAAAAAACGAAATGAAGTTCACTTTAAGCGCAGCAAAAATGATACGATCAATAAAGCCTTTAAACGATTTTGGGATGCCTTAGCCAAGAAAACAAATTACACCGTAAGTTTTAATGAAGCATCTTTGATTGCAAGAAGCCAAGAGGCTTTGAATGCTATTGAAATAGCCATTTATGTGGCAGAAGTAAGTAGCCGAACTATTGGGTCTATTACAGAAGAAGGTATTGAAGATACATTTGGAGGTAAAGAAAATTACAAACTAAAAGCCACTTTTAGTCCGTTGGATTTAATGGAAGAATTGAGTGAAAATACGGGATTGAGTTATACTGCTACTTACAAGATTCTAAAAGACATTAAACACAATGAATTTGCAAAAAATCCACCGCAATTTATTAACCGCGCAACCGCTTTAATTAAGAATATTGAATTGGAAGAAATGATAAGAGGTTTAGATTATCATTTAACAGACGAAACTTTTCCTTTTGAATTTAATGATTTTGTAAAGCAAGTAGATGATTCTCAATACAAAGACACCCCAAACAGAGGGTTTTACAATAGAATGCTTACAGATAGTGATGTTGAAAGAAGTTTTGCATTGGGAGCAGATAGTGATGATGAAGTGGTTTGCTTTATGAAACTCCCTGCTTATTACAAAATACCTACCCCTATTGGTAATTACAATCCCGATTTTGGTATTGTAATGAAACGTAAACAATTACATGACGGAAAAGAAAGTGAGTTCTACTTTGTAATTGAAACCAAAAGAACAAAAGACATCAGTGATAAAAAAGCACTGAAAGAAAGTGAACTTTATAGAATAGAATGTGCGGTAAAGCATTTTTCTACATTGGGAATAGATGTGCAATACAAAGCACCTGTTAAAGATTACCAAGATTTTAAAACAGAAAGTTACAAAGGACAGTAACGTAATAATTGAAAAATGATTTTCTAATTACCCCGAATTCGGGGTAATATAAACCCCTCGAATTCGAGGGGTTTATAACTAAAAAACATGAAAAAAAATACAGCACTAATTGTTCAAGGTTTTAAGATAAAAACCTTTAAAAGTAACTTTGGCGACTATATTTCATTGACTGACATTGCGAGAAACAAAAATGCAAGTGAGCCAAAAGATGTCGTAAAAAACTGGATGCGTTCCAAATCTACTATCGAATTTTTAGGGCTTTGGGAGCAAATTAACAACCCAAGTTTTAAAGGGGTCGAATTCGACTCCTTTAAAAATGATGCAGCTTCCAATTCGTTCACTTTGTCTCCAAGTAAATGGATTGAAAACACAAATGCAATCGGAATTATTTCAAAACAAGGTAGATATGATGGCTATTTCACAAATGAAATCATTGGTAGAGAATATCACTATAAAGAAATTAGATAATGAGTATTAAAAACACACATACAAAACTTGTAAATGAAATTAAAACTATTTTACAAAATGCAAGAAATAAGGCAGTAAATGCCGTAAACTCTGCAATGGTATTTGCCTATTGGGAAATCGGCAAACGAATTGTTGAAGAAGAACAAAACGGAAAAGAAAGGGCAGGTTACGCTACCTATCTTTTAACTACTTTGGCAGAAAATTTAAGCAGAGATTTGGGGAAAAATTTTGATGCAAGAGAACTTAGAAGAATACGTCAATTTTATCTATGCTTTTCAATTCGGGACACAGTGCGTCCCGAATTGAGTTGGTCTCATTATAGATTATTAATTAGAATTGAAAGCAAAGAAGTAAGGCAATACTATTTAGAAGAAGCGGTACAACAACATTGGAGCACACGCAAACTAGACAGAAATATTAGCACCCAATACTATCAAAGAATTATTGCAAATCAAATTGAAAAACAAAATGTAAAAAACAAGGAAAACATAAACACATTAAATTTCATAAAAAACCCCTACGTCCTTGAGTTTTTAAATCTTCCTGCTCATATAGCCCACAAAGAAAAAGAGGCTCTATGTTGAAAGTTGTGGGTAAGTATTCAAAATTTATGAACAAATCATATAGCCACAAAGACACGAAGTCTATTTATACTTAAACTAGCTATAAACTTTGTATCCGAAATGTGATCTATGATTCAATACATGTTATCTAAAACTGTATCAAATTTCACTACCCACAGTATTTTCGACATAGAGCAAAAAAAACCGCAATAATCTAAATTAGACTATCGCGGTTTTTTTTATACGTTAAATTCTAAAGCATCTACTCTATCATCAATTTAGAGCTAAAGTAGCCTTTTTCATTTTGCATAACCACCTGATACATACCAGTTGAAAACTGCTCAACATCAAGTTCGATGTGGTTAGAACCTGTTTGGCTCTCGATAGCTTTGTTTAGCA
>JBMYYR010000022.1:0-32398 GCA_049609625.1 Flavobacteriales bacterium | reverse complement strand
ATTAGGAACCAAACCAACATTAAACCAATAGCCAAATTCGCCAATTGGTCGAGTTGCCATTTTGACACCCATAGGAATTTCGATGTATTTTCCATTAATATCCCAAACTGCACCATCAAATGTAAGTTTACCGCCTTTTGAGGACAGGTCGATTCCTCCAAAGTAACTAAAATTCCGACCAGCAGATTTTCGTTCGGCCCGCACACCCCAGTTGAATTTGAGCTTAGAGGAGCGAGAATCAAAATCTATTTTAGTTTTAATCATCGAAATATTCGGCGAAGCGTGTATGCCAATCCTAACATCTTGAGCTTGAACATCGGCCTGCAAAGCAGCCAAAACTAGAATAAGTAATAAAATTGTTTTTTTCATTTTGATATGGTTTTCAGATTAGAAGGGTTTGTTATCTTTGCCTCGATTTTTTGATATGCAAAATTAATGAATAAAAATGAAACTCTACTCACTTATTTTAGTTTTGACTCTGAGCCTGTTGTCTTGCACAGACAACCAAAACAATAGGGTGTTTGATGTTGCCGACGAGCAAAGCGAATACTTGGACTTAAACTATTTTGAGCAAGCGTTTTATTCTATTCCAATCGATTCATTTTCAAGAGATTTGGCTAGTCTCAAGTCGAGTTATGACTTACTGTTCTACACCAATCAGCCAGATGAACTATGGCTAGAGCGTCGTCGGAATGCTGATTTGCAAGCCCTTTCGGACACCTTAAATTTACGTTTCAAACATCATCGCCAATGGCAATCCGAACTCCAAACAGCTATGGAGAACTATCGCAACACCGACTCAAACCACACAGTGCCACGCCTAATATTGTGGAACTCTGCTTTTGAAATGCAAACAGGCGTGCTCAACTACGAAAACAACGTACTTGTAGGTATGGAGCATTATTTGGGAGAACGCCATCCGCTCTACGGCGACTTGCCGCGCTATCAAGCCATGCAAAAAGACTTAAGATTTCTGCCAACAGACATCATACTCAGTCTTGCCGATTCGAAACTGGAAGGTCAAAGCTCTAATCAAAACTTTCTGAGTCAGATGATTAGAGAGGGAAAAAAAGCTTATTTTGCCTACCAACTTTTAGAATATAATGACGAATCTAGGGTGTTTAAATACAACGACGCTCAGTTTGATTGGGCAAAGGCAAACGAGGCTGAAATTTGGAAATTTTTCATTAAACAAGATTATTTATACGCCACAGAGCAGAGTTTGGTCAATCGATTTTTAGCCGATGCTCCTTTCTCTAAGTTTGGCCAATCGTTTGACCGTGAATCGCCAGGCCGTATCGCCAGATGGATAGGCTTCAAGATTGTAGAATCGTATATGGCAACAAACAACATGAGCTTAGATCAGTTGATGTCTCAGCAGAGCTCAGCTCAAGAATTTTTACAAGCCTCAACCTATAAACCCTAAACGCTATGCGCGAAGAAGAAATCACATTTAAAATTGGTTTAGATGACAACCAAGTTCCCGAAACGTTAAGCTGGTCGGCTTCCGACGGCGCTGGCAAACCCGCTACTTGCGAAGCTTGTCTTATCAGCATTTGGGACCCCAAAGAACAATCGGCTCTGCGGATAGATTTATGGACAAAGGAGATGAAGGTTGATGAAATGAAATTGCTTATTCATCAAACCATCGCCACCATGGCCGACACCTATATGCGTGCGACCAACGACGAGGCCTTAGCGCAAGAAATTAAAGCCTTTAGTGCCACGTTTGCCGAAAAAGCCAAACTCTACGAGGACAAGCAATAGATTACAACCCTTTAAAAATCAACGAAATGAAAGATCGTTTAAAATTCTACGAAACCAAAGCCCCAGAAATTGTTTTTGAATGGCACGATGCCGAAACCGAAGCCAAAGGCTGGGTGGTAATCAACTCCTTGCGGGGTGGTGCAGCTGGAGGTGGAACCCGAATGCGAAAAGGACTGAACAAACACGAAGTTATATCGCTTGCCAAAACCATGGAAGTGAAATTTACAGTAGCCGGACCCGATATTGGAGGCGCAAAATCTGGAATTGATTTCGATCCAAATGATCCTCGAAAACAAGGCGTTCTAAAACGTTGGTACAAAGCCATCAAACCTTTGCTAAAAAACTACTACGGAACAGGTGGCGATTTGAATGTTGATGAAATCCATGAAGTGATTCCAATGTGTGCCGATTTAGGTATCGAACATCCACAAGAAGGAGTGTTTAATGGTTGCTTTTCTCCAAGTTCAGAAGAAAAAAAGACCATCATCAAACAACTTCAAAAAGGAGTTCTATATCCTGTAACTCATCCCGAACTAACGCCAGACACATCAGGAAAATATACGGTTGCCGATATGATTACAGGTTATGGTGTTTCGGAAGCCGTAAAACATTACTACGACATTTTTGGCGGAAGCATCGAAGGTAAACGTGTTATTATTCAAGGTTGGGGAAATGTTGGCGCAGCAGCAGCTTGCTATCAAGCCCAACTTGGCGCAAAAGTAGTCGGAATCATTGACAGAGTAGGCGGCTTGTTGAAACCCGAAGGTTTTTCAAAAGAAGACATCAAGACTTTATTTTTAGAAAAAGATGGTAATTTCCTGAAAGCTGATAATCTGTTATCCTTTGATGAGGTTAATAAACAAATTTGGACCGTTGGAGCTGAGGTTTTTATTCCGGCAGCAGCCTCAAGATTGGTCAATCAAAAACAAGTAGATCAGATGGTCGCTAATGGCTTAGAGGTGATTTCTTGTGGTGCAAACGTGCCCTTTTCAGACGAAGAAATCTTTTTTGGCCCTATTGGAGAATATACCGACGGCAAAGTCAGTATTCTTCCCGATTTCATTGCCAATTGCGGGATGGCAAGAGTTTTTGCTTTTCTGATGCAACACGGCATCACTTTAGAGGATGAAGTCATTTTTGGAGACACCTCAGGCCGTATCAAAAACGCTCTTCAAGACGTATACGCCAAAAGCGATTCTAAAACGCACATTGCTCGAACGGCTTTCGATCTAGCTTTGGATAAACTTATGTAAGCTCAACACTCCATGACAACCTTGATTATTATTATCTTTGTTATAGGCTACTTGGCCATTACCTTAGAACACAATCTGAAACTTGATAAACTTATCCCAGCACTAGCCATGATGGCTGTTTCTTGGGCCTTGATTAGTTTTGGCATCGACGGATTCGACCAATGGTTTGATTCCGGAAAACACGCCTTAGTTAAGGGTTTTAGTACCTTTGGCCACGATGCTAAAATGCACTTGGCAGAAGAAACTTTACTTCATCATTTAGGTAAAACATCCGAAATTTTATTCTTTTTAATGGGCGCCATGACCATTGTAGAGATCATAAATTACTTCGATGGTTTTGCGACTTTTAAATCCTACATCAAAACCAAAAAAAAATCGAATCTATTGTGGATTTTCGCTGCTTTGGCGTTTGTTCTTTCGGCCATCATCGACAATTTGACGGCAACCATCGTTTTAATTTCGATTTTACAGAAAATCATTAGCGACCGAAATACCAGACTATGGTTTGCGGGCCTCATTATCATTGCCGCAAATGCTGGCGGAGCGTGGTCTCCGATAGGCGATGTAACCACCACCATGCTTTGGATTGGAGACAAAGTAAGTGCCGCATATTTGCTCAAATACTTATTTGTTCCTTCCTTGCTTACGATGCTTGTTCCCGTATTTATTGCTTCGTTTCTGCCAGCCTTCAAAGGCGAAATAGAAGCTGTGGAAGAAACCTCTACGCCAAGTAAACATGGCGCCATTATGCTCTATTTAGGTTTGGCAGGTATTGTTTTTGTTCCGATTTTTAAAACCGTAACGCACCTTCCGCCCTATGTAGGTATGATGCTTTCGCTATCTGTAGTTTGTGTTTTTGCCGAAATTTATAGTCGCAGCAAATTTAGCGTAGGTTCAGCAATGGCTGGCGACGGAGCAGAAGAGCTTGCTCAGTCAGGACATACAAGCCCCGTTCATCATTCACTTTCTAAAATAGAAATGCCTTCCATTTTGTTCTTTTTCGGAATTTTGATGGCAGTGGCCGCATTAGAATCTTTGGGCTTGTTGTTTATAGGTGCTGAGGCATTGCAAACCGCAATTCCCGATAGCGACGTTGTTGTGATGTTGCTCGGTATTGGTTCGGCAGTTGTCGACAATGTTCCCTTGGTTGCGGCCAGCATGGGTATGTTTAGCGAAGGTTTAGATCACCCGCTTTGGCATTTTGTTGCCTTTTCGGCAGGTACAGGAGGTTCTATGCTGATTATCGGGTCGGCGGCTGGCGTTGTCGCTATGGGTATGGAAAAAATTGATTTCTTTTGGTATTTCAAAAAGATTTCATGGTTAGCTCTTGTAGGCTTTTTAGTAGGCTCTGGTGCTTTTATGATGGTCAGAATGTTGTTGGCTTAACCACACTTGGTTGCGAGGATGATATACGGTAGAAAAAGAAGACGAAACGAAACAATAATCATAAACTCAGTTAAACACCACACCGAAAAGTTGACACATTAATTACATTTGCCCGATTCTTATTTTAACTATCTTTGGAATAAGGCAAATATTTTAATTAATTTTGCTCATCCAAACTAAATCTATCATTTAAACCCATTTTTTCGATGTCTATCTCAGATTTATATACCAGTGGCGCACACAAGCGTAATTTAGGGCACTTTTCAAATTTAGTAAAATTGGCTTTGGCCGATGATATTATTTCAGAAGAAGAGCAAGTGTTGATCAATCGGATGAAAAGAAGGTTGAACATTACCGAAAAAGAATATGCGGAAATTCTTATCAATCCAAATCGATACCCGCTCAACCCGCCAGCAAGTTACGAAGCACGCATTGAGCGACTATACAATTTGACACGTTTGATAGTTGCTGATCACGATGTGAACAATCGTCAAATTGAAATTCTTGAACGCGTTGTTGTTGGTCTAGGATTTTCTAAAGATACCAGAAAAGAAGTGGTTGAAGCTGCCTTTATGTTGGTCGAGAAATTCATCGAATTAGACGAGTTTACAACAGCAATCAAAAAGATTAATAAAATTTAACTCGGTGGCGTCCAAAGGTGTTTTTCAAACTCCTGCACGCAATCGTCAACCACAGAAATACCCTCTAGCTCCAGAAGCTTTTGCATAGCGTCTGGGCTTAGGAAATGATGCTTCCCCGTGAGCATGCCTTTGCGGTTTACCACCCGATGCGCCGGAACATCAGGATAGGCATGAGCTTTGTTCATTACCCAGCCTACCATTCTTGACGATTTTGCAGCCCCAATAGCTTTGGCAATAGCCCCATAAGTACTCACTTTTCCTTCCGGAATAGCTCGAACGATTGCATACACCTTGTCCGAAAAAGCAGTCTTGCTCATGTTTTTTTTCTTCAAAAGTAACTGTTTTTTAGCTAAGCTCGACCTGAAAGCTTGCACAAAGCCTGAAAAAACAACAAACCTTTGGTTAGAATGAAAATAAAGCTAGTGTTTTTTTCAACAGGATGCGTTTATCTTGTTGATTTTAAAACTAAAAGTTTGTAGGTTAGTCAAAAAGTAGTAGATTTGCGCCATAGAATTAGGAAATTAATAGAACAGAGGGGACGGCAAGTCCCCTCTTTTTATACCCAATATGATTCAAAAAAGTCAAATAGAACAGTTGATAAACGGCGTTATGGAAGACCATGAACACCTTTTTGTTGTTGAGCTAAACCTGAGCTTAAACAGTGAAATTGAGGTGCTTGTAGATTCCGATTTGGGCGGCGTAACGATTAGTGAATGTAGGCTGATTAGCCGAACAATAGAACGCTGGCTCGAAGAAGAGGAAAAAGACGCCTCTATTGTGGTGTCGTCGCCAGGATTAGATAAACCCTTGGTGAATTACCGACAATATAAAAAGAACATCAACCGAAAACTTGATGTACGACTAAAGTCTCAAAAACAGATTAAGGCCACGCTCGAAACTGTTGGCGAAGATTATATTGTGTTGGTTTGGAAAGATCGCGTGCCAAAACCGATAGGGAAAGGCAAACAAAACGTAGAATTTAGAGAAACAATCCCATTTACAGATATTGAGAAAGCGACAGTGCAAATCTCATTCAAATAAACAGAACGATGGATAAAATATCATTAATCGACTCGTTTTCAGAGTTTAAAGATGAAAAAAGCATAGATAGAGTAACCCTCATGAGTATTCTTGAGGAAGTATTCCGAGCGATGTTGACCAAAAAATATGGTTCGACAGATAATTTCGACATCATTGTCAATCCTCAAAAAGGAGATTTAGAAATTTGGAGAAACCGCGTGGTGGTTGCCGATGACGCCGTAGAAGACGACAACGCCGAAATTACGTATAGCGAAGCCATCAAAATTGAACCCGATTTTGAAATTGGCGAAGACGTATCAGAAGAAGTCTACATCGAATCTTTCGGAAGGCGAGCTATTATGGCGATGCGTCAGAATTTGATTACACGAATACAAGAGCACGACAGCTCTAATTTATATAAAGTATACAAAGAATTAATTGGCGAAATCATTACAGGAGAAGTCCACCACATCCGACGAGGAGAGATTATTTTGGTTGATGACGACCATAATGAGCTGATATTGCCAAAAGATCAACAAATTCGGTCAGATTATTTCCGAAAAGGAGAGTCTGTTCGGGCTATTGTTCAGGATGTAAAAATTGTTGGAACAAAACCAAAAATTATACTATCGAGAACGGCAAACGAATTTTTGGAACGTTTGTTTGAGATGGAAATTCCAGAAATTGCAGATGGCTTAATTACCATCAAAGCAGTGAAACGTATGCCTGGCGAAAAAGCCAAAATTGCTGTCGAATCTTATGACGAACGCATTGACCCTGTTGGGGCCTGTGTGGGAATGAAAGGTTCTCGAATTCATGGTATAGTGCGAGAATTGGGGAATGAAAATATTGATGTTATCAACTACACGCCGAACAAGGAATTGTTTATAACACGAGCTTTGAGTCCAGCAAAAATTACGTCTATCAAACTTGATTTGGAGACCAACAAAGCCAATATTTATCTAAAACCAGATCAGGTCTCTCTGGCTATTGGTAGAGGCGGAACCAATATTCGTTTGGCGGGGATGATTACAAATTTTGAAATTGATGTCTACCGAGATGTCGAGGATGAAGATGTATTGCTGTCAGAGTTTCAAGACGAAATTGAAGATTGGATTTTGGATCAGCTCAAAGAAATTGGTTGCGACACGGCCAAAAGTGTGTTGGAGCTTAGCGTAGAATTTTTGGTAAACCGAACCGATTTGGAAGAAGAAACCATTATCGAAATTCGAGAAATTTTGGCTTCTGAATTTGAATAAAAAAATGACTTCAGGCAATGAAGTAGCAGAAGACAAGATGAAAAGAAATCAGTAGATTTCTAAAAAAATACAAAAGAAGAAAAAAGGTCGAAATATATGAGATTAAGTAAGGTTGCAAAAGAATTGAACGTAAGTATTGATCGTTTGGTAGAGAAATTGGCCTCAAAAGGATTTGAGGTTGAAGCTAGACCGAACACCAAACTTACGGCTGAGCAATACGACTGTCTAAATGAAGCTTTTCAGAGCGATCATAGCCAGAAACTAAAATCTAAAGCTGTCTCGCAGAAGAAAGCTAAAGAGAAAGAAGCGCTTATTGCCGAACGCCAAGCCAAAGAAGCCGAAGCCGAGCAAAAAGAGGCTTTAGAAAAAGAAGCAAAAGCCAAAGAAGAGCTGGCGCAAGCCGAAGCCGCAGCCGCAGAAAAAGCTCAGGCGGAAGCCGCAGAAAAAGCACGCCAAGCCGAAGCAGAAAAAGCCAAAGCCAAAGCCGAAGCAGCCAAATCGGCAAATGTAACCAAAGCCAAAGCGACCGTAAAAGGCGTTAAAACCGTTGGATTGGTAGATTTGGATAACCTCAAAAAGCCATCAAAGTCTAAAAAAGCAGCCCCGACCTCTGCCAAAAAGACCGAAAAAGCCAAAGAAGAAGCCCCAAAAGCCAAGGTAGAATCGACACCAGAAACACCAAAACAAAACGTTGAGGTTGTGAAGGCAAAAGGCCAAACCTTGAAAGGAGTCAAATCTGTTGGTAAAATTGATGTGAAAGCAAAAGCAAATCAAGAAAAATTCAACACGGTAGGCACCAAAGACAAAGCGAAACTTAAGGAAGAGTTGGCCAAAAAGCTAACATCAGCTCAAGCTGAAAAACAACCAGAAGTGGAAGCTCCAAAAGAGACAAAACCAGCCGAAGCACCACCAGTAGAAGTGATTAAGGCAAAATCAAAAACCCTTTCTGGCCCTACATTTACAGGTCAAAAA
The DNA here is from genome assembly GCA_049609625.1 of Flavobacteriales bacterium. Classification (GTDB taxonomy): domain Bacteria; phylum Bacteroidota; class Bacteroidia; order Flavobacteriales; family CAJXXR01; genus JBMYYR01. The sequence continues at coordinate 24,100 of JBMYYR010000022.1, read as the reverse complement.
GTAGATTTGTCGAAGTTTAAAAAGCCAGTCAAAAAAGTGGCCTCTTCCAACGCCTCATCGGCAGCCAAGAAGAAAGAAGCCGACAAGAAAAAACGTAAGCGGATTAACAAAACGGGACCAGGAGGCAAGAACCAACAAGGTAGAAACCAGGCGAACCGAAACAACAATAACCGCCGACGAGGAGAAAAGCCTGTAGCGAAAGCAGAACCAACAGAAGCTGAAATCCAAAAGAAAATAAAAGACACCCTAAACCGCCTGACTTCATCATCGAAAACAAAAGGTTCGAAGTACAAAAAATCGAAACGAGATGAGCGAAAAGGAGAGGAAATCAAAGCGCAAAAACAGCAAGAGCAAGAACAAAAACACATTAAAGTTACAGAATTTGTAACCGTTCATGAGTTGGCTGTGATGATGGATGTGTCTATTACCGAAGTTATTTCGTCTTGTATGATGCTTGGGCTTATGGTAACGATGAATCAGCGCCTAGATGCGGATACACTTCAAATTGTAGCTGAAGAATTTGGTTTTAATGTCGAGTTTGTTAGTGCCGATATGCAAGAAGCTATCGACGAAGAGCAGGAAGAAGAAAACGACGCAGACGCCATAGAAAGACCGCCGATTGTTACGGTAATGGGACACGTTGATCATGGTAAAACCTCGCTTTTAGACTACATCCGAAACGCCAACGTTATTGCTGGCGAAGCTGGAGGAATCACTCAGCACATAGGCTCGTATAGCGTAGAATTGCCGAACGGAAAACCAATGACGTTTATCGATACACCAGGGCACGAAGCCTTTACGGCCATGCGAGCCCGAGGAGCAAAAGTAACCGATGTGGTTATTATTGTTATTTCGGCTGAGGACAGAATTATGCCCCAAACCAAAGAAGCGATTGCACACGCACAAGCTGCCGACGTGCCCATTATTTTTGCGATAAACAAAGTGGATAAGCCAAACGCAAATCCAGAAAAAATAAAAGAAGAACTTGCAGGGCAAAACCTATTGGTTGAGTCTTGGGGCGGAAAGTATCAATCGTATGATGTGTCTGCCAAAACAGGTTTAAATGTTGACGCTTTGCTTGAAGGCGTATTGCTTGAGGCCGAATTGTTGGAGCTTAAAGCCAATCCGGACCGAGCAGCAAAAGGATCTATTTTGGAAGCTTCGCTTGATAAAGGAAAAGGATATACGACCAATATTTTGGTTCAAACCGGAACACTTACAGTTGGAGATTTTATTTTGACCGGACAGTATTACGGAAAAGTAAAAGCGATGCATGATGAGCGAGGTAATGAAATTGAAAAAGCAGGGCCTTCGCATCCCGTTAGTATTTTAGGACTCAATGGCGCGCCACAAGCGGGAGACACCTTCCATGTGATGAACGATGAGCGAGAAGCAAAATCGATAGCCACAAGACGTACGCAACTACAACGCGAACAGTCTGTTAGAACAACCAAACAACTAACGCTAGAAGAAATCGGAAGACGTTTGGCTGTTGGAGACTTCCAAGAGCTCAATATTATTATCAAAGGTGATGTGGATGGATCTTTAGAAGCCCTTTCGGACTCTCTACAAAAACTGTCGACGGAGTCTATCCAAATTAATATTCTACATAAAGGCGTTGGACAAATTTCGGAAAGCGATGTGCTTTTAGCCACGGCTTCTAACGCAATTATTATTGGTTTCCAAGTTCGTCCGTCTGGATCGGCGAGAAAAGTTGCCGAACAAGAAGACATCGACATCCGCCTCTACTCTATTATTTATGATGCCATAAATGATGTGAAAGAAGCTATGGAAGGCATGCTTGCGCCAACGTTTAAAGAAGAAATTGTAGCCAATTTAGTGATCCGAAATACGTTTAAAATTTCTAAAATTGGAACTATTGCGGGATGTTATGTAACTTCCGGAAAGATTTCAAGAAATAGCGATGTTCGCGTTATCCGTGATGGTGTCGTGATTCACACAGGAGCTCTAGGTTCGCTAAAACGATTCAAAGACGACGTAAAAGAAGTCAACAAAGGTTACGAATGTGGATTGAATTTAGCCAAATTCAACGACCTAAAAGAAGAAGATATCATAGAAGCCTACGAAATGGTGGAAGTAAAACAAAAGCTAAAGTAAATTTAGGTTTTGACATGACTATAAAAAAGCCTCAAGTTGTAGACAAACAGTTTGAGGCTTTTTTTTATAAAGAAACCGATAATTAAGACCTCTGAACGGCGGAGCTTGGAATTGAAAAAAAACACACAGCACGTCAGAGTTTTCGACGACATTAGAATCATCATTGAATTTAAACTAAGGTTGAAAATATAAGTAAAAGCGATATGCAATTCATCAATCAATCCACAAGTGATTTAGACTCTATTTCAAAAGATATTTTAGACTATTCCAAAGTGAAATTTTTTGTTTTAGAGGGTGATTTAGGCGCAGGAAAAACAACTCTAGTGCAGCATTTTTGCAAAGCACTTGGCTATGAAGGTCAGGTTCAGAGCCCGACTTATTCTATTGTAAATCAATATGATATAAATGGAATTGAAGTTAATCATTTTGATTTTTACCGACTACATTCTATAGAAGAAGCTTATGATGTTGGTGTAGAAGAATTATTTTTTTCTGATGGCTATTGTTTTGTAGAATGGGCAGAGCGTGTAGCCGAATTGTTGCCAAAAACCTATTGTAAAATTACAATTTCAATGACTGAATCGGGAGGCAGAACGTATGAGGTTTCACTTTAAATTTCTTAGTCTAACGGTATTGTTTTTTGCGTTTAGCTTAGATAGTTTTTCTATCGATTTGAGACCAGATTATTATGCAGCATATCATCAGTTTGTAAGCGGAAATAGGGAAGAATTACAGCTCGAAACCATACCTTTTTCGGAAGCTGCCACTCGGCTTCATGAACACGATTTGATTATTGAAAGTGAAGTGCTTTCTGGACTTTTGATGGGCGATACATCATATTTTTTTATGTATGGTGTGGAATTGCAACATGAAGAGTTAGACGTGTTTGCTAACCAAACTAAACTTCAAGCTTCTCAAATAAACCTCATAAATCTGTCCGACTCCTTGCTTGATTTACAGGCTGTTCGCTTTGCTATTCCAAATGCAGCATTACAGCCAAAACAAGCTGTACGATTTCAGATTTCTTCCCAATCGGGCAATGCCAAACTTATTTTGCAAGCACTTTCAAATCGAATTAAATGCTTGGACTTAGGGATCAAAACCAAAACGGGAAAGCGAGAGCTTTTTATTGAATCGAATCTTGTAGAGGTTCAAGAATTGCGACTGATTACTGACTTTGGTTCTCAACTCATGCATTTTAAACCAGGTTTTCAGATGCAAAGCATGGTCTTGGAAGGCGCGGAGTTTGAAACAGGTCTCGATATTGAATGGAGGAAAGTAAATAAGAAATTGGGCCGTGAATTTATTGATTTAGAGCCGATACTTGCACATCAAATTTATATTAATATACTGGCAGATAGTTTGTTGCATGAAATTCCTGACTTGCCTTATGAGCTGCAAAACCCTACTGAGGTGTTGGTTTGGAATGAAGACCTAGACCGACCACCTGTCAATTTTTCTGTTCATCCTGAAGATGAAAATCGAATAAAAAAACTAGCAAGTCTAGACCAAATGGGAAGAGTTCGTAAATCGGCTTTAAGGCGCAAAACCTACCCTGGAAGGTCGGTAATGAATAGCTATCTCGATTATGGAATTGATTTTTTGGCTTGGATGCCGAGCGACAGAAATTTTTATCCAAAATCGGTACAAAATCAACAACTTGCGGCAGAATTTTATGAGGATGGCGACAGAAAGTTATTGCTATATAAAGCCTTAAATTTAGGTGTGGCAACAGATGAAGTGAGTTTTAGAAAAGCTATTTTATGCCATCTAAAGCAATTAAAATCAGCGAATTACAGTTACAAAAGCTCGGCTTTGATGTTTGGTGTCAAAACATCTGAGGAAGCTAGAGCTCTACAAAGCTGGTTGGCTAATTGGAATACAACTTACAGCTCAACAGGGCTACGGCTCTCGCACTTGGCTGATTTTTTTGAAGCGTTCAGAAGGCAGCATTTTAGTTCGATTCCGACAACAGATCAAGTTCAACAAGCTCGAAAATTAGATAATATAAAGCACATTAATCCACATCCGTTAAAAGAATTAATTGCTGAAAATCAATCAGATACATTAAGCTCTGAGGAGCTCAGATGTTTCAATCCGACTGCTAAGACTTTCAGTGGTTTAGTGCATTTCTACCATCGTAGGCAAGGCGAATGGACATCGGGACAATTAGAAACTGGAGAGCGGCTTCCGGTACAAGAAATGGATAAAGGAGAATATTGGATTTATATTCCCGAAATTCAAGGTTTTTCTTCTGTTAAAATAAAGCTCTCAGACACTAAAGTTAAACCAAAATCTAAATCAAAGTTCAAGCTAAACGTTAAGAAAAAAGGCATCGTTTGGAAGTTCGGAAACCAATGGCTTTCCAAACCAAATCGGCCACTTATAAGCCCTATAGTTTTTAATGATTTGGAGCGGGAAAGGCTCGAGTTGCTTTCATCAAAAAAACAGCTCAAATCAGGTTCTGGTTTGTTCAAAACGCTTACTACAGAATGGCTGTATGCAGAAAATTTGGTTCTAAAAACAGTTGATTATGTATTTGATAATCAAAATGTTATTGTTAAAAGATTGTATTGGAAAAACGTGCCAAAAGCCCATTCACTTCATTTTGATTTAGCGTCAATGCTGCTGCCTCATGCCTATAGTTTGGATCTTGAATTTAAAGCAGATTTGGGCTATAAGCGTCATCAAATTTTGAATACGTTTTCATCAAAGACATCTGTTTTTAAATACACCGATATTAAGCTTCAAATCGAAAGCTCAGACCAGTTGCATTGGCAGTATAATTTTGTGAATTATAGAGATTTAAACTTAGATTCAAAAGAGAAAATAAAGCACCCAGCACGTTTTATAAATTACATACCAACCGATTCGATGTCATTTGTTGAATACCAAATCAGTATTTTATCGTTAGATGAAAAGGCTAAACAAAGCCCATATCCGCCCTTTGTTGTGGAAGAACATAATCGGGCCAAAGATTTTGGTTTTAGTATTGATAATGTTGATGTTCAGGTAGTTGATGTGATTTCGACGCCTAACAAACCTTATACGCTTTTGTTGCTCAAAAACACAAGTGATGAGCTGCAGAATGCAAAAATTTCTACCCATCGACGAAGGTCAAAAATTTATACAGCCTTGTTTTCGGGGAAAAAAACAGGAATTGTGAAACACAAGCTAACTTTAGCTCCAAAATCAACCCAACTCATTCGGGTACAATTATGACGACAAAAGTAACTTATTTAGGTGAATTGCGAACAGAATCTATTCATATTCAGTCGAATACAAATCTTATTTCTGACGCGCCGACTGATAATCAAGGCAAAGGAGAGACATTTTCTCCTACCGATCTGACGGCTAATGCTTTGGCTCAATGTATGCTGACCATTATGGGTATCAAGGCTCAGAAAGAACATTGGGATCTGATTGGTTCTCAGGCTTTTGTAACCAAAACAATGGCGTCGGCGCCACGACGAATTTCCGAAATTAAAATTGAGTTCAAGATGAAGGCAAGGCATTTAGACTTAAGTCAACAACAAAGCTTAGAGCGCGTGGCTAAAGCGTGTCCGGTGGCAAAAAGTTTACACCCTGATTTGAAGGTATTTACGCACTTTGTTTGGTAGCTCGTTTTGAGCCCTAACTCACGCAGATTAAAAATCCCTATCTTTGCCAGATGGATTTACAGGTAGAGCAGTTAAGTGTTGCTTTTGGGGAAACTAAACTCTTCAATGAGCTAAGTTTTTCTTTGAACAAAGGAGAAACCCTTTGTGTTTTAGGAAAAAATGGCTCTGGAAAAAGCACCTTAATACGTCAATTTTTCGATGAAAAAGCACCTATATCTTGGTGTGGAAAACCGATCGGGGCCTTATCCAAAAACGAACGATCGAAAAAATTCTCTATTTTGTACCCTAGCCAGCGTCCACACTTTTCGATGTCGGTTACGGATTATATTGATTTAGGTCGGATTCCACACAAAAGATGGTTTTCAACATCACATTCCAGTTCAAAAGTGAATCAACTTCTGGCTTTTTTTCAGCTCGAGCACGCTTTCAATACTTCCGTACTTCAGCTTAGCGACGGCGAGTTTCAAAAAGTACAACTCATCAGAGCCTTAAACCAAGAAACGGAAGTTATTTTTATGGATGAACCCACCGCGTTTCTCGATTTTTCTTCAAAAATAGAACTCTACAAACTGATTCAAAATCTAGCCAAAACCGAAAACAAACTCATTATTTTTAGCTCCCACAATATCAATTTTGCTTGGAAATATGCTGATTATTGCCTCCTTCTCGACGCTGGAAAGCCACATCAGCTTCTCAAAACTTCGGAACTCAATGCCGACCTGCTGAATCAGTATTTTGCAAGTTCAAACTTTGCATTCAATCCCGATCTTAGTTTGAACTACCACCCAGATCTACATTAATTAGGCGAGAGCATAAAGATGTTGTGTTCAGTTTTTTTATTTTTTAAATTAACGGATAATTAATTTGAAATAAACCAAATCAAAATCATAGGTTTCAAATTAATACGTATATTTGCGGTCGCTTAAAGAAAGCTACATTACAAACATTGAAAAACATTTTGATATGTATTTAACATCAGAAAAGAAAGCAGAGATTTTTGCTAAACACGGAAAAGGACCAAACGATACAGGTTCTGCCGAAGGTCAAATCGCCTTATTCTCTTACCGCATTGCGCATTTAACTGGGCATTTGAAGAGCAACAAAAAAGATTACAACACCCAACGATCACTAACCCTTTTGGTTGGTAAAAGACGTTCACTTTTAGACTATCTAAAAGCTAAAGACATTGAGCGTTACCGAAATATAGTTAAAGAATTAGGATTGAGACGATAAGTTCAACTCAAAAAAGGCAATTTAATAAATTGCCTTTTTTAGTATCTAAGCTTTGCTATAGACTATAGTAAAAAAAACATGTATCTAGTTCAGATACAAAGGTTTGATAAGCATACGGTTTATCAAACATCGACGAAGATAAAATATCAAAATTATGTTGCAAAACATCAAAGTACAAACCGTACAACTACCCGACGGAAGAGAAATTACATTAGAAACAGGACGTTTAGCGCGTCAAGCCCACGGATCCGTGGTTGTTTCTATGGGAAAAGCCATGCTTTTGGCAACCGTAGTATCGAGCCATGAAGCAAAATCTGGCATCGATTTTCTACCACTTACCGTTGATTATCGTGAAAAATTTGCTGCCGCAGGAAAATTCCCAGGTGGTTACATCAAACGAGAAGGAAGACCAAACAACAATGAAATTTTAGTAATGCGACTTGTAGATCGTGTTCTAAGACCTTTATTTCCAAAGAACTACCATAACGAAACTCAGGTGATGATTCAGTTGATGAGTTATGACCCAGAAGTAGCAGCAGATGCACTTGCAGGTTTTGCCGCTTCGGCAGCTTTAGCGCTTTCAGACATTCCATTCGATGGACCAATTTCTGAAGTTAGAGTAGCAAGAATCGGAGGTGAGTTTGTAATTAACCCCTCTTTTGAAGCTCTAAAAGAAGCCGATATCGATTTGATGGTTGGAGCTTCGGCAGACAGCATCATGATGATTGAAGGAGAAATGGACGAAGTTTCTGAAGATGAGATGATTGAAGCTATTTCTGTAGCTCACGAAACCATCAAACTTCAATGTGCAGCTCAGTTAGCTTTAGCAGAAGCCGCAGGAAATGCCTATCCAAAAAGAGACATTGAAGTAGCTGAGTTTAATGAAGCGCTTTACAATACTCTTGAACAAGCTACGGGAGATAGATTAAGAGAAATTTCACGATCAGGGACATCAAAAGTAGAACGTACTGAAGGATTTTCAGCATTGTTCACTGAGTTTATGGATGGCTTGAGCGAAGAAGATAAAGAAGCACACGGCGAAGAATATAAAACCTATTTCGGGAAACTGAAAAAAGAAGTTATTCGTCAAACCGTATTAAATGACGGTATTCGTTTAGATGGACGTTCAACAACTGAAATCAGACCAATCGTTTGTGAGATCGATTATTTACCTTCGGTACACGGCTCGGCAGTCTTCACACGTGGAGAAACTCAGGCCTTAGCTACCGTAACATTGGGTACAAGTATGGACGTAAACCGCATTGACGAAGTGTCAAAATCGGATTCGGAACCATTCTATTTACATTATAATTTCCCACCATTCTCTACAGGAGAAGCTCGTCCGTTGAGAGGAACGAGTCGTCGTGAAATTGGTCACGGAAACTTGGCTCAGCGCGCTTTAGCTCCAATGGTAAAAGACAGTAAATACACCGTTCGTGTAGTTTCTGATGTCTTAGAATCAAACGGATCGTCGTCTATGGCAACGGTTTGTGCTGGTACGATGGCTATTATGGATGCTGGTGTCGAAATGATTCGACCTGTATCTGGAATTGCGATGGGATTGATTACAGATCAAGAATCTGGAAAATTTGCTGTACTTTCTGATATTTTAGGTGATGAGGATTTCCTTGGCGACATGGATTTCAAAGTTACTGGAACATCGAAAGGAATTACGGCTTGTCAGATGGACATCAAAGTAAAAGGCTTGTCTTATGAAATTTTGAGTGCGGCACTAGAGCAATCAAGAGATGGTAGATTACATATTTTAGAGAAATTGACTGATACGATTTCAGCTTCAAGATCTGATGTAAAAGAATATGCGCCACGTATGGAAGTTATCCGTATTCCTGGAGATTTCATTGGTGCTGTGATTGGTCCAGGTGGAAAAATTATCCAAGGTTTACAGGCTGATACCGGAACAACCATCACCATCGAAGAAGACGGGAACGAAGGTGTTGTTCAGATTCTTGGAACAGAATCGGAGAAAATGGCCGACGCCATCCAGCGCATCAAAGACATCACGTTTATTCCAGAAGTTGGAACGGTTTACCATGCTGAAGTTAAAAACATTGTGGATTTTGGAGCTTTTGTTGAAATCAACCCAGGAACTCAAGGTTTATTACATATTTCAGAAATCAAGTGGGAACGTCTAAATTCTATGGACGGTATCTTTAAAGAAGGTGATTTTGTTGATGTTAAGTTGATTGGTGTAGATCCAAAAACAAAGAAACTTAAACTATCAGCGAAAGCTTTAATCGAAAAACCTGAAGGTTATGTTGAGCCCGTACGTAAACCACGTTCTGACAACAGAAACCGCAGAGATGATAGAAGACCAAGAAGAGATTAATTTTATAATAACCTGATAATCAATAAAATGGCTAGTGAAAATTCACTAGCCATTTTTTTTGGCACAATACTTGTTTTAGTTATCAAACATTAAAAAAAGCATACAATTTCTGATAAAGTATCAGTCTGAGCATGTTGTAAAACCTTTATATTATGAAAGCACTTTGGATTACTTTAAGTTTGGCTATGTTGAGTTTACAATCTTGTGTTATAGAGATTAATGATAATGATACGGGAGGCAACGGCTACTATTCTTGTATTGATGAAGAAGTCGATTATTTTGCTCAATACATCGCTTGTTATGATTTTGCTCGAGTAGATAAATATTGGTATCAAGGCGAATATGTTTATGTCTTTTTTCCGGGAGATTGTGAAGCTGGAGAAATTTCAGAAATCAAAAACCAAAACTGTTATAGCGTTGGTTATCTGGGTGGTATAAGTAACAATGAGCAAGTGAATGGTCAGAACTTCTACAACCATGCCCATTTTGAAGCGACGATTTGGGACAACTAGTAAACTTGCATTTTTCTCAGCCTTAGGAGTGGTTCTAAGGCTAGAAATTCCAGATAGTAAAATCAATTCATAGCTTTAGTTTTGATGATTTTTGAATAAAATACGGCCAACATGCTCTATGAGCCTAAAAGTCAAAACCAGTTTTCATCAAAACCAAAGCCAAAAAGACTTATCTTTGAGGCTTCAAAAATTTGCTTATGAAATCGATTAGTATACTAAAAAATATGTCGGAATTGGGTGCAGGAACTCGTGGTGCAAGCCTCGGGTTTGATGCGCTTTGGGTAGCTTCTTTGGCTTCTAAACCTCAATTTTTCGATAGTCCAATTATTGAAATAGAACACACGAATGATCAGCTGATGCGGCCTTTTGATGACCCTACAGCAAAATACCTCAATGGCATTGAGCAGAATTATAAATGCACAGCTAAAGCATTAAAGCAAGTTATTGATAACGAGCAATTTCCTTTGATTATTTCGGCAGCACATTCCACTGCTGGCGGTACACTAAAAGGTTTGGCGGAAGCCTATCCAGACCAACGTATTGGAGTGCTTTGGATTGATGCACACGCCGATATCCATTCGCCTTATACCACGCCGAGTGGCAATGTGCATGGCATGCCTTTAGCCACCGCTCTGAAACTCGACGAAACGAACACAGAATTTGTTAGAAACAAAAACGTTTCTGAGGAAACAAAAGCGATTTGGTCGTCTATATGTGGAGAAAATCCACGAATTCAGGCTCAAGATCTCATTTATTTTGCTGTCCGCGACACCGAAATAGAGGAAGATTTGATGATGGAAAAACTCGGATTGAAAAATTATACGGTAGAAGAAATTAGGCGAAGAGGTCAGAAAGCTTGTGCTCAAGAAGCCTTAAGCCAACTTGAGGATTGCGATATCCTTTACATCTCATTTGATGTTGACTCGATGGATTCTGCCATTTCTGAAGGTACGGGAACGCCCGTTCTAAATGGTCTGACCCGAGTTGAAGTCGAAAAATTGATGTATTATTTTTTCCAAAGTCAAAAAGTAGCCTGTTTCGAGATGGTGGAAATCAATCCAACACTCGACAAAAAAGGCAATGTGATGGCAGAAACAGCCTTCGGTATTTTAGACTACGTCTACCAACAAATTCAAACGAACTAGAATGAATCCTTTAGAACAACAACTCTCCGAAGTGCTCAACACGGCACTTCAATCCTTATATTCGATAGACTCTCCAAGCTTAAGTTTCCAAAAAACACGGAAAGAATTTGAAGGTAATATCACCCTTTTGGTTTTTCCTTTTGTGAAACAAGCCCGAAAAAAACCCGAAGCTGTAGCCCAAGAACTCGGCGACTATTTGATGGAACATTCGGCTTTGGTTGTTGGTTTCAATGTCGTAAAAGGCTTTCTAAACTTGAGTATTTCATCCGACTATTGGAAACAATTTTTAGAAACCATCAGTACGCAAAATCAATTTGGTTTATGTGAAGCTAAATCAGATTCCGAACTTGTTTTAGTCGAGTTTTCTTCTCCAAATACCAACAAACCTTTGCATTTGGGGCATATCCGAAACATTTTATTAGGGTCTTCGGTTGCTCGAATTTTGAAGTCGGCTGGTCGTCGAGTAAAGGCCGTTCAGGTGATCAACGACCGTGGAATTCATATTTGTAAGTCGATGTTGGCTTGGCAAAAATTTGGCGAAGGTGAAACACCCGAAACTTCAGGATTGAAAGGCGATCATTTGGTCGGAAAATATTATGTACGTTTCGATCAGGAATACAAAAAAGAAATGGCAGAGCTTATTGAAAACGGCATGCCAGAAAAACAAGCTAAAGATGAAGCTCCTTTACTAAAAGAAGCTAAAGCTATGTTGATAAATTGGGAAAATGGCGATGCCGATACCGTGGCGCTTTGGAAAACCATGAATCAATGGGTTTATCAAGGTTTTGAAAGTACTTATCAGCGTATGGGTATTGAGTTTGATCAAAATTATTACGAAAGTGAAACCTATATTTTAGGTCGAGATTGTGTGTATGAAGGCTTAGAAAAAGGACTGTTTTTCAAAAAAGAAGATGGCTCGGTTTGGTGCGATTTATCAGACGAAAAGATGGATGAAAAAATTCTTTTACGTGCCGACGGCACCTCAGTTTACATCACGCAAGACATCGGAACGGCGATTGAACGCCATAAAGATTTTGGTTTCAATTCGATGATTTACACCGTTGGAGATGAACAGAATCATCATTTTAAAGTCTTGTTTTCTATCTTAAAAAAACTCAATTACGATTGGGCAAAACACTGTTCGCATTTAAGTTATGGAATGGTCGATTTACCTTCTGGAAAAATGAAAAGCCGAGAAGGAACTGTAGTTGATGCCGATGAACTTATGCAGAGTATGTATCTGACAGCCAAAGCTCAAGGTGACGAACGTGGTTTGTATGAAGGCGTTAGTTTAGAAGAACAAGATGTGTTGTACGAACAAATAGGACGTGCCGCTCTCAACTATTTTATTCTGAAAGTAGATCCTAAAAAACGTATGCTGTTCAATCCGAATGAGTCGATTGATATGCAAGGAAACACTGGGCCTTTTATTCAATATGCTCACGCCCGAATTTGCTCAATTCTGAGAAAATATGGTTCAGCTACAGCTGATGTTTCTCAGGTTGAACCTGATGAATATGAAATCGATCTTTTGGCAAAACTACACGACTATCCACAAACCATTCAGCAAGCTGCCGAAGAGCATAGCCCGCCGTTATTGCCAACTATACTTACGATTTAGTAAAAACCTTTAATCATTTTTATCAGAACTCACCAATTTTGAGTTTGGAGGACAAAGCGCATAAACATTTTAAGATTTTGGTCTGCAAAAAAGTAGCCGAAACCATACAAACAGCTACAGCTATGCTCGGTATTGATGTTCCGGAGCGCATGTGATTTTTTTAGCTTGGTACAAGCTGTATTTTAAAGCAGTTTTTGCCGAGTGTTTTTCCCTGTTCTGGATTTTCTTTTAAAGACTGAATTAAGGTTACATATTCAGCGTGAGTTCGATGTAAGACTTTTATTATTTTCCGACGCTATCGCTATGATTTTCATTTCTTTGCCTTGAAGCAAAGAAACGAAACAAAGAAAATTCAAGACTTATTTTTAAAACCCATCAAAACCTATACAAAACCTAAGTTCAATGGCTGGATCTTCCGCTATCGCTCCAGCTAAGCCATTTCTCTAAGGTTTCGTTACGATTTTAATGCCTTTTAAAAATAGGTCAGGGTTCTACAAGACCATTTAGGTTCTAAAAAAAGAAGAAGATTGAATTAAGACTTTTAATATCAACTGATTACGTGATTTCCTTGCGTTGAACTCACGTTATTCAGCTTTTAGAGATGGATATTTTTTAGCCAATTTTTTAAATTCTTTTCAAAACTTGGTAAGGCTTTAACGCTATAGCTCATTGATTAAATCTTCTGCGTTACGAGCTTCTAATTTACCTTCTTTTACTAAGATTAATTCTTCTACAGCTTCTTTAATATCCTGCATTAAAGAAGCTTTAGCGTTGGTTATTGGAGTGGCTTTTTTTACAAAAGTTGAACTAAAAGGTGTCTAAAATTTCAATCAAGCTTATATCGAGTCTTAAATTAATTCGTACTTTCGCCAAAAATTACAAAACTTAAGCCAAACATGACTGGAAATAAAACCCTTACAATGTTGAAGCCCGATGCAGTAAAAAACAAGCACGTCGGCGCTATCTTGAATCAAATTACCGAAGCTGGATTCAACATCACAGCTATGCGTATGTATCAAATGTCTACCGAAGATGCTCAGCGTTTCTATGCCGTGCATGCCGAAAGACCATTCTACAACGACTTAGTTTCGTTTATGACTTCTGGCCCTATTGTGGCTGCAGTTCTTGAAAAAGACAACGCTGTTGCCGATTTCAGAACCTTGATTGGAGCTACAAACCCAAAAGAAGCTGCCGAAGGCACCATCCGTGCCCGTTTTGCTGAATCTATTGACGCCAACGCGGTTCATGGTTCAGATTCTGATGAAAATGCAGAACTCGAAGCTAGCTTTCATTTTGCGGACAAAGACCGCTTCTAAAAGCGATACATCTAAGCCCAAAAATAAGTTGAAATCCGTTTGTTAAGTCAATCGGATTTTTTAGTTTTGGCATACAGTTTGATGAATTTTAGAATCACAGACACAGACTCAAAAAATCCTCATTAAATGCAACTACACTTTTATTTCTATAGTCTTTTGCTTGTTTCTCAGTTCAGCTTAGCTCAATATAATACTGATTCTGTAGAGCAGGATCCCATAAGGCAAATACACGTTGAGTCTGGTCAAACCAAAGCTAGCCACAACACCCACATTAGTAGTCAGTCGTATTCTACGACGTTTCCCGATTATACATTTACTGATATAAACGGCCAGTCTCACAATCTGTACGAACAGCTTAATGATGGCAAAGCGGTTTTGCTCAGCTTTATGTCGCCGTATAGCTTAGAATGTAAAAACGAAGTACAATACCTCAATCATATACATGAGGTCTATCAAGAACAACACGATGTGCTTTATCAGATTGGTATCGAGTTTTCAAACACACCAATAGACTTGGTAGAGCTTAATGAAGATTGGCAAATACATTATCCGCTTGTAAATCTTAGTGGTTTAGATGCTTTTTTGGATGATATCATCACACAAAGTCCCACGTATATTTTTATTGCTCCAGACAAGAGCTATCAAGTTACCTCTAATTTTTCCAACGATCCCGATTATCTTAGTGTTCTAAATCAAGGTATTTTAGAGGCCTTAGATTTCGACACAATGTATGATTTAGACTTATATAAAGTTGATTTTAATGCCTGTAATGGCACAAACAGTATAGTTTTGGATGTTCAAAACACAGGAACATCAATACTTTCAAACGGATTTGATGTCGAAATAAGTTCGCCAAATGGTTTTTATGACCTTTTTACCGTGAGCAACACGCTCAATCCCAAATCCAGACTTGCTATTAGTTTGTATTACACCTCGAATGACATAGGGGATTCTATTGTCGATATCAATCTCATTCCAAACCAAAGCAACGAAAACGAACTCAATAATACAGCGGCTATAACGTTGACAGAAACCAATGCCAGTTCAGGAACGTCGATACGTATTGAGCTGCAAACCGACAATTACCCCGAAGAAACCGCTTGGCATCTCATCGACAATACCTTAGGTAGCTACATCGATTCTGCTGGTTTGGGTGCAAACGGAACCATTGTAGGGCTTGCTGGAGGTTTGCATATCTACGAGTTTGCGCTCGAAGCCAACCATTGTTACACTTTTCAGGTTTATGATT
Source organism: Flavobacteriales bacterium (assembly GCA_049609625.1). Classification (GTDB taxonomy): domain Bacteria; phylum Bacteroidota; class Bacteroidia; order Flavobacteriales; family CAJXXR01; genus JBMYYR01. The sequence continues at coordinate 8,939 of JBMYYR010000022.1, read as the reverse complement.
CTTATGGCGATGGCTTATGCTGTAGCAATGGCGAAGGTTCATTCAAAATTTTGGATAACCTAACCAATACCGTTTTAAACTCTGGTAGCAGTTTCCAACTTTCGGAAACACTAGGTTTCAAGACCATACCTTCCATCGGTGTGGATGATGTTAATATGACTTCAAATTCGACATCAAAACTAAAACACACGAACTATATAAACCTACTCGGACAGCAGGTTTCTGAGCCTAAAACCAATCAAATTTACATCAAACAAGATGTTTTTGAAGATGGGAATATAAAGAATCGTAAAATACTTTTCAAATAATTTTGATGTTCCTAAATAATTCGCTTATCTTTGCCCACCGAATTATTGAACCAAACACAACAGCATAGAGCTAAATAACTTCTGAAATGAAAAGAACCTACCAGCCTTCGAACCGAAAGAGAAAAAACAAGCACGGATTTATGGACAGAATGTCATCAGCAAACGGACGTAAAGTTCTCGCTAGAAGACGTGCAAAAGGAAGAAAGAAACTAACTGTTTCTTGTGAAACTCGTCATAAACGATAAGTTGCTTATCTTTAAACACATTTAAAAGGTCTTAATTGAAATATACATTTCATTAAGACCTTTTTTTTAGACTAAAACCCAAACCAGCCCATTCAATTTATATCGATATGCCAAAAGATAATTCAATCAAATCTGTACTAATCATCGGAAGTGGACCTATTGTCATCGGACAAGCTTGCGAATTTGACTATTCTGGATCACAAGCTGCGCGTTCTCTCCGAGAAGAAGGCATCAAAGTAACGCTGATTAACTCCAATCCGGCAACCATTATGACCGATCCGGTAACGGCAGACCATGTGTATTTGAAACCTTTGACGGTTGAATCCATCGAATATATTCTTGAAAAACATCCTGATATTGATGCTGTTTTGCCAACGATGGGTGGACAAACAGCGTTAAACTTATGTATCGAAGCTGATAAAGATGAGGTTTGGACAAAACATAATGTTCAGATTATTGGTGTAGATATCGACGCCATAAACATTACCGAAGACCGCGAGCAATTCCGTCAGTTGATGAATAAAATTGACATTCCGGTTGCGCCAGCAAAAATTGCAAAATCGTTTTTGAGCGGAAAGAAAATTGCTCAAGAATTAGGATTTCCTTTGGTGATTCGCCCATCGTTTACTTTAGGCGGTTCGGGTGCTTCTTTTGTTTATAATAAAGAAGATTTTGAGCAAGCCCTTCAAAACGGTTTACACGCTTCGCCAATCCACGAAGTATTGATTGATAAAGCACTTTTTGGATGGAAAGAGTATGAGTTAGAGTTGCTTAGAGATAAAAATGATAACGTCATTATCATTTGCTCTATCGAAAATATGGATGCGATGGGAATCCATACCGGAGATTCGATTACCGTTGCGCCAGCCATGACCCTTTCGGATACTACCTTCCAGAAACTCCGAAATATGGCCATCAAAATGATGCGTTCTATTGGCGATTTTGCAGGTGGATGTAACGTTCAATTTGCCGTAAGTCCCGATGAAAACGAAGACATTGTTGCCATCGAAATCAATCCACGAGTATCGAGATCATCGGCTCTAGCCTCAAAAGCAACAGGTTATCCGATAGCCAAAATTGCTGCAAAATTAGCTTTGGGTTACACTTTGGATGAACTTAAAAATCAGATTACAAAAACAACTTCAGCCTTTTTTGAGCCAACTTTAGATTATGTAATCGTAAAAATTCCACGTTGGAATTTTGATAAATTTAAAGGCAGCGACCGTACTTTAGGCTTACAAATGAAATCGGTTGGAGAAGTGATGGGAATTGGGAGAAGTTTCCAGGAAGCCCTCCAGAAAGCTTGTCAATCGCTTGAAGTTAAGCGAAATGGCTTAGGTGCCGATGGAAAATACTGGACGGATCAAAATAAGGTTTTGGATGCTTTAGCCAACGCGTCTTGGGATCGCGTCTTTAGAATTTATGATGCCATCCGATTGGGTATTTCGATGAACAAAATTCAAGAAATTACCATGATCGACAAGTGGTTTTTGAGAGAAATGGAAGAAACGGTAGTGTTTGAAAAAGAAATCGAAACCCTTTCGCTCGACACTATAACGCACGATCAATTACTGGAAGCCAAAATGAAAGGCTTGGCAGATCGTCAGATTGCCAATTTATTGAATTGTCTTGAAAGTCAGGTTTACAAAAAACGTCAAGAATTTGATATTCAGCGTGTTTATAAACTTGTTGATACCTGTGCTGCCGAATTTGAAGCCAGCACACCGTATTACTATTCTACCTTCGAACCAAAAGCTCAAGGTCAAAACGCTGTTGCGCTCCAACACAACGAAAGCAAAGTTAGCGACAAGAAAAAAATTGTTGTTTTAGGCTCGGGTCCAAACCGAATCGGACAAGGTATTGAGTTTGATTATTGCTGTGTACATGGCGTTTTGGCAGCCAAAGAATGTGGTTACGAGACCATCATGATTAACTGTAATCCTGAAACCGTTTCAACGGATTTCGATACGGCTGATAAATTGTATTTCGAGCCTGTATTTTGGGAACATATTTATGACATCATCCAACATGAAAAACCAGAAGGGGTTATTGTGCAACTTGGTGGACAAACGGCCTTAAAACTTGCTGAAAAATTAGATAAATACGGCATCAAAATCATTGGAACAAGTTATGACGCCTTAGATCTTGCCGAAGATCGTGGTCGTTTTTCTGATTTATTGAAAGCCAACGACATTCCTTTTCCAGAATACGGCGTTATCGAAACGGCTCAGGAAGCACTCGATTTGGCTAAAACCTTAGATTTCCCTATACTGGTTCGTCCATCCTATGTACTTGGAGGTCAAGGTATGAAGATTGTTATCAACGAAGAAGAACTCGAGCATCATGTGGTCGATTTATTAAAATCTATTCCGGGAAATAGAGTTTTGCTGGACCACTATTTAGAAGGCGCTATTGAAGCCGAAGCCGACGCCATTTGCGATGGAGAAAACGTGTATATTTTAGGAATTATGGAACATATAGAGCCTTGTGGGATCCACTCAGGCGATTCCAATTCGGTACTTCCGCCGTTCACACTTGGCGACTTAGTGATGGATCAAATCATCAGCCATACCCACAAAATTGCCCTCGAATTGAAAACCGTTGGACTAATCAACATTCAATTTGCAGTAAAAAATGACAAAGTTTACATCATCGAAGCCAATCCAAGAGCCTCGAGAACCGTGCCCTTTATAGCCAAAGCCTACCAAGAGCCTTATGTGAATTATGCCACAAAAATCATGCTGGGCGAAAGCAAGGTTACAGATTTCGATTTTAAACCAGTCAAAAAAGGCTACGCCATCAAAGTTCCTGTATTTTCATTCGATAAATTTCCGAAAGTCAATAAAGAACTAGGGCCAGAAATGAAATCAACAGGAGAAAAAATCTACTTTATCGATGATTTAAAAGATCCATTCTTCAAAAAAATCTACGCCGAACGACGTATGTTTTTGAGTCGATAAGCTCGAATTTACAAGCATTTAAGTCAATCCAAAAACCTTTAGAGTTTAGTTTTAAAATCTAAAGGTTTTTTTAAGATTTATTTCAAACTTAAATCAATAATAATCAGTAGGTTAAAAACTATTTAAAAATAAACACAAAGTCGCTCAGCTAAACGCTTTGAGTTTTCAAATTATTAGCTACATTTGCAAAAAAAAATTTAACCCCCGTTTGACTCGCTATGATGGTAAGAAACGTATTTTTTAAAACATTCCTTTTCAGTCTACTAGTTTTGGTTTCTGTGTCGACCTCTTATGCTAGCTCAACATCTTCTAACGAAGCTGGAAAAGGTATTCTGGCAGATCGTGGAACGGATGAGAAAAAATCGGCAGTCAACGAATTTATCATGCATCACCTAAAAGATGCGCATGATTTCCATTTGTTTTCTAATGCCGAAACAGGTGCGCATTACGGTTTTCCTCTTCCAGTAATTTTATGTGCAGAGCAAGGCTTAGTTGCTTTCATGTCTTCAGAATTTCATCATGACGATGCTGGGAAAGTCGTTGTAGAGCATAGCGACGGAAAATTTGTAAAATATCACGGAAAAATTTACGAACTTAATTCAGGAGAAAGCGTTTTAAAAATGGATAATGCGGAACATCCACATCCATTGAACGCCAAAAAGATTATGTTCGATCTATCGATTACCAAAAACGTATTTTCAATCTTTCTTATCGGATTGATTATGCTTTTACTATTCACTAAATTGGCAAAATCCTATAAAAAGAATCCGATACCAACAGGATTCGGACGTGTATTAGAGCCACTTGTGTTGTATGTGCGTGATGATATCGCCAGACCAAACATCGGCGAAAAGCAATACCGTAAGTTTATGCCCTATTTACTTACTGTGTTTTTCTTTATTTGGATGCTTAACCTTCTTGGGATGACACCACTTGGTGTAAATGTTACCGGAAATATTGCTGTAACCTTATGTTTGGCTCTTTTCACTTACTTTATTACCCAATTTAGTGGAAACAAAAACTATTGGGGACACATTTTTTGGATGCCAGGAGTACATTGGATCATGAAACTATTCCTTATTCCAATTGAGTTACTGGGAACAATTACAAAACCATTTGCTTTGATGTTGCGTTTGTTTGCAAACATAACTGCAGGGCACGTTATTATTATGACACTTATTGGTTTGATTTTTACGTTTGAATCACTTGCTGGTGGCCTCGGCTTATCCGTAATATTTACCTTATTTATTTCTGTAATAGAGCTATTAGTTGCTTTCTTACAGGCCTATATTTTCACTATGCTCTCATCACTATTTATAGGAATGGCAGTAGAAGAACATGGACATTAGACATATACTAACCTATATAAACGCTATTTTTGTTTAATTTTTAAAACCCCTTAATCATGGAAATCCCAAATTTAGTAGGAGCAGGATTAATCGTAATCGGTGGTGGACTCGGTCTAGGAAAGATCGGTGGATCAGCAATGGAAGCTATTGCTCGTCAACCAGAAGCTGCTGGAAAAATCCAAACTGCAATGATTATTATTGGAGCCCTTCTTGAAGGTTTAGCATTCGGTGCTTTTATCTTAGGAAAATAATCCAATTTCAAAACATTAAGCTTGAGCGACTGAGGCTAGCTCCTTCACTCAAGCTTAATATTATGAATTAAACAAAAGTTTTAAAACAAACCACACAAAATGGAACAATTAATTAACGATTTTTCATTAGGACTATTTTTCTGGCAAGCTTTCTTTTTGATTGTACTAATTTTATTGTTAGTAAAATTTGCTTGGAAACCCATTATTGCATCTTTAGATGCTCGAGAAGAAGGCATCAAAAACGCTTTAGAATCGGCAGAACAAGCCAAAAAAGAAATGGAAAACATTTCGGCAAACAACGAACAAGTTTTGAGAGAAGCCAAAGCAGAGCGCGATGCCGTTTTGAAAGAAGCTCGAGAAATGAGAGCCAATATTTTAGCAGAAGCTAAAGAATCGGCATCAGCTGAAGCTGAAAAAATCATGGCTCAAAACAAAGAAGCTATTGCCAACGAGCGAACAGCTGCACTTGCTGATATGAAAAAGCAAATGGCAAGCGTTTCACTCGAGATTGCTGAAAAAGTTTTAAAATCTGAGTTGAGTAACAAAGCCAAACAAACCGAATTGGTTGAAAGCCTGTTGCAAGACACTAACTTGAACTAAACACTATGCAAGATCAACGCATTGCCCTGAGATACGCAGATGCCTTATTGGATCTTTCGGAAACCCAAAACGTTTCTGAAGCGGTTCAAAAAGACATGGAACTCATCTTAAGCACATTAGATGACAATCCTGATTTGCTTTCTGCCCTCAGAAACCCTGTTATTTCATCCGAGAAAAAAGCCACAGTGCTTAAGTCTATTTTCGAAAGCTCATGCTCGGAACTTAGCAACTCGATGACCAAAGGATTGTGTGAGAACGGACGAGAAGCACTTCTCGATCTTGTTGCTCAAAACTATATTCAGCTTTACAAAGCATCAAAAAACATCCAAGAAGTTGTCCTCACAACCGCAAGCGATATTGATGATACCTTCCGAGCTAAAGTGATTGCATTAGTGAAACAAACACATTCTGGAGAAATAGAACTTACAGAACACATCGATCCTTCGATTATTGGAGGATTTATTTTGCAGATTGGAGACAAACGCATCAATAACAGCGTGTCTAACCAACTATCTGCCTTGAAAAGAGAATTTGAGTCGAACCTTGATACAAAAGCGTAAAGATGTCTAAATTGAATCCGGCAGAAGTATCTGCCATCCTAAAAGAACAGTTGGCAGGAACAAAGAGCCACAGCGAGTTAGAAGAAGTAGGAACCGTATTGAACGTTGGTGATGGTATTGCCCGTTTACATGGTTTGTCGAATGTAGAATATGGAGAGCTTATTGAGTTTGAATCTGGACTACAAGGCATTGCCCTAAACCTTGAAGAAGACAACGTTGGTTGTGTACTTTTAGGAAAATCGACAACTATTGCTGAAGGTGACGTTGCCAAACGAACCAAGCGTATTGCTTCCATAAAAGTAGGAAACGGACTTTTAGGACGTGTTGTGGACACACTCGGAAATCCAATTGATGGAAAAGGTGCTATTCAAGGTGAACTTTTCGAAATGCCCCTTGAGCGTACTGCCCCAGGTGTAATTTATCGTCAGCCAGTAACTGAGCCACTTCAAACAGGAATCAAAGCGATTGACTCGATGATTCCAATCGGAAGAGGTCAGCGTGAGTTGATTATTGGAGATAGACAAACCGGAAAATCAACGGTTGCTATTGACACTATCATCAACCAAAAAGAATTTTATGATGCTGGAGAACCAGTATTCTGTATCTATGTAGCGATCGGACAAAAAGGATCGACCGTTGCAGGAATTGTAAAAACATTAGAAGACGCTGGTGCAATGGCTTATACCGTTGTTGTAGCTGCCAACGCTTCTGACCCTGCACCAATGCAGTTCTACGCTCCGTTTGGAGGTGCTGCCATTGGCGAATATTTTAGAGACACAGGAAAACCTGCATTAATTGTTTATGATGATTTATCTAAACAAGCCGTTGCCTACCGTGAAGTTTCATTACTTCTTCGTCGTCCACCAGGTCGTGAGGCTTACCCTGGAGATGTATTTTTCCTTCACTCAAGATTACTTGAGCGTGCGGCAAAAATCAATGACTCAGATGAGATTGCATCAGGTATGAATGACCTTCCAGAATCCTTAAAAGGACATGTGAAAGGTGGTGGTTCGCTTACTGCACTTCCAATTATTGAAACACAAGCGGGAGACGTTTCGGCTTATATTCCAACAAACGTAATTTCGATTACAGATGGTCAGATTTTCTTAGAATCTGATTTATTTAACTCTGGTGTTCGTCCGGCAATTAACGTTGGTATCTCGGTATCGCGTGTTGGTGGTTCGGCACAAATTAAGTCGATGAAGAAAGTATCAGGAACGCTAAAGCTTGATCAAGCTCAGTTCCGTGAACTTGAAGCCTTTGCTAAATTTGGTTCAGATTTGGATGACGCAACCTTACGTGTTATTGGAAAAGGACAGCGAAATGTTGAGATTTTGAAACAAGCTCAAAACTCACCATATCCTGTTGAAGATCAGGTTGCTATCATTTATCTTGGAGCAAAAGGAATGGTATCAAACGTACCAGTTTCTGAAATGAAAAACTTTGAGTCTGAATTTTTAGCTTATATGAAAGCTAAACATGCCGACGCTATGGCAGATCTTAAGGCAGGTAAATTATCTGACCTTGCTACCGATACCTTAGCGAAAGTAGCCAAAGATCTTTCATCAAAATACGAAGCTTAAAAAACTCTATCAGAACCAAAAGGAGCTAAACCTGCTTTTGGTTTTTGAATTTCTAAACGACCAGCACTATGGCAAATTTAAAAGAATTACGAACACGAATTGGGTCGATAAAATCGACTATGCAAATCACCAGTGCCATGAAAATGGTTTCTGCTGCCAAGCTCAAACGTGCCCAAGATGCCATTACACAAATGCGACCGTATGCCGACAAACTCAAAGAACTTTTAGAGAATTTGAGTGCCTCGATAGAACAAGATGAATCGGGCGGTTTTTCGGAACTAAGAGATGTAAAAAAGGTTTTGTTAGTCAATATTGCTTCAAACCGTGGACTTTGTGGTGGTTTCAATATGAATGTCGTGAAACGTGTAAACAAGCTGAAAGCAACGACGTATAAAGACGTTCAGGTGGATTTGTTGACCATAGGAAAGAAAATGACCGATTTCGGGAGCAGATCTGATTATCAGGTTTTTGGTTCGGAAATCAAGATTTTTGATGGATTAAATTTCGATAAATCTTCTGTTATTGCCGAAAAAGTAATGACTGCATTCTTGGAAGGAGAATACGATCGTGTAGAATTGGTTTATAACCATTTCATCAACGCGGCAACACAAGAGGTTTTGGTTGAACAATTTTTACCCGTTCAAACCATCGAAACTGAAGAAAATACAAGCCAAACAGAATACGCTTTTGAACCTTCGCAAGAAGTGATTGTAAAAGATTTGATTCCAAAATCATTGAAAATTCAGTTCTATAAAGCTTTGTTAGATTCTCATGCCTCAGAACATGGCGCTCGTATGACCTCTATGCATCAGGCAACTGACAATGCTGCTGATCTTAACGCAGATCTAACATTACAATACAACAGACAGCGTCAGGCTGCTATTACCAACGAAATCTTAGAGATTGTTGGTGGAGCTGAGGCTTTAGCTTAGGTTTAGTCTTATTTTATTACAAAAAAAGCAAGTCAATTTTGACTTGCTTTTTTTTGCTTAAATCTATTATGGAGAAGGTACGTATACATGAAGTTTTTCAGCACACGATGAAAGTCGTAAGTTCCTGAAAATAAACAAGTTAATTGTCGAT